>JAUNQJ010000054.1 GCA_030536265.1 Erysipelotrichaceae bacterium
AAATAGATAATAAAGCTCCGCTTTTTTTTGCTGATGGAATATCGGTTGATCAAAACGGTGATATTGTTATGTATTATAAACAATTGATAAGGCCTGATAAGTTTGATTTTATTTGCGAGATAGAAGGATAATATGAATAAAAAGAAATCAAACAAACCAATTTATCTCCAATTAAGAGAAATAATTAGAAATAAAATTGAAGAAGGTGAATATATGCCCGGAACTGCAATTCCTTCAGAAAATAAATTATCTGAAGTTTTTGGAGTGAATAGAATTACAACAAGAAATGCAGTCGATGCACTTGTTAACGAAGGTTTATTAAGAAGAGTACAAGGCAAAGGTGTATTTGTTGTTGGTAATAAAAATGTTGTTTCAATTGATAAACATGGTGGGTTTATAAACGATATTAATGATAGTAGAGCAAGTGTAAAGGAAATAAAAAAAATTGTACGTCCTGCAGGCAATAAATACGCTACAATGTTTGATATTGATATTGATGATGAAATTTATTTCTTATATCACCTTCAATACATAGGTGATGAAATATGTTCAATTAATGAATTGTATATTACAAAGAATGTATTACCGTTGCTTGATACGATTAATACATCAGTTTTTTCATTTAAAGATATTTTATCTTTCTATGGTGTAAAGCTTAAAAAAATAAAGCAAAAATTAAGCATAATTAAAGGTGATAAAAAGATAAAAAAAATATTTCATGTACCAAATAGCGTAGCTATTATGACGCTTGAAAGTAATTATTATAATGAAAACGATAAAATAATCGCCCATAGTATTAGTTATATAAGAAGCGATATTCAATCTTTTACGGTTAATTTGCATAAATAAATTGTTTTATATGAAAAGGACATAATCGTGTTTCTACTATTGAGTGGGAATAAAATTATTTTAATAACTACAAAGCCTTGGGGAAAACCGAGGCTTTTTCCTTTTTCAGTGGTTAATTTCAAAAAGCGTATTTTTTATTTCTTGTCTTATAAAAACAATTATCGACAAGATAATATCTGATATTCTCTCTATTATAATTAAGAAGGGAGAAATATGATACAGGATTTAGAAAAGGTAATTGAATATATTGAAAACAACTTAACTAAAGATATAGACATTAAGAAGTTATCTAAATATGTCGGCATCTCAGAATATTATTTACAAAGAAGTTTTCAAATATTGACTGGTTATTCAATAGGTGAATACATAAGAAATAGAAGATTATTTTTGGCTGCATGCGAATTAAGACAAAATAATAACAAGATAATCGATGTTGCTTATAAATATGGATATGAAACACCAGAATCTTTTACTAAATCGTTTTCTAAGTTCCATGGCATAACACCATCAAAAGTTAAAAAAGGTGGCAGATATACTCCTTTCAATCGTATACGAATCAAACTTACAATTGAACAAGGAGAAGAAATGAACGTTAAGATTACACCAATGTTTCCTATTAAACTAATAGGATTTGAATCAGAATTTAATTTTGAAAATTCATATCAAGAAATCCCAAAGTTTTGGGATGAGATATGTTCAAAACACTGTACAAGAATATATGCTGGCAAAGAACCAGAAACACCAGAAGAGCACGCAATTGTTGACAATTGTATTGGAGAGTATGCATTATGTATGGATAGCGGCAACAAATCATTTAAGTATATGGTAGCCGGTAGATATACTGGCGGCGAAGTTCCAAAAGGTATGAAAATGATTGAACTTGAAAGAGGCGATTGGGCAATTTTTGATTGTTATGGTCCAAATCCAAAGACTTTACAAGAAACAAACACAAGAATATTTAATGAATGGATTCCTAATAACAATGAATATGAAGTAAGAGCAAATTATAATATTGAATGGTATGATTGCACAACAGATATGGATGATAAAAATTACCATTCTGCTATATGGATTCCAATCAAGAAAAAGGAGAACAAAAAATGCTAACTATAGTTAGCATTTTTATTAACAACCAGTAATAATTATTGAGCGAATCCTTCTTCTTTATAACCTACAACATATTCAACGTTATCTGTACTAGTGATTCGAATAGCAGAGTAATCTCCGCCTTTTATTTTAATTACTTCTTTTGTTTTTGGGCATGCATTATAACTGATGATATCAAATCCACGCATTATTCCATAAAATTCCATGTTGAATTTATGAGTTCCACCACAAATTGGACATTGATACGAGCAAGCAACAACGATGTTTTCATAAGCGCCGCCAGATACAGTTTTTAATTCCTCATCAGTTAATTCGTTTAACTTAGATTTTAAAGAAGCATATTCATTTTTTAATTCATCTAATTCATTCTTTGTTTTAGCCATATTGTATCCTTCTTTCACTAATATCTTACAATTAATAGAATAAAAAGGGTATATAATTATTAATATCAAAAAGGGCTATTTGGTGATTTATTGCATTAATAGCGGGTATTTTTAAGATAATATGGATAAGAAAAATAAAAAAAATAATGAAAAACGTAAAGATAGCAAGTATCCAATAGAGTGCTATACAAATAGAGAACTTTCATGGTTGAAGTTCAACGAGCGCGTATTAGAAGAAGCATTCGACAAAGAAAACCCTTTATGTGAACAATTAAATTTTTTAAGTATCTTTCAAAGCAATTTGGATGAGTTTTTCATGGTACGTGTTGGCACGTTGTATGATGAGAGAAAATCTGATGATCGTGATAACAAGTCACGTATGACTAGCCGTGAACAATTAGATGCAATACTTGATAAAACTTGCAAGATATTAAAAGAAAAAGATAGATGTTACCACAATCTTGTTAAGAAACTTAAACATAATAATATAGAGATAACTAAATACGATAATTTATCTAATAAGGAAAAACATGAGGCTAAACGATACTTTAATCTTCAAGTTATGCCTTTATTGTCACCTCAAATTGTATCTCATAGACAACCATTCCCATTTCTTGCAAGTAAGGAATTGTATTGTGTTGCCTTATTAGAAAGTAAATCTAAGAACAAGAGAAAAGAAAAGGGCAAAAGCACATTACTTGGAATCATTCCAAGCTCTGGAGCTATGTTAAAGCGTTTAGTTCCTATTTCTTCTAGCAACAGTAAATACATATTAATTGAAGATTTAATCAAAGAAAATATTCCAAGTATTTTTAAACAATACGATGTAATAAATAGTTCTGTAATTCGTTTAGTTAGAAACGCTGATATTTCAATTGATGATGATCATCAAGACGATATTGATTTCAAGAATAAAGATTATCGTAAAGCGGTTGAAAAAATGATTACAACTAGAAAACGTATGGGTGCTATAAAGCTTGAATACGTTGGTAAAAACAAAACAAAATTGATTTCAACTATTTGTGATTATCTTGATTTACCAAAGAAACACGCTTTCTATTCTAGTGCGCCTCTTGATTTTGATTTTTTAAGTAATATTACAAATATGCTTTCTAGTAGTAAAGAACTGTTTTATCCTACTAGAGCCCCACAATTATCACCTAACGTCGCCGAAGACAAGAGCATGATTAGTCAAATTAAAAAGAAAGATATCTTTCTTTCATATCCGTATGACAGCATTCGTCCTTTCCTTAGACTATTAACAGAAGCTGCAAATGATCCTGATGTTGTTTCTATTCGTATAACACTTTATCGTCTAGCAAAAATAAGCCAAGTTGTTTCTGCGTTATCACAAGCTGCTGAAAATGGCAAAGATGTTATGGCTCTTGTTGAACTACGTGCACGTTTCGATGAAGCAAACAACGTTGAACAGAGCCGTGAACTTGAAGAATCTGGATGCAGAATTATTTATGGTCTAGAAAAATACAAAGTTCATTCTAAATTGTGTTTAATTACTAGAAAGAGCTCAAAGGGCGTTGAATATATTACTCAAATCGGAACTGGTAATTATAACGAAAAAACGGCTCGTCTTTATACTGACTATTGTCTAATGACTGCTGATCAATTAATAGGCATGGAAGCTGTAAATGTATTTAATGCACTTGCTGCTGGAGACACGGTTAAAGAAAGTAATCATCTTCTTGTTGCACCAAACTGTTTACAAGATAAGATTATTGAAAAAATTGACAATCAGATTCTTCAAGCAAAAGCGGGTAAAAAAGCTTATATTGGATTCAAGCTTAATTCTCTTACTGATAAAAAGATAATTGATAAGTTGATAGAGGCGTCATCTGCGGGTGTTAAGATTCAGATGCTAATTAGGGGAATTTGTTGCCTTGTGCCTGGAATACCTGGATACACTGATAATATTGAGGTCTATAGTATCGTTGGCAGATATTTGGAACATGGTAGAATTTATATCTTTGGTGCAGATAAGAAGGTAGAAGTATATATAGCTTCTGCTGATATGATGACTAGAAACACTACAAGAAGAGTAGAAATAGCAGCACCAATATATAATCAAGAGATACGTGATCGTCTTCTTGAAGATTTCAAAACGATGCTTAAAGATACATGCAAACTTCGTGTACTTCAAAGCGATGGCACTTATGTGAGTGCAAAATCTGATAATGACAATTTAAACTCACAAGAATACTTTATGGAAAAAAGCTATGCCAAAGCAGGCACGCCTCTTCCAGAAAAGGTAAGTGCTAAAACAAGTGAAAATCAAAAAACTAAAAAGCAAAAGAAAAAATAATAAACTGAACAAAGATGGAGGTAGAAAAATGGAAGGAAAATATAATATTTGTTTAGACATCGGTGGAACAAAAGTTCTTGGAGCAATTTTTAACGACAAAGGTGAAATCATCTACAGACTTAAAAAACGTACTAAAGAAAAAGGTGATGATGTAGGCAATGTTGAGGATATTATCATCAGCACTGTTAAAGACATGCTTAAAGAAACAAATATCAAAAAAGAAGAAATTAATGCTATTTCTGCTGGAGCACCTGGTGTAAGCGATTCTTCTACTGGAGTAGTATTATTTGCTCCAAATTTACCTTGGCGTGATTACGATCTTAGAACTCCAATTGAGAAAAAGTTTGGTGCTAAATTCTATATCGGTAATGATGTTAATCTTGGTGTACTAGGTGAGTATAAATATGGTGCTGCACAAGGATATAAAAATGTTGTTGGAATATTCCCTGGAACTGGAATCGGTGGTGGCATTATCATTGATGGAAAACTATATACAGGAACAGGATTTAAAGCAGCTGAAATTGGACACATGGTATTAGATCCAGAAGGACCACTTTGTGGCTGTGGACAATGCGGATGTTTTGAAACATTCTCAAGTAAAAAAGGTATGTCAGCATACATTCAACATCAAGTTGCAAGAGGCAGAGAAAGCTTCTTAGCTGATAAGATTGAAAACGGTGTATTCCGTAGTAAATATTTAAAGAAAGCTATTAAACAAAAAGATGAAGTTGCTTTAGAAGCTGTTGATAGAGCTTGCCATTATATGGCAATCGCAACAGGAAGCTTAATTAATATTTTCAGTCCAGATTTAATTGTTTATGGTGGTGGTGTTATGGAAGCTTGTGGAAACAAATTCTTAAAGAAAATATTAAAAGAGGTTGATAAGTATTGTATGCCATCTATTCGTCAATCAGTTGAATTAAAATGCGCAAGTCTTGGCGATGATTCAGTAATCTATGGTGCATTAGCAATGATTATTGATGCAGAAGAAAACAAATAGTAACAAGAAAACATAAGCATAATATCTTAAGGCCAAATTGATTAAGTGAACTTGTCAAACGAAAGTAGACAGGTTTAAAAAGAAAGCTTATAGCC
>JAUNQJ010000001.1 GCA_030536265.1 Erysipelotrichaceae bacterium
TTAATATAAACAAAGTTACAAATCACACTATATTCCGCAATTATTTGACACTAAGCAAGCCTAAAATGCAAAAAAATAGCCCTGTTTATATAGCTATTCATAAAAGTCTAAAGATAATGGAAATCATCGATTATATGCGGGTTAACAGTACAACCGATTCGACGTGAGTTGTATATGGAAACATATCTACAGGTGTAATATTTCCTATATTATATGTATCTTTTAACAAAGTTAAGTCTCTTGCTAGAGTTGCAGGATTACAAGATACATAAACAACTTTATTGATATTTGAATTAATAATTGAATTAATTAAAGATTCGTTTAGCCCTTTTCTTGGTGGATCAACAATTACTACATCTTTATCTTTTAAGTATTTATCCATTGGATCCCTTGCGTCACCCAATATAAAGTTAGCATTATTAATGTTATTCATCTTAGCATTTTCGATAGCGTTATTTACTGCAGGCTCTACAACTTCAACACCTGTTACCTCTTTTGCTTTTCTTGCTAAGAATAAAGATATAGTACCAATACCAGAATATAAATCTAATACTCTTGATTCATTATTGATATCAGCTTTTTTTTCAACTTGTTTATATAACTTTATCATTTGGTGATAATTAACTTGATAGAAAGATTTTAATGATATTTTAAATTGTATGCCTTCAAATTCATCAATAATAAAATCATTACCAAATAGTACTTTTTCTTCATTACCTAATATAACGTTTGTATCTTTATTATTTAGATTAAGTATGATTGATTTAATATTTTTATATTTAGAAGTAATATAATCTGCCACTTCACTATAATCAACATTAAAATCATTAACAATAAGACCAATCATCACCTCGCCTGTTCCAAGAGCGTGCTTAATTAATATGTGTCTTAAAGTATTATCTAAATGCAACGATAACAATTCTTTCTTTAAATCTCTTAATATATCGTTAGCAAGTCTAGTTTCGATATAGCATTCATCAAACTCAACAATATCATTAGAGTATTTGCGATAGAAACCAAATTGATGTTCTCTAACTGGCACTTGAGTTTTGTTTCTATAATACATTGGATCATCACATTTAATAACATCATCAACTTTAACATCAAGATTAAAATTCTTAAACGTTTGTTCTAGTTGTCTTTTTTTAAGTACCAATTGATAGTCATAATCAATATATCGATAATCACATCCGCCACACTTATAAGATATAGGACATAGTGACTTAATTCTATATGGCGATGGTTTAATCATTTCATCAATAATGCCAAAAGCCATATTCTTTTTATCAGAAATGATTTTTACTTTTGCTACTTCATCAAGTATCATTCCCTTAACAAAAACAACAAGGCCATTATCTTTACAGATTCCTTGTCCATCTACCGACATATCAATACATTTAAGTTCTAAAATCTCGTTTTTCATAAAATAAAAAACTTCTGATTACTCAGAAGTTTATTCAGCATCTGCTTCTCCATCTACTACATCAGTAGTATCAGGAGTATCGACAACTTCACCTCTTAATTCTTTAGCTAAATCTGAATTTTTAGGCGAAGAAATAAGTTGTGTTTCATAATCATCCATTTTTGAATTCTTAGTTAATACATAAGAAATCCAATTAGCATCTTCATTGTTATCAGGGATGTAGTTATAAGAATTGATAGCTAAATCATACATCCTTTGTCCATCACTAGACATCTTGAAATATGTAGATACAGGTAATTCTTTGTTCACTGCATCATATGCATCTTTAGTAATTTTTTCAATTTCTTCTTCACTAGCGCTATCTTTTGTGTCGATGTTAACTCTAAATTGAGCTGTTGCAAGATTTACTTCACAAGATTCAACACCACTAATTGAACTAACGCTATTTTTTACACTTTCAATTTGAGAAGATGTGATAGCAGGATTTAAATCGTTATCAAATCTATTTCCAAATGAAGGCTTGCTATTAGTTAATGCAGCAGAAATAATAATTACTAGGAATATAATAATTGGAATTGCGATTATTATACAAGAAATAATCAATACTAGTGCTGATGTAGATAATTTTTTCTTTTTAGGTTTTTTAACTTCACTCATAATAATATTCTATCTTTCACTTAATTCTTTAGTCAATAATTCTGAAGCCATCTTCGGATTAGCTTGTCCTTTAGATTTCTTCATAACTTGACCTACCATAAAGCCTAAAGCTCTATCTTTACCATTCTTGAAATCTTCAATTGATTGAGGATTTTCATCTAATACTTCTTTAACAATCTTTAAGATTTCATCTTGATTAGATACTTGTTTAATGCCCTTTTCATTAATAATAGTTTCAGGATCTTTACCACTTAACATCTCTTCAAGAACTTCTTTAGCCTGTTTAGAAGATATTTCTCCCTTATCTAATATATTAGATAACTTAGCTAGATTAACAGGAGTAACTGGTGACTTCTCAATAGGTGTTTCATCTTTTTGAAGTAAACCAACAAGTTCAGAAGTTAGTAGATTACACAAATTCTTTGGATTTGTTGCAGACTTCATAGCTTCATCAAAGAAAGAAGACATCATCTTATTTGCTAGTAATAAGTTGGTATCATATTCACTTAACTTATATTCATTTAAATAACGTTTAGATTTTGCATCAGGTAGTTCAGGCATAGCTTCCTTAATAGAGTTAATCCATGCATCATCAATTTTGATCGGGAAGATGTTTGGCTCTGGGAAGTATTTATAATCTACAGATGATTCTTTTAATCTCATAGAAACAGTAGACATTGTCTTTTCATCAAAACGTCTAGTTTCTTGAACAATCTTTTCACCTTTTTCTAATAATTCAGCTTGTCTATTTGCTTCAAAGTCGATAGCATCTTTAACATTTGCGATACTATTTAAGTTTTTAACTTCAACCTTTGTACCAAATTCATTAGATCCTTTAGGTTTAATTGAAACGTTAACGTCGCATCTTAAAGAACCCTCTTCCATTTTTACATCAGATACACCTAAGTAATCTAATGTTTGTCTTAACTTCTCTACGTATAATGCAGCTTCTTCGCCAGATGCGATATCAGGTTCAGATACAATTTCAAGAAGTGGAACACCAGCTCTATTAAAATCAATTAATGTTTCATCATATAAGTGGAACTGTTTAGCAGTATCCTCTTCCATATGTGCTCTATTAATTCTAATTTTCTTGTATCCACCATTTACGTAAATTTCAATATAACCGTTTTTACCAATTGGATGGAATTGTTGAGTGATTTGGAAGCCTTTAGGTAAATCAGAATAGTAATAATTCTTTCTATCAAATTTAATTAACTTATCAATATCAAGATTTAAAGCAAAGCATGTCATGATTGCTTTTTTAACTGCTTCCATATTTACACATGGTAAAGTTCCAGGATGTCCTAAATCAATTTCGTTTGTGCAAGTGTTTGCTTCAGACTTGAATTTATAAGGAGCACCTGAAAACATCTTTGTATTAGTAGTAAGTTCAAGGTGAATTTCAATTCCGACTACAACATCGTATTCCATAATTAGAAATCCTCCTTTACTTTATCAGCTAAACCAGTTATTTCTTCAATAGCAAAAGAAATATCAAACATTGTTTGTTCTTTAAATGGATTACATGTTAGATTAACACCGATTGGTAAACCTTCTGTGTATCCCATAGGTAATGTAATAGATGGACAACCTGTAAAGTTTCCAATAACCATATGGTTATCAGCTACTAAGTATTCATCTGACATTTGGTTAGTTGAAGTTGAATTAATTAGTGGTGCGCCACCTGTAGCAGCTGGAGCAATTAAGCCATCAGCATCACTAAGCTTTTTCATTACATCTTCAACGATTAATCTTCTTATTTTTTGAGCTTTTCTAAATACTCTTTCTTGATTATCTTCTTTTAATGCATATGAACCAATAACAAATCTCTTTTTAATCCATGGACCAAAGCCTTCACTTCTTGATTTAATCATTATTTCATCAATTGAAGATCCTTCTAATCTTTCACCAAATAATAAACCAGTAAGATTAGAATGATTTGCTGTAGCTTCTGCGTTAGCAATAATGTAATAAGTAGGAAGAATAGCTCTCATAAGTTTTTCATCAAAACTTACATTTTCAACTATTGCGCCCTTCTTCTTTAGTCCTTCAATTAAATTATTAAAACTTTCAATAACATCCTTATTAGATATAGCTTCAATTACATTACTAAACACTAATATTTTTTTACCTTTAATATCACTATTTAATTCTTTTGAGTATTCTTTAACTTCTTCAAAACTTGAAGTCATATCGTTGTCATCTCTTCCAGCTAAGACTTCAAGAAGTGTTGCAGCATCTTTTACATTAGTACAGAAATAACCAACATGATCCAAACTTGATGAATATGGAATAATACCATATCTAGAAATTCTTCCGTAAGTTGGTTTAACTCCAACGATACCATTGAATGACGCAGGCTTTCTAACAGAATCGCCAGTATCAGATCCAATAGCAAATGGAACAGCACCTGAAGCAACAGCAACAGCCGAACCACCAGATGATCCACCAGAAATTCTATTTAAATCGTACGGATTTTTTACAGGGCCTGTTAAAGCAGTCAAGTTAGTTCCACCCATTGCAAGTTCATCCATACTAGCTTTTGCGATAATTTGCCCACCTGCTTTTTCAATCTTATCAACGATAGTTGCGTTATATACAGGAACATAATTATCTAATATCTTACAAGAAGCAGTAGTTAAAATACCTTTAGTATTAACATTGTCTTTTAATACAACAGGAACATTATTTAATTTTCCTTCGCCTTTTATAGTAGGCTCAACAAAAGTAACGATATTATTTAATTTCTCGTTATTCTTTTTAAGTATCTCAAGTGCTAAAGTTGCACTATTAGTTGTACAATCTTGAAGTCTCATTATTTAACCACCTTAGGTACAACTACGTGACCTTGTTTAGTTTTAGCAACATTACTCATAGCATCATTTTGAGAAATAGTTTTGCTAGTTACATCTTGTCTTAAATAAGAAGTAGGATCATCAAATGGATAAACCATTTCTTCTACGTTAGATGTATCGATAGAATCAAAAAATTCTAGCATCTTATCTAGTGTTTTAAATTCATTTTCAATATCTTCGGCCTCTTTATCAGTTACATCAAACATGATATTTAAGGCTAAATCTTTAATTTCTTCTTTATTCATACCTATCAATTATAACATTTTCTTAAATTCTTCTTCGCTTAGTGTTTTAACGCCAAGTTCTTGGGCTTTTGTTAATTTAGAGCCTGCTTCTGTTCCATATATTACATAATCTGTTTTCTTCGAAACACTACCTGCAACATGTGCGCCTAAATCTTCAAGAAGTTTAGTAGCTTCGTTTCTTGTGTAAATTGTAAGCGTTCCAGTAAGCACTACCGTCTTATCTTTAAACTCACTATTTGAATCTATTGAAGTATCAATATATTCCATATTTAAACCAAATAGTTTTAAATCGTTAATAATGCGTTTGTTGTTTGGATCATTAAAGAAATCAACAATGCCTTCAGCAGTAATAGGACCAATATCTTTAATATTAGATAAATCTTCAACGCTAGCATTCATAAGATTATCCATATTTTTAAAGTTACTAGCAAGTACTTTAGCAGCTTTTTCGCCTACTTGCCTAATACCTAAACCAAATAGAAGTCTTTCTAAAGAATTCTTTTTAGAATTTTCTATTGCTTCAACTAAATTATCAAATGATTTTTGGCCAAACTTTTCTATATTTAATATAGTGTCACGTTTTGTATGTAATTTATAAATATCTTCAAAAGAAGAAAGAATTCCAGCGTTATAGAATGCTTCGACTTTCTTTTCGCCAAGTCCATCGATATTCATGGCATCCCTTTCGCCAAAGTGAGCAATACCAAACACAAGTCTTGCAGGACAATCAGTATTAATACAGAAATGTGCAGCTTCATCTTCATATCTTACAAGCTTTCCACCACATACTGGACAAACATTTGGGAATTTAAATTTCTTTTGTTTATCAGTTCTATTTTCTTTGACACTTCTTACAACTTCAGGAATTATATCTCCCGCTTTTCTTACGATGATAGTATCGCCAATTCTAATATCTTTTTCATTGATGTAATCTTCGTTATGTAAGGTTGCATAACCTATTGTTGTACCTGCAACTTTTACAGGTTTAAATTTAGCATTCGGTGTACATTTACCAGTTCTACCAACTGTAATAAACATATCTTCAACGATTGTTCTAACTTCTTCTGCAGGGAATTTATATGCGATAGCCCACTTAGGAATACGTGAAGTAAATCCTAAAACTTTTTGTTGATCGTATGAATTTACTTTAATAACCATACCATCTATTTCATATGGTAGATCATGTCTAAACTCTGTAACTTCTTCTATTCTTTTCCAAACATCTTCAATGTTTGTGTAAGTTCTGATAGTATCGTTTATTCTAAATCCTAACTTTTTTGCATAATCCAAAGAACCAGTATGGGATGAAGCGTTAATATCTTCTGGAACATGATACCAGAAAGCATTTAGACCTCTACTTGCTGCAATTCTTGAATCCAATTGTCTAATAGAACCAGCTGCGGCATTTCTTGGATTGGCAAATTCTTCTTCTCCATCTTTTCTTCTTTGTTCATTTACTTTTTCAAATGAAGCTTTAGGCATATAAACTTCACCACGGATATCGTAACGCTCCTTATAATTTATTTTCATTGGAATAGATTTAATTGTTCTAACGTTAGAAGTAACATCTTCGCCCTCTACTCCATCTCCTCTAGTTACGGCTTGTTTAAATAAACCGTCTTCATATATTAAAGACATTGCTAAGCCATCTATCTTATATTCAACAGCATATTCAACATTTGGCATTACTTCTTCAATCTTTTTAGCCCATTCAACTAGCTCATCATGATTAAAAACGTTTCCTAAAGAAAGCATTGGTTTATCATGAATGATTTTCTTAAATTCACTAACAACTTCATATCCTACATGTTTTGTAGGAGATGATGGATCGTCCATTTCAGGATATTTAGCTTCTAAATCTTGTAATTCCCTAAACAAATGATCATATTCAGCATCAGGAATAGTTGGTTTATCTAAAACATGATACTCATAATTATATTTTGTTAATAATTCTCTTAATTCTACTAGTCTTTTTTTGTCATCCATACTGATAATTATACAACTAAAAAAGGCCTGTTATTAGGCCTTGAATTAATCGTTTGTGTAGTTATCAAAGTATCCCTTAATATACACAACAGGTGTTCCCTTATCTCCTGAGCCACTTGTTAAGTCAGACAACGAACCAAGTAAATCAGTAATCTGTCTTGGCGTAGTTCCTTCGCTTGCCATATTACCAACAAGATTGTTATCTTTGTTTTTAATCGAAGTTTGAATAGCTTGTTTTAAGTCATCACCTTTTAAATCTTTATAATCGTTATCAGCAAGATATTTAAGTTTCAATTCGTTTGGCGTTCCTTTTAAACCAGAAGTATGAGCTGGTGATACAACAGGATCAGCAAGTTCCCAAATCTTTCCTTGAGGATCTTTAAATGCACCATCACCATAAATCATAACTTCTACGGTTTTACCAGTTCTTTCTTTAATAATCTTTTGAATATTTTCGACTAAATCTTGTCCACCCTCTGGAAACAATTTAATTTTATCTTCACTAGCCTTATTAGAACCAAGTAATCCATATTTAGAATTAAAACCAGAACCATTAATTGATGAATTCATTATTTCATCCATTCCGTATACTGTAGCACCTAAATCTTTTAATATTTTTCTAGTGCGGAATCTTGTATGAATATCACAATTAAGTACATAATTTGTATAATCTAATATTACTTTTGGATTATTAGCAAAAACTATTTCACATTCACAGTTTTCTTCTTCAATTAATTTCTTATAAAAATCAATATAGTCAACTCCTGTGAATTCATGTTTGTTTTCACCAAATAATTCTCTATATTTTTCCAAAGATAATACATCACTATATGGATTAACGTTTGCTTTATCAATTTTATCTAATGATATAAGTTCATTACCAACTTCATCACTTGGATAAGAAAGCATTAAGACAATTTTCTTTGCACCTCTAGCAAATCCTTTTAAACAAATAGAAAATCTATTTCTTGAAGTAATTGGAAAAATAACGCCAATAGTGTTATCACCAAATTTATTTTTAACATCAGTTGCAATATCATCTACTGTACAATAATTACCTTGTGCTCTAGCAACTATAGATTCAGTAATAGCAATTACATCTTTATCATTAACTTTAAAACCAATTGAATCAATCATATCTAAACAAGCATTAGAAACAATTGATGGTAAATCATCGCCTTCTCTTATTATTGGGCATCTAACACCCATTGATATAGTTCCAACAAGTCTTGTCATAACGCTCCTATTCTATGCCAAACAAATAAGCATATACGGGTTGATCACCCTTTATCATCTCAACTTCTAAGCCAATGCTTTCAGCGCATTTTACTATTTCTTCATTAACTTCATTAATAGATCCTTCTCCATAAATGATAGTAAGTAATGAAGAATCATCATCTTTTAATCTTTCGATAGTCTTGATACATAATTCTTTTAAATTATTAGAAGAATCGATAATAGTTTTTCCTACTATTGAAATGTAATCATCTTTCTTAACTTCTACGCCATCGAATGAAGTATCTTTTACTGCATAAGTAATTTGTGCAGTCTTTAGTTCTGTGGCTGCTTTTGTTAATGCTTTTTCATTATTGCCTTTACTATCATTTGCGTCAAATAACGCCAAAGCACTAATTCCAGCTTGCAAAGATTTAGATGGAATAACAACAACATCTTTATTAGACATTGTTTTTGCTTGTTCGGCAGCTAAGATAATATTTGAATTATTTGGAAGAATAAATATTATCTTACAATTATCTAATTCATCAATCTTATCTAAGAAATCTTGAGTAGATGGATTCATTGTTTGACCACCTGATACAAC
This sequence comes from Erysipelotrichaceae bacterium, assembly GCA_030536265.1. Classification (GTDB taxonomy): domain Bacteria; phylum Bacillota_I; class Bacilli_A; order Erysipelotrichales; family Erysipelotrichaceae; genus Colivicinus. The sequence continues at coordinate 8,992 of JAUNQJ010000001.1, forward strand.
GATATCAACGCCTAGTTCTAAGAATAATTTGTTTAGCCCTTCTCCTTGGCTTACAGAAATAATTCCATATTCTTTTTGAGGTTTCTTTGCAATTAAATGATTTTCAACATTTAACGAAGCGAACTCTCCATAACGTTGTAATACATTTAATACTTCGCCAGGTTTTACAGTATTAACTTCAAAATCGATACATTCATTATTTATATCCATTTTAATAATTTCACTTACCGCAATAAGCCTCTTATTAATAATTGAAGTATCAAATCCTTTCTGATACTCAGGATTTAATAATAAATTAATAAACATTTTGTATCCTAAATAATCTTTTGCGTCTTTTGAAAGTTCAACTTGAGCGATATCTACTTTCTTAATAGCTTCGCCTTTAAAAAATAGGTTAAATCCTTCAAATATTCTAAATAAACCAGCACCACCCGAATCAACAACACCTGCTTCTTTTAGAGCTGGTAATAATTCGGGAGTATTATCTAACGATTTCTTTGCGTTACTTGTTAAACATTCAAAGTATTCTTCTATCGTTAAATTAGAATTGTTTTCTAATTCTTTGCTAGCATAATATGCAGACTCTTTAATTACTGTTAGTATTGTTCCTTCAACAGGTTTCATAATTGCTTTATAAGCAACTCTAGCACCTTCAATAAAACCATTTGAAATATCTTTTACTGTTAACTCATTTTTTCCTTCAACCGCTTTAGCAAAGCCTCTAAATATTTGAGAAGTAATAACACCTGAATTACCCCTCGCTCCCATTAACAGTCCTTTAGATAATGCTTTAGCTAAATCACAAACATTATTTGATAGAAAATTACTAGCTTCTTTGTATCCGTTAGTAAAAGTCATCGCCATGTTTGTTCCAGTATCTCCATCAGGTACTGGGAAGACGTTTAATGTATTTATTTCTTCTTCATGGTTTTCTAGATTGTTAGATCCAGATTCAACCATAGCTAAAAAGTCTTTACTATTTAAAATATTCATTAATTAACCTTTATTCCTTCAACATGAACATTAACAGCTATAACATCCATGTTCAATGCATTCTCAACTGTATACTTAACTCTTTTTTGTATTTCCCTAACAACTTCAGGAATCTTTACACCAAAAGATAAAACTACATATAAATCAATTGTCAAAACAGAATTCTTGCTAGATACTACAATTCCTTTGCCATAGTTTTCAATTTTTAATAATTCATTTACTTTATCCATAGCTTTTTTAGGAGTAACTCCTACAACACCATAGCATTCAGCAACTGCAGAGCCGATTAAAGAAGCGATAGCATTATCGCTTATTTTAATCTCTCCATATGTTCCACTTTTATTTACTGGCATAATTAATACCTATTTATTATAACAAAATAGAAAAAAGCAATAAAAAATAGTATTGTTTACAATACTATTTAACAATTTGATACGCTTATTCTATTAATTGCACGAGCCAGAGCAATTTCTGCTCGTTTAATATCGTAATTTTTATCTTTACTTGCGAGTTTTTCTTCTGCCCTAGCTTTAGCAGCTTTAGCTCTTTCGATATCAATATCTTCTTTAGATTCTATTGAATCAACAAGTATTGTCGCTTCGTTATTTTCAAAGTATAACATTCCACCTGCGATTGCGTATTGTTCTTTTTGATTATTATTTACTAATTCTAATCTAGAAATTTGTAGCATTAAAACAATAGGCATATGATTTGATAATATTCCACGCCATCCATCAGTTGAACAACAATTAATCATTGTTGCTTCTGTTTCTTTGTATACACCATCAGGTGTAACTAGTTTAACTTTAATCATTAACAAGTCCTTTAGCTTTTTCTACAGCATCTTCAATAGTTCCTACTGACATAAATGCTTGTTCAGGTAAATCGTCATACTTACCTTCTAATATTTCTTTAAATGATCTGATTGTTTCTGATACTGGAACATACTTTCCAGGTAAGCCTGAGAATTGTTCAGCAACAGAGAATGGTTGAGATAAGAAGTTTCTTACTCTTCTTGCTCTATTAACGATAATCTTATCTTCATCAGATAATTCATCCATACCTAAGATAGCAATGATATCTTGAAGTTCTTTATATCTTTGAAGTAATTCTTGAACACCTCTAGCAACTTGATAATGTTCTTCACCCACTACTAGCGGATCTAAGATTCTTGATGTTGATTCTAGCGGATCAACAGCAGGATAAATACCAAGAGCTGCGATGCCTCTATCTAATACGGTTTTAGCATCTAAGTGAGAGAATGCTGTAGCTGGAGCTGGGTCTGTTAAGTCATCAGCAGGAACATAAATTGCTTGAACAGATGTAATAGAACCATTGCTTGTAGAAGTAATTCTTTCTTGAAGTTGTCCCATTTCAGTAGCAAGTGTTGGTTGATATCCTACTGCAGAAGGCATACGACCAAGTAATGCAGAAACTTCTGAACCTGCTTGAGTAAAACGGAAAATATTATCAATAAATAATAATAAGTCTTGTTTTTCAACATCTCTAAAATATTCAGCCATTGTTAAAGCTGATAAAGCAACTCTCATTCTAGCGCCTGGAGATTCGTTCATTTGTCCATAAACTAAAACAGTATTTGGTAGTACTCCTGAACCTTTCATTTCATAGTACATATCATTTCCTTCTCTAGTTCTTTCGCCTACACCAGCAACAACTGATTTACCACCATGTTCTTTTGCGATGTTATGAATTAATTCTTGCATCAATACAGTCTTACCTACACCAGCACCACCGAATAAACCAATCTTACCTCCACGAACATATGGACATAATAAATCTATAACTTTAATACCTGTTTCAAGAATTTCACTTGATGTTTGTTGTTCAGCGAAAGTTGGAGCATTTCTATGGATTGGCATTGTTTTAACAGTACTTGGAATATCACCAAGTCCATCAATAGGATTACCTAAAACGTTAAACATTCTACCTAAGATTTCGTTTCCAACAGGAACCTTAATAGCTTCGCCAGTATCAACAGCCTCTAAGTTTCTAACCAAGCCATCAGTACTAGACATAGAAATACATCTAACAACGTCATCACCAATATGTTGAGCAACCTCAACAACTAGATTTGAATCGTTTTTAATCTTAATAGCATTATGTAGATTTGGTAAATCTCCTTCTGGAAATCTAATATCTACTACCGGTCCTATAACTTGTACAATCTTTCCTACGTTTTCCATAAATACTCCTTCCTTTATAATGCATCAGCACCACCAATGATTTCGGTGATTTCTTGTGTAATAGCAGCTTGTCTAGCTTGGTTATACGCAAGTAATAATTCATCCGTTAATTCATTAGCGTTATCCGTTGCATTTTCCATTGCGAATCTTCTTGATCCTTGTTCAGATGTTTTAGATTCTAACCATCTTGAATAAACACTATTTTCAACATACATCGGAATCAAATGATTCAGTATGGCATTAGCATCTGGTTCAAGAAGAACCTCCGCACTATTGTTTTTAACTTCAATATCATCAAACTTACAAGGCAATACCGTTTCAACAGTTGGTTCAAATGAAACATTATTAATAAACTTTGTATAAATAAGCTGAATTGAACCTATCTCGTTATTAGCATATTTGTTAATAGCTTGATCAGATAATTTCTTTATTTCAGCATAAGTAATATCATCAGAAGCAATTGAATCATTAATAACGTTGTAATTATTCTTAAACCAATTGTATTGACTTGTTCCTATTACTATTACTTCATCGTCTTTAGAAATTGTTTTTTCAAATAACTTTGTAAGATTGATGTTATAGCCGCCGCATAATCCTAAATCACTACAAAAGACAATAGCAACTTTATGAGAGTTACCTCTTATCTTTAGATATTTGCTATCAGCATCAATTTCGCCAGATAAAATCTTAGAGATTGTATCTTTTAACACAGACACATATTCCTTATTCTTTAACATGTGGTTACGCTCTTTTTGAAGTTTTACAGTAGCAATTAATTCCATTGCACCTGTAATCTTTTTTGTAGCGTTAATTGATTTGATACGTGATTTAATCGCAGCTTTTTGAGCCATTAATTATTCTCCATATACCTTTAAATAATCAGCTAAAACTTTATCCATCTCTTTCTTAATCTTTTCGATTAATTCATCAGATAAAATTCCTTTTTCTTCTATTTCGTTAACAATATCTTTAGCATCATTAACAAAATGTTTTAATAAATATTCTTCAAATTCACCAACTTTTTCTACTGCAATATTTTTTAAATATCCATATTTTGCAGCGAATAATGCTAATACTTGTTCACTTTGAGATAGTGGCGAATATTGAGGCTGTTTTAAAAGTTCAGTAAGTCTAGCACCATGATCGATAGTTGCTTTTGTTGCAGCATCTAAGTCACTACCAAATTGAGCAAATGATAATAATTCTTGGTATTGTGCTAATGCTAGTTTTAAAGATCCTGATACTGATTTCATAGCTTTAGTTTGTGCAGCACTACCAACACGTGATACAGACAAACCAGAATCTACTGCAGGTCTAACACCTGAGTTAAATAATTTAGTTTGTAAGAATATTTGTCCATCAGTAATTGAAATTACGTTTGTTGGAATATATGCTGAGATATCACCAGCTTGAGTTTCGATAATAGGAAGCGCAGTTAATGAACCGCCACCTAATTCATCAGATAGTTTTGCTGCTCTTTCAAGTAATCTAGAATGCAAATAGAATACATCACCTGGATAAGCTTCTCTTCCTGGAGGTCTACGAAGAAGTAAAGACATTGTTCTATATGCAACAGCATGTTTAGATAAGTCATCATAAACAATTAATACATCTTCACCTTTTTCCATCCACTCTTCGCCAATTGCACATCCTGCATATGGAGCAATATATTGAAGTGGAGAAAGTTCGCTTGCTGTAGCACATACTACAGTTGTATATTTCATAGCATCATGTTGTCTTAGCTTTTCTACAATTTGTGCAACAGTAGATGCTTTTTGTCCAATAGCAACATAGATACATTTAACACCTGTATCTTTTTGATTAATGATAGTATCAACTGCAATTGCTGTTTTACCAGTTTGTCTATCACCAATAATTAATTCTCTTTGGCCTCTGCCAATTGGAATCATTGAGTCAATAACTTTTAAACCAGTCATAAGTGGTTGGCATACTGATTTTCTTGTCATAACACCAGGAGCAACTCTTTCAACTGCTCTATATTTATCAGTTTTGATTTCTTCGCCACCATCAATTGGTTGACCTAAAGCATTTACAACTCTGCCAAGTAATGCGTCACCTACTGGAACTTCAACAATTCTTCCAGTTCTTTTAACAACATCGCCTTCTTTAATACCAGAGTCATCACCCATTAATACAGCACCAATAGAATCTTCCTCAAGGTTTAAAACCATTCCATATACACCATTAGGGAATTCTAATAGTTCACTAGACATAGCTTTTGCTAAGCCTTGAATAATAGCGATACCATCACCAATCTTTACGATAGTGCCTACATCATCAGCAACAACTTGATCATCATAATTCTCAATTTGTTTCTTAATTAGAGCACTTATTTCACTAGGTTTTAATTCCATGATTGGCCTCCTTTTCTACTAATTAGTTCTTGCATCTTATCAATCTTTTCTTTCATACTGGCATCAATTATTTGATTATCAAATTTAATTTTGAAACCAGAGATAAGAGCTTTATTTATTTTTTGTTTTAATTCAACTTTTTGTCCATCTTTTGATAAAGCTTTTTCTAATTCTTTAACTTTATCAGTATCTAATGGTCTTACTGATTCAATTATTCCTTCTTTTATTTGAAGTTCATCATTTGCTAGATGAATGTATGAATCAATAATTTCTTCATAATACGATATTCTTCCTTTATCAACTAAAAGTAATAAGAAATTTATCGTATCTTTTGAGGTTTTGTTTGCTAGCGCATCTGATATGATCTTCTTTTTATCAGCTTTGCTTACTCTTTCACTTATAAAGAATTCTTTTATGTTTTCTACTTCAGCAAAAATATCCTTAACTGTATTAAGTTCATCTTTAAATTCTTTAACACATTTCTTATCTAAACCAAGAGAAAAGAAAGCTTCAGCATAACGACTAGCAATTAGACTCATTTACCATTAACCTCTTTAATATATTTATCTAATGCTTTTTCATCATCACTAGATGTAGCTTTATCTTCTAGAAGTTTGCTTACAGCTGCCAGTGCAACATTAACCATTTCATCATGAAGTTCATCTCTAACTTCACTCTTTCTTTGTTCAATCTTGCTTTCAGCTGAATCAAGTTTTGCTTGAGCTTGTTTTTTAGCATCAGCAACAATTTCGTTTTTAAGATTTGTTGCCTCAATTCGTGCAGCATCAATAATTTCTTTTGATGATGCTTTAGCTTCGTTTAATTCTTTTCTTGAATCTTCTAGATTTTTAGTTGCTTCTTCATTTTGTTTAAAAGCGTTATCTAATGATTCTTTCATCTTTTCTGAACGTTTAGCAAGGATGTTTTTTACTGGTTTCCATAAAAACTTTTTAACAGCTAAAAAGATTATCAATGTTGATAATAATTGAGTTAGCATCGTCAAAACGTTTGGAAATAATGCTCCTTGAACATCTACATTCATAAGTTTTACTCCTAATTAAAAATTAAAGTTTTCCGCCTAAAACGAACATGATTAGGAATGAAATTAACATACCGTAAATAGCTACAGTTTCTGTTAAACCGATACCTAAGATCATCATAGTTCTAATCTTACCTTCAGCATCAGGATTCTTTCCTACTGCTTCAACTGCCTTACTTGCGGCAATACCTTCACCAATACCTGTACCTAGACCAGCTAGAATAGCGATACCAGCACCAATAGCGATTAAACCTAAATCTGTCATATATAAAGTCCTCCCTTACTTAAGCTAATCTCTTGCTTCATCTGGAATTTTATTTCCAATGAAGGCTGCAGTTAACATAATAAATATGTATGTCTGGATAAATCCAGAGAATAAATCAAAATAACAATGAAGCGGAGCAGCTAATATTGGTCCAATAAAATTAAACACATCTTTCGCTCCAAAAATTGACCAGAACACATTTGATACAGTGTTACCTAAGTTATAAACAAGTTCCATAATTATTGAACCTGAAAGTAAATTACCAAATAGACGTAAAGACATTGAAAGAAGTGGTGCTATAGTTCCAAAGAAATTAGGAACAACGAATAAGAATATTGGTTCAAAGAAAGCATGAATATAAGAACCAATACCGTTATATTCAATATCTGTTTTTTGAATTAAAATAAATGTAATAAAGGCAAGTGATAAAGTAACAGACCAGTTCTTAGTTGGATTTTCAAATCCAAGTAAACCAATATAGTTACTAATTAAAATATAAATTGAGATTGAACAAACATAAGGAGCAAGCTTCTCTCCTACTTTCTTGTTTGTTATTTCAGTAACAAATTGATCTATATATTCAACAAGCATAATGCACACCGTAACAAGTGGTGTTGGAGTTGATAAAGGATCAAATTCATTTAATTTATTAGATATTAACTTTAAAACAACAACAATTATTATTGTTATAGCTATGATAATAGGAAATTGTGGTTGAATTACAAGTGTCATTTTTTAATCTTCAAAATCTCTGTAATAATAAAGTAGAAATGTGGAATAGTCATACCGGCAAAAGCTCCAAAAAACGAATATAGCCCGCCAATTTTATAGCTAATTAAGGCAACAGCAACAATTGCCACAAATTGTGCAATCATTATCAGAAATAATGTTCCTGTTACTTTAAATTTACTATTTAAACTTGGAAATTTTCTCTGATTTAATAAATCATTGAAATAAAAATAGATAGATCCAAGTGCAATTCCAAGACCAATTTTGTAACTTACTATACAACTTAGTGCAGCTACAATAGCGACGCCAATATAGTATGGTTTCCAATTGAAGTCTTTGCTCATGTATAAATTATAGCATTATTAAATCGTATGTTCTTTGCACTTTTCGTTAATATTCATTAATAATTACGAATACTTTTATCAAAAAAATACAAATATCTATATGGCAACTGAATTGTCCATTTTCCTTATTAATAGGCGCTTTATTATGTTAAAATACTTGTGTATGGCTTATGCCTTAAATAAGGAGGAAAAGAATGTCTAAGAAGTGGATTTATCTGTTTTCTGAAGGAAATGCAGATATGCGTGAGCTTTTAGGTGGTAAGGGTGCAAACTTAGCTGAAATGACTAACTTAGGTCTACCAGTTCCTTATGGTTTCACTATTACAACTGAAGCATGTACGCAATATTATGCGGATGGTAGACAAATCAATGATGAAATCCAAACATTGATCTTCGAATATTTAGCAAAATTAGAAGCTCAATCTGGTAAAAAATTTGGTGATGTAAATAATCCGTTACTAGTATCAGTAAGATCAGGTGCAAGAGCATCTATGCCTGGTATGATGGATACTATTTTGAACTTAGGTTTAAATGATGAAGTTGTTGAAGGTTTCGCAAAACTAACTAACAACCCTCGTTTCGCTTATGATTCATATCGTCGTTTCGTTCAAATGTTTGCTGATGTAGTTATGGAAGTTCCAAAACATAACTTCGAAGTAATCATTGATGAAATGAAAGAAGCTAAAGGTATCAAACTTGATACAGAATTTGACGCAGAAGATTTAAAAGTCATGGTAAAACGTTTCAAGGATTACTATGAACAAACTAAGGGTGAAGCATTCCCTAACGATCCAAAGGTTCAATTAATTGAAGCTGTAAAAGCAGTATTTAGATCTTGGGATAACCCTAGAGCTAACTTCTATCGTCAAATGAACGATATCCCTTATTCTTGGGGTACTGCAGTAAACGTTCAAATGATGGCATTCGGTAACATGGGTAATGACTGTGGTACTGGTGTTGCTTTCACTCGTAACCCTGCTACTGGTGAAAAGAAGTTATTTGGTGAATTCTTAATGAACGCTCAAGGTGAAGACGTTGTTGCTGGTGTTAGAACTCCTAATACTATCGATGAATTAAAAACTATTGCACCTTCTGCTTATGATGAATTCGTTAAAGTATGTTCAACTCTTGAAAATCACTACCGTGATATGCAAGATATGGAATTTACTATTGAACATGGTAAATTATGGATGTTACAAACTCGTAACGGTAAGAGAACTGCATCAGCAGCTCTACAAATCGCTTGCGATTTAGTTGATGAAGGTATGATTACAGACAAAGAAGCTGTAATGCAAGTAGACCCTAAGACATTAGATGCTTTACTTCACCCTCAATTCAACGCTGACGCTTTAAAAGCTGCAACTCCAATCGCTACTGCTCTTGCTGCATCTCCAGGTGCTGCATGTGGTCAAGTAGTATTCTCTGCTGAAGATGCTATCGCTTGGGCTAAAGATGGCAAGAAAGTTGTTATCGTTAGACTTGAAACATCTCCAGAAGATATCGAAGGTATGCACGTTGCTCAAGGTATCTTAACTGCACGTGGTGGTATGACTTCTCATGCTGCTGTTGTTGCTAGAGGTATGGGTACTTGTTGTGTATCTGGATGTGGTGCTATTAAATTTGATGGTAAATCATTTGAATTAAACGGTACAACATTCCATGAAGGTGATTACATTTCTCTAGATGGTTCTACAGGAAACATCTATGCAGGTGCTATCCCTACTGAACCAGCTTCTATTTCTGGTAACTTCGCTAGATTAATGGGTTGGGCAGATAAATATAAGAGATTAGCTATTAGAACTAATGCTGATACACCAAAGGATGCTGCACAAGCAGTTAAGTTCGGTGCTGAAGGTATTGGTCTAACAAGAACAGAACATATGTTCTTCGAAGCTGAAAGAATTAAAGCAATGCGTGAAATGATCGTTGCTGAAAACAAAGAGCAAAGACAAGCTGCACTTGCTAAACTGCTTCCTATGCAAAGAGGAGATTTCGAAGGTCTATACGAAGCTCTTCAAGGAAGACCAGTTACAATTCGTTACTTAGATCCACCTCTACACGAATTCGTTCCTAATACAGATAAAGAAATCGCTGAACTTGCTGCTGATGTAGGTATCAGTGAAGATAGAATCAGACAAGTAATTGTTGATTTACATGAAGTTAACCCTATGATGGGGCATAGAGGATGCCGTTTAGCTGTTACATATCCTGAAATCGCAGAAATGCAAACAACAGCAGTTATCGAAGCTGCATTAAATGTTAGAGCTAAACATCCTGATTGGGACATCGTTCCTGAAATCATGATTCCATTAGTTGGTGAAACTAAAGAATTAAAATTCGTTAAAGACGTTGTAGTAAAGACTGCAGATAAGATTATCGCTGCTGCTGGTACAAACATGAAGTACAAAGTTGGTACTATGATTGAAATTCCAAGAGCTGCAATCTTGGCTGGCGAAATTGCTGAAGAAGCTGAATTCTTCTCATTCGGTACTAACGATTTAACTCAAATGACATTTGGTTTCTCTAGAGATGATGCTGGTAAGTTCTTAGGTTCTTATTATGATAATAAGATCTATGAACAAGATCCATTCGCTCACGTAGACCAAAGAGGTGTTGGTGTATTAGTTAAACTTGCTGCTGAACGTGGTAAAGCTACTAGACCTAACATTCACTTAGGTGTATGTGGTGAACATGGTGGTGACCCTGCTTCTATTGAATTCTTCCATAAAGCTGGTCTAGATTATGTATCTTGTTCTCCATACCGTGTACCAATCGCTAGACTTGCTGCTGCACAAGCTGCAATCAAAAACAAATAGTAAAAACAAAAAAACTTCCTAGATTAATCTAGGAAGTTTTTTTATTCTTCTGCATTATCTAATACGCTTGGTACCAACAAATTAATTGGAATAGTAATTGATAAAGGCCTTCCACCATTAGCCCATATTTCAATTACTAAACCATCAGGTTTATTGTATGAAGATAAATCTATTTGATAAGCCCCTTCATATAAATTCAAATTCTCACCTGAAAGAATGAAGTCAACAGGTTCATGGTAATATCCACTGCCATCTTCAAAAGTAATAACTGATAACAAAAGATTTGAATATTCATCTGTTTCAATTGATACTTTAAGTGAATATTCATTATTGTTGGATGTTGAAACATATAATTGATTAATATTAAGAAAGTTAGGCTTATAATCTGAATCATCAATTAATAAATCTTTTGATAAATCTATATATGTTCTATTAATAAAAGTATCAGGAAATTTTGATTTAATCTCATTAATTTTATCTTCATCTATGCGCATTTTAGATTTATTACAATCAACAGTTATAAAAACACGGTCATTATCATTTTTCCAAAAACAAAAGTATAACTTTTCTTTATCTTCAAGATAACCAGGAGACATATTTAAAAGATATTCGCCTGGTTCATTCTCGTCATATAGGAATATTTGATTACTTCTTGATTTAGGATTGTCATATAGAACACCAGAATAGTTTTCTAAACCTTCCACTTTTAAATATAGAAAATCTTCATAGTATTCAAAAGCGATTAAATCATCAACTCTAAAGTTACCTGCTTTTAATTGATGTTCATCAATCTTATATATTAAATTAAAATTAGTATCTTCTTCAGTTACTTGATTATCGGTGTATTCAATATTATTAGAACTAGAACAACCAGCTAATAAAAATAAAGCTAATAGACAAATGCATGCTCTTTTCATAACAATAATTATAATATAGCTTTGAATTCACTCAAAGTTTAAGTACGATGTATTTCTTTTCTTCCACAAGTTGGACAAGTTGATTCTATTTTGCCCTGTCCTTTTGGTAGCCTTATTAATTGTTTGCAATTTTTGCAAATATAAATTCTATGAGTTTTACGATACTGCCATTTTAGTTTTAAATATTTAATTACCTTTCGATAAGCCCTATTTTCTTCAACGCGAGCCACTTTATTACTAGAGAAATATCTAATAATAAAAATAATAAAGAAAATAGATGAAGCATAATATACTATATTGTTCTTTAAAAAGATATTAATAATAGATATAGCAAAATATAGAATAATTAATCCTTTATTAATATCATCCATACCATAGCTTCTACGATATAGATTAATAAAAAACCTTTTAACATTGTTTCCTAAATTTCTAAAAAAGAATTTAATTTTGTTCATAATTAAATTGTAATATAGATACTTAGATAATAAAAATAAGGTCCGTTTATTCGAACCTTATTTTTTATTTTTGTTAATAATATCTTCGATATGTTGAGCTCTTTCTAATGAATCATCAATTATGAACTCAAGATCTGGTATTTTTCTAATACTAATTCTATGTGCTAGTTCTCTTTTGATATAGCCTTTGCATCTTTTTAGTGCTTCAATTGAACTATCTTTTTTAGGACCTAAGAATGATACATATACCTTGGCAACACTTAGGTCTGGAGCAATCTTTACTTCGCTTACTGTAGCAAATCCTATTTCAGAATTAGTTAATTCAAATTGAATAATACTAGATATTTCTTTTCTAAATAAAGAATCTAATCTATCAGTTCTTGGCATTATTCTGGTTTAACCTCTTGATCAACGTATCCTTCAATAATATCTCCTTCTTTGATATCGTTGAAGTTTTCGATTGTCATACCACATTCGTATCCGGATACAACTTCTTTAGCATCGTTTTCGAATCTCTTTAATGATCCAAGCTTGCCGGTGTAAATTACAATACCATCTCTAATTAATCTAACACCTGATTCTTTTACAATCTTACCTTCAGTAACCATACATCCAGCAATTGTACCAACTTTAGATACTTTATATGTCTTTCTAACTTCAGCTTGACCAGTAACAACTTCTTCAAACACTGGTGCTAGCATACCCTTCATAGCAGCTTCCATTTCTTCAACAGCTTTATAGATAATGTTGTGAAGTCTAATTTCTACACCTTCTTCTTGAGCTTTCTTTCTTACTGTAGCGTTTGGTCTAACATTGAAACCATAAATTACAGCATGAGATACAGAAGCTAAGATTACATCTGATTCAGAGATTGAACCTGCTGATTGTCTAATGATATTTACTTTAACGCCATCAACTTCAATCTTAGATAATGATGAAGCAACGGCTTCAGCAGTACCTTGAACATCAGCTTTAACAAGAACTGGAACTTCTTTAATATCACCTGAAGCGATTTGACTAGATAAGTCGTCAAGTGACATAGCAGAAGTTGCTTTTCTTTCTTTTTCAATCTTTGTTTTATTTCTAGCTTGAGCTACAGCTCTAGCATCCTTATCATCTGCGAATACTTTGAAGTTATCTCCAGCAACTGGAACATCATTTAAACCGATTACTTCGACTGGCATTGATGGAGGTGCTTCATTAATTTCTTCGCCTTTATCATTTGTCATCTTGCGAACTTTACCATAGCATGCACCAACAACAATAGAATCGCCTTGGTGTAAAGTTCCGTTTTGAACAAGTAAAGTTGTAACTGGGCCTCTACCTTTATCAAGCTTCGCTTCAATTACAGTACCCGTAGCAAGTTTAGATGGATTTGCTTTTAAATCCTTTACTTCAGCAACTACTAGAATTGACTCAAGTAGTTCTTGTAAACCATCACCAGTTTTTGCAGAACAGTTAACATAAATTGTGTCACCACCCCACTCTTCTGGCATTAAATCTAATTCAGATAATGCATTTTTAACTTTATCAGGATTAGCGCCAGGTTTATCCATTTTGTTTACAGCAACAATCATTGGAACCTTAGCAGCTTTTGAGTGGTCTATTGCTTCTCTAGTTTGAGGCATAACGCCATCATCTGCAGCTACTACGATAATAGAAACATCGGTAACAGATGCTCCACGGGCTCTCATTGCGGTGAAAGCTTCATGTCCTGGAGTATCTAAGAAAGTTACTTTCTTTCCATTTACATCTACTTGATATGCACCAATGTGCTGTGTAATACCACCAAATTCACCAGAAGTAACATTTGAACTTCTAATAGCATCTAGGATAGATGTCTTACCATGGTCAACGTGTCCCATGATAGTAACAATTGGGGCTCTTTGTCTTAAATCATCAGGATTATCAATTTCTGTATCAGCTAATGATTCTTCTTCCTCTTCATCAATCTTTGTAGGAGTAATTCCGTATTCTACACAGATTAATTCAACATTTTCATCATCTAAAGGAGAGTTAATAGTTAAAGCCTTACCAAGCATAAATAATAATTTGATAAGCTCACCAGAATTCTTATTAATCTTATTAGCCAATTCACCAACAGTAATACCATCAGTATAATTAATAGCTTCAATCTTAATTTCTTCTTTCTTATCTTCATTACTTATAGGTTTAGCATTTTTCTTATTTAAATGTTTCTTATATGTTTGTTTAGCCATTAAGTAACCTCCTTATTTTTTAACTATTTATTGATAATGTTTTCTATCTCCTTATAAACATCATCAGTTACATCTACTTCCAAAGCTTTGTTTAAGAGCTTTTTATCCTTTAATATCTTTAATGCATCTAAAGATTTTTTAACATAAGCGCCCTTGCCATTAAGCTTTCCTGTAGTATCAACTTTTACTTCACCTTCAGGCGTTCTAACAATTCTTAATAATTCGTTTTTTGGTAAAGATTCGTTAGTAGCCAAGCACTTACGCATAGGAATTTTTTTCATTATTTTTCCTCGTCGTAATACTCATCATATTCATCGAAGTCGATCTCATCATTAATCCAAGTGTTATCTTCTTCGGCTTGTTGTTGAGCTTCAATTTCTTCTAATTCTTCTTCAGAATAGAATGGTTTAACATCTTCATCATATTCCTTCTTTTCTAGATCTTCAGCTCTAACTCTTCTTTCAGTATCTTCCTTCTTCTTATGTTTCTTGAATTCAGGCTTTTCTTCCTTCTTAGAAGCATCAGCGAAGTCTTCAAATTTAGAATGATATTCAGCCTTAGGAGTAAGAGGTTTCTTTTCGATCTTTATTTCTTCTTCCTCAGGTTTTGTTTCTTCAACCTTAACTGGTTCTTCTTTAACTGGTTCGCTAACTACAGTTTCTTCTTTAGGAGTATCTACGATAGTTAGTTCTTCTGGAACTTCTTCTACTTCATCAAATGCGCCTTCAGCAGAATCAGTATTTGCGATTTCAGCATCGAATTCAGCTCTTCTTCTTAATGCTTCTTCTTGAATAGCTTGGAATTCCTTCATTTCTTTTTCTTTAATAATTCTTGCTTGATCAGCTTTGAATTCTAATACAGCTTGATCAACATCAATACCTAGTTCATTAATTTCGCTTTGAGTCTTAATATCAATCTTACGATTAGTTAATTTAACTGCAAGTTTAGCGTTCTTACCTTTTTTACCAATTGCAACTGATAATTTATCATCATCAACCACAACAACTAAAGGTCTCTTATTACGTTTAGCATATTCTTCAATTACTTCAGGAGTTAATTCAGGATCAGTTTTTTCGTCAGCATAGAAACAAGCTTTTACTTCAGCTGGAGATAAAGCATTCTTAACAAGTTCGCCAATATCATCATTCCATTCAAAGACATCAATTTTTTCACCTTTTACTTCGATGATAACAGCTTGAACTCTAGAACCTCTAGGGCCAATACATGCTCCAATTGGATCTACGTCATCATTTCTAGAATAAACAGCCATCTTAGTTCTTTCACCAGCTTCTCTAGCGATAGCTTTTATTTCTACGATACCTTGTTGAATTTCTGGTACTTCTTTTTCAAATAAACGTTTAACAAACATAGCATCGCCACGAGATAAAACTACTTGAGAACCTTTAGAATTCTTAGATACTTCTTTAATAATAGTTTTAATTGTTTGGCCTTCTCTATATACTTCGCCAGGAATTTGTTCAGACTTTAATAAAATACCAATAGTAGATTTAATGTCTACAAGTACAAACTTATCTTCAACAGTTTTGATAATACCCGAAATTAAATCGTATTCTTTGTCCTTATATTCATCAAATACTCTTTGTTTTTCATATTCCTTAATTCTTTGCTTAAGCATTTGCTTTGCAACGTTAATAGAAGTTCTTCCAATTTCATCAAAATTAACTTCTTCTTCAATAACATCACCTACTTTAGCATCAGGATTAATCTTTTGAGCTTCTGATAAAAGAATATCTAGTGTTTCATCAAATGTTTCTGATTCGTCATCAACAACATCTAAAAGATGGAATACTTTCATTTCTCTTCCGTCAATTTCAACTCTTACTTTTGCTTCTGGTGCATCAATATGCTTTTGGTATGTTTTAGCAATTGCTTCTTTTAATGTTTCAATTACAAATTCAGGTTCAATCTTACGATCTTCCTCAAATAATCTCATACCATCTTGGAATGCTTTTGTTTTTAAACTAATTCCGCTCATTTTATAATTCTCCTTTAGAATTTAACTGCATAACGTAATTTCTTTACGTCGTTTGTATTAATCTTTATTGTCTTTTTTCTTGTTTTATCAAGATAATCAATTGTTAGAACTCCATCTTTATACGATGACAATGTTCCTTCAATTTCTTGTTCGTTTGTTTTTACATGAACATATGAATTAACTGCTTTTTTGATATCGTCTTCTGATTTAATTTCTCTTTCACATCCCGCGGATGCTACATCTAACAAGTATTCATCAAAATCTTCATCATACTTGTCCATAATCTTTGATATCTTTTCAGATAACAACGATACTTCATTTAAATCAATCGATTCATCAATAAGCACTTCTAGGATCTTATCTTTCTTTAGATATTTTAAAGAATACAAATGATATCCTAGTTTCTCAATATCCTTAGATAATTTCTCCTTTATCTCACCTAATTCCATGAGTCCTCCTTAAAAAAGGCAATAATATAAGGAGAGATTTCTCTCTCCTTATTTACATATAATATAGTACCAAATCTAATAATCAATAGTCAATTAATAGTGTTCAGTTTGAGCTAAATTATAGTTCTTATAATCAGAATTATCAGTAACCTCTTTAATTACCTTAATATATGGTGGTAAATTAATAACCCCATCATCAGGCATTTGAAGAGATAATAGGCCTTTTGACTTATCAAATCTAAATACATCTAATTTAAAGAAATGCTCATCAAAAATAAATGAATGTCTTTCTTTATCTATTGGCTTTAACTTTTGATCGATTTCAGGAATGTAGTCAAAGTATTCTCTTTCAGAAATAATTCTATCTTTCTTAATACGCTCATTAGTTGCAAGAACCTTTGCTTCAGAATAGTAGTATAGAGTGCTTCCGTTTCTATCTCTTTTTCTAATTCTTCTTTCTATTCCTCTAGTTGATTCTAAGTAATGTTGAATAATATGAACTCGAGTATAATTTGTTTCGCCTTTTAGTTTTTCTAATATATCATCATCAAATTCAACTAGATACTTCTTAAATTTTTCAACAGGTGATTCTTCACCTAAATACTCAAAGACCGATTGAATTGCCTTATGCATTTTTACTTCAAAATCAGTTTCATTACCAATGATTACTCTGTTAGGATGATTCTTCCAAGCTTCTAAAGCAGTGTCGTCCATAGCACGAGCTTGTTCAACAGTTTCGTATCTTGAAGCATTTGTTGAGAAAGAATAAGCTTCTTCTTTTCCTTTAGCACTAGTTACTAAATGGACAACCATATCATAACGTGAATTTATTTCATCATAATTAATATCAAAATCTTTTAGTATTTCACAATATGCATCATGTCCTACATAAGATTCGTTATCTAGTAATGCTCTATCAATTAGTATCAATACCTTATCGCCTTCAATCTCTTCAGCGGCTTGACTACATATCTTTTCTTTAGCAAGTTGCAAAGATACTACATATTTTTGGAATTCATACATTCCTAAAGTTGCAGGAGAAATACCACCACTAATTAAATCGGTAGCTGATTCATTATCAACAATTACACGATATCCTCTTTCGCCAAATATTTCTTCAGCTCTAGACATGAATGTAGTTTTACCACTACAAGGTCCGCCAGTAAATACAATCTTTTTAATTGTTTTCATAGTATTCCTTCAACTTTCTATTTAATTTTGAATATATATTATCTCTAAACCACTTTTCATTAGATGCTTCTACCGCCTTATCAATATCAAACCATTTTACAGCGCTGTTTTCATCTTCTTTAACCTTTAAAGGTTCACTATCATCCGCCTCAAGAAGATAAGTAATATTTAAATGAAGATGGCTTGATACATATTCGCCTTTTTTAATATGCCCATCAACCGTTAATGATTCAATTGAGAATATCTCTTCACTAATTGGCTTAACATTAGTGATTCCAGATTCTTCTTTTACTTCTTTAATAGCTACATCTAAACAATTAGTATTCCCATCACAATGTCCGCCTAACCATGAGAACGAATTATAAATATTGTGATAAGCCATTAGAATCTTTGTGTGATCTTTATTTGTTACCCATGCACTAGCTGTCATATGGCACAAACCATTTGAACGCTCAAAAATATCGTCAAATTTGTCCATGGCGTTTAGTATCAATGTTTTATCTTTTTCTTCCCTATCATTATAAGGAACATATTTAATTAGATCTTCTTTTATACTCATACATCACTATTTTACAATATAAAAACGCGTTAGATAACGCGTTTTATTTCTTTAATTTTGATATCATCTTTAAGATAATCTCAACGACTTTTTCTCCATCATCTTTACACCATAATTCATGTGGGCCATGGAAGTAGTCGCCACCCGTGCCTAGGTTTGGACAAGGTAATCCTTCAAGAGATAATCTTGCACCATCAGTGCCACCTCTTATAGCTTCGGTTCCATATTTTATTCCAAGGTCTTCACAAGAAGAGAAGAATAAATCGATTGGTGACATATCGTTAATGAATGCTTCTTTCATGTTTCTATATGCATCTTTAATAGTAACTTTACATGTATCGAATCCATATTTCTTATTAATGAAGTCTTGGACATTCATCATATCTTTTTTAAACTTATCAAGTTCTTCTAAATCAAAGCTTCTAATAATATAGTATAGATGGCTTTCTTCGCACTTTCCTTCCATACCTACTAAATGCATAAATCCTTGATATCCTTCAGTATGTTCAGGTCTAGCGTTTGGATCTAATAACTCGTGATAATCATGAGCTACGTTCATTGAGTTAACCATCTTATCTTTAGCAGAACCAGGATGAACTGATACACCTGTAAATTTTACTTCAGCGCTCGCTGCGTTGAAATTTTCATAAGCGATATTGAAATAATCAGAACCATCAACTGTATAACAATAATCTACTTTAAAGTAATCATAATTGAATAAGTCTGCGCCTCTTCCTATTTCTTCATCAGGAGTAACGCATACTCTAATATCGCCATGTTTAACATCTTTGTTAGTATTTAAATAATCTAATACTTCCATAATGATGGCAACGCCAGCCTTATCGTCTGCACCAAGTAAAGTATTTCCACCAGTAACTACGATAGTTTTTCCGATATAGTTTTTAAGTGTTGGATAAATATCTACAGAAGTCTCTAAATCGTTTTCTAATTTGATAGTAGTTCCATCATAATTATCAATAATTCT
Source organism: Erysipelotrichaceae bacterium (assembly GCA_030536265.1). Classification (GTDB taxonomy): domain Bacteria; phylum Bacillota_I; class Bacilli_A; order Erysipelotrichales; family Erysipelotrichaceae; genus Colivicinus. Next base: position 28,528 of record JAUNQJ010000001.1, read on the forward strand.
AGTTTTAACATTTTTGCCAGAAGCATCAGGTGAAGTATCCATGTGGGCAATTAATCCAATAGAAGAATAATCGCTATCTCCTTTCATCAAACCATATACATAGCCATGTTCATCAATAAACGCTTCATCAGCTCCATATTTCTTTAGTTCATCTACTAAGTGTTTTCCAAGTTCTAATTGAATAGCAGAACTAGGACAAGTAGAAGAATCTTCATCTGATGTTGTTTCATAACTTACATAATCTAATAATTTTTCAAGTAGTTTCATAATTCTCCTTAGAATAAAGAAATTTGGTTAGAGTCATCTAAGCCTTTTAAACATCCTAGTTGATCTAATTTCTTTAATAATGTTGTTGATAATTGAGTACGATCAGTCAAATCTTCTTTAGATAAGAAGTCGCCATTCTTTCTTGCTTCAACAATACTTTCGGCAACGTTATCTCCTAAACCATCTAATACTTTAAATGGCGGAATGATTTCTTTCTCATTATCTGGATTAACTCTAAATTCCGTAGCTAATGATTTATATAAATCAATATTAGACATATGATAACCTCTCGATACCATTTCGTAGCAAACTTCAAGAGTATCAAATGTATCTTTTTCCTTCTTACTAGCTTCGCGAGTTTGAATCTTATGACGTAGTTCGCTCATACGAGTATAAATAGCATCAGCATCTTTTATCATAGTCTCTATTTCGTAAGCATCGCATCTTAATGTGAAGTAAGAAACATAATAGTAATGAGGATAGTATACTTTAAACCAAGCAACTCTAACCGCCATAATACAATATGCTACCGCGTGAGCTTTAGGGAACATGTACTTAATCTTTTTACAAGACTCAACATACCATGGAGGTACATTGTGATTTAGTAACAATTGTTCTTCTTCAGGTTTTAATCCCTTACCTTTTCTTACTTTCTCCATAATGTCGAAAGCATCTTTAGGTTCTAGATTATATGTTAATAGTCTTGACATAATATCATCACGACAGCCAATAACATCTTTTAGCATAATGCCTTGTTTTATTAATTCTTCAGCATTACCTCTCCATACATCTGTTCCATGAGAAAGCCCAGAGATCTGAACAAGCTCAGAGAATAAATGAGGTCTAGTTTGTTCAATTGTGTTTCTTGTATTTAATGTTCCAAACTCAGGAAGACCACAAGCTCCAGTTTCTTCATGATAATTAGGATTAATAATGTTCAATGCTTTTGATGAATAGAATAAAGATAATACTTTTTCATCATTCATTGGAATGGTTTTAACATCAATATTAGAAATATTCTCAAATAATCTCATAGCTGTAGGATCAACGTGTCCTAAAATATCAAACTTTAATAAGTTATCTGAGAAATCGTGGAATTCAAAGTGAGTTGAATGCCATGTTGCTTCTTTATCGTTTGCTGGGAATTGAATTGGTGTAATATCTTCGATATCCATATCATCAGGTAAAACAACTATTCCTCCAGCATGTTGACCAGTAGTACGTTTTACTCCAGTACATCCTTGAGCAAGTCTCTCTTTTTGAGCACGAGACATATTAGTGATATTCTTTTCTTCACAGTATCCAGTAACATAACCAAATGCAGTCTTATCAGCTACGGTACTAGTTGTACCAGCTCTAAAGACATTATTTTCACCAAATATTTCTCTAGTAAATAAATGAGCTTTTGGTTGATAATCTCCAGAGAAGTTTAAGTCAATATCCGGAATCTTGTCGCCATGGAAACCTAAGAATGTTTCAAACGGAATATTTTGTCCATCGCCTATCATATCTTCGCCACAATCAGGACATTTCTTATTCTGTAAGTCGTATCCAGAAGCAGCACCATTAACCCATTCAAGTCTATGACACTTAGGACATAGATAATAAGGTTTAAGTGGGTTAACTTCAGTAATGCCGGCAAGTGTCGCTACTAAAGATGAGCCAACAGAACCACGTGAGCCAACAATATAGCCATCATTGTTAGAACGTTTAACCATTAAGTGACAAACAAAATAAATTACTCCATAGCCATTACCGATAATAGACTTAAGTTCTTTATCAATTCTTGCTTCGATTATTGGATCTAGTTTATCACCATATTTTTGATGAGCATTATAATAAACCAATTCTTTTAAATAATCATCAGCAGAAATAACATCATTTCTTGATGTAAATGGTTCTTCAATTATTCCACAAGCTCTAGCTTTTGCTAAAGCATCAACAATCTTTGGTGCATATAAATCCTTAGGGAATGGTGAGAAATTATCACACATCTCAGCAATCACATTTGGATTTTCAATTACCATTGCATCTACAACACGTTTATCATCATACCAATAGAAAGCTTCTAACATTTCGTTAGTATTTAAGAATCTTTGATCAGCAGTTACTTGATTAGCACGTTTTTCTTTATCATAAACATATAAAGGATGGTGTGCTCCGCCTATTGCTTTAGCATTAATATAAACATCTCTTAAAATCTTTTCTTCTTTCTTAACATAATGAACATCGCCAGTAGCAACAACTAATTTATTTTGTCTTAAAGCTTCATCAATTATGTCTTTTAGATATTGCATCAATCTTTCTTTAGTAAAAGATCCTCTTTCTTCATATAAAGAACGATAGTTTTCTAATGGTTGTACTTCAATATAATCATAGAAAGAAATTGCTTTAGCTAATTCTTCTTTAGATCTAGTATGTGCTATTTCAAATACTTCACCATTAAAACAAGCTGAGCCAATTAATAAATCTTTACGATACTTATTTATAGTTTCTCTAAATATTCTAGGTTCAGCAATAAAATCGGAACCTGAATCTTTTGTATTAGCTTTGCCAAATACAGCTAAACTATCAGTATTTGAAATAGAAACTAATCTAAACAAATCTTTTAAGCCCTTCTTATTCTTACAAAGAATAGTTGTATGATATGCTCTATTCTTTACAAATGCTTCTTCATCTTGGAAATTACTTAATTCATCTAATGTTTTAATATTTTCTTTCGCACAATCTTTAAGCATTAAATTAAACACTTGTGCCAATACATCAGCATCATAATCAGCTCTATGGGCTACTTCTTCATCATAAGCAATATTGTAAGCTCTAGCCATGTTGCCTAATCTATAAGCTCTTCTATTTTTTAATATAGAACGAGATAAATCTAATGTATCTATTACAGGATTTGTTAACTTAGGTGCTCCAATTCTTTCAAGTTCAGAGTTTAAAAAGCCAAAGTCGAAAGATGCGTTATGCGCTACAAGCACTCTATCTTTTAAAATGTCTAGAATTGTATCTTTCAATTCAGCAAATGTTTTTGCATCTTTTAAATCATCTTCACTAATATGAGTTAAGTGTTTAGTAAAATCGCTTAAGGCAACTGGAGGTTTAACAAAGAAATCGTATTTCTCTTTAACCATTCCACGAAACATTAAAACAGCACCAAATTCGATAACATGATCATATCTTGTAGACAAGCCTGTTGTTTCTAAGTCAAACACAATATATTCAGCTTCACTTAAATCTCTATTATCTGAGTTATAGACAATATTAAGATTCGGCTCAACCATATTCATTTCGCAGCCATAAATAACTTTAAAATCTGTTTCTTTATCAGCTTTTTTTATTTCATCATATGCAACCTTAGCTTCGTGGAAACCTTGTAAACATAAATGGTCAGTAATAGCTACAGCTTTATGCCCCATAGTATATGCAGCTTTAACAATATCGCCAGGAGAAGACACTCCATCCATTTCAGATAATTTAGTATGTGCATGAAGTTCGACACGTTTTTTACTAGCGTCATCTTTTAAAGGATTTGGATCATCAATATATTCGATAGCATCAGGTTCAAAAATATAATCATTAGCATAATTGTCAAAACGATAATTACCGCTAAGTCTTAACCATCTACCAACTTTATTCTCGGCCAATACTTCTTTAGTATTCTTTTTATTTTCAATCATCTTAACAGTACATGCATCATCATAATCTTTTACATATATTGTTTGAATCAATAAACCAGTACGAGTAGTGAAATCTTCTATTTTAAATATTTGACCAGTAATGCGAACATTAAACATTGTATCCATTAATTCATTAATATGAACATCAGTATATGTTCTTACTCTAGATTTGTAATAATTATTTGTTTTAGTTACGCTATCCTCTTTTGATTCTCTAGGAGGAAGTGGAGCTCTTGTTTCAACAATAATTTCACTTTCTACTTGTAACTTAGTTGATACTTCACCACGATATCCTAAATCTCTTAAATATAATTTAAGATTATCAATATCTGTTTCGTCTTTTTGTTTTTCATCGTCATCTACATAAGATAAGCATATTCCCTCTTCATTTTTAACAACAACGCAATTATCAAAGAAGCCATGATGAATTGAACCATATGCTTTTAAATAATGATTAATTTCTTTAATAGAAAAATCTTGATTATTAACTTTGAAAATTAATTTATTATTAGGAAACCCTAGTGTCTTAAAGTATTCTTTTAATTCTTCATATTCTTTATATGGAAGAATGTATTCGTTGCTAATCTTAAATACAACAAGTTCTTTCTCTTGAATTAAAGATACATTATCAATATTAAAATTAGAAAAATAACTTTTCTTTTCTTTATCGTAATTATATTTATTAAAAAATTCTTCTATTTCAAATCTCATAGACTAGCCATTTTTTCTAATGCATCTTTTGCTGCCATTTTTTGTGCTTCTTTTTTGCTTGATCCAACACCATAACCATAAATTAAGCCATCAATCTTAACTGCCATTTTAAATTCAGGTTTATTGCTTGGGCCTTTAGAATAAACAAGTTCATATGCAATAGATTTTCTTGTATCTGCTTGTACATACTCTTGTAATCTAGTTTTATAGTCATATGTTGATTCATCTATTTCTTTAATATGTTTATCAAACATAAGATCTAACAATTTAAAAGCATTTGTAATACCTGTATCTAAATAAACAGCTCCAATAAAAGCTTCAGTCATATCGGCAATGATTGAATCTCTATCTCTTCCACCTGTTTTTTCTTCGCCTGTTCCAAGCTTTAAAAATTTATTTAGTTTAAATTCTCTTGCCACTACAGCAAGCATCTTTTCACACACTAGTTTAGAACGTCTTGTTGACATTAAGCCTTCTGGTAAAGGTGGATTAATATCGTATAGCCTTTTAGCTGAGTAAATCTGAAGAACCGCATCCCCCATAAACTCAAGTCTTTCGTTATCGTATTTAACGTCCTTTTTATGTTCATTAACATAGCTAGAATGAATAAAAGCCTGAGAAATCAGGTTTTTATCGTTATATTTTATTTTGTTTTCATCTAAAAAATTAAATACGTTCATACATCAATTATACATTAATAGAATGGCTAATCGATGGCTTTTTTCTTCGCTTCTGAGGCTATTTTATCGTAAAATACAGCGTTTTCTGGCTTATTTAGTTCATTCACTATGGTTTTAGCATCGTCTCTTGCTGCCTCTATAAACTTGCTATCAGAGAATAGATTTCCAAGGATAAATGCAGGAAGCCCAGATTGTCTAGTTCCCAATATATCACCAGGGCCCCTTAGTTTTAAATCTTCCATAGATATCTCAAAGCCATTATTGGTCTTAGTTAAAACACTTAGTCTTTTTAATACATCTTGGTCTTTATTAGCAGTTAATAAATAACATGTTCCTTCATGATTTCCTCTTTGAATTCTTCCTCTTAATTGATGAAGTTGAGATAAGCCAAATTTATCAGCATCATAAATAACCATACATGTAGCATTCTTAACATTTACGCCTACTTCAACTACGGTCGTAGATACTAACACTTGAATCTTATTTTCGTTAAACTTAGCCATTACATCATCTTTTTCTTCAGAACTTAATCTACCATGCAATAAACCTAATTTGTATGGAGCTAAAGCATCAATTAAAGAATTGTATAAGCCACTTGCATCTTTAGCTTTGTAATTATCACTTGCTTCAATTGCTGCAGCAATAATATATATTTGTCTTCCTTCATCAAGCTTAGCTTTTAATTCATCTATTACATCAACAATAGAGTTTTTATTGATTAATTTAGTAACACAACCTTTTCTTCCAACAGGCATAGTTTCAATGGTAGAAATATCCATATCACCATATAAAGAAGAAGCTAAAGTTCTAGGTATTGGAGTAGCAGACATTAATATAAAATCTACATTATCACCTTTTTCTTTTAATGCTCTTCTTTGTTTAACACCAAAACGATGTTGTTCATCTGCTATTACTAATCCAAGATTTTTAAATTCAACATCTTCTTGAAATAAAGCGTGTGTTCCAATAACAATATCAATTTCACCATTCTTCAATTTTTCTTTTACTTCTTTTGAATCTTCACTTCCAGAATATAACAAAGCAATTCTACAATTAGTATTTTCAAATTGGCTCAAGAAAGAATCGTAGTGTTGTTTTGCAAGTATTTCAGTTGGAGCCATTAATGCACTTTGATATCCTGCAAGATAATTTGCATACATTCCTATCATAGCAATAGCAGTTTTGCCTGAACCAACTTCACCTTGAACCAATCGATACATTGTGTTTTTAGATTTTAAGTCTTTTAGAATTTCGTCTTTCGCTTCAGCTTGATCTTTTGTTAATTCATAAGGTAATAAATCGATAAAAGCATTTATATCTTTTATAGAAAACACTTTTTCTTTTTTAGTTTCAGATGTAGTTGAACCTTTTAAATAATTTAAAGCTAAGTAGAATCTTAAAAACTCTTCATATTTTAGTCTTGATAAAGATTTCATTAGCATAGTCTTATCTACTGGAAAATGAATGTTATTGATAGCTTCTTTATAGTCAATCAAATTATGTTTATTTAAAAATTCTTTTGGTACTTCATCAATTAATTCGCTTTCACACTTGTTATATGTAAATTCTATTAATTTTTTAATTTCGTTTTGATTTATCCCGTCTTTTAAAGAATAATAAGGAACAATTCCACCCACTTCACTAGCACTTTTTGCATAGTAATTTGTAGCTGTAACTCTATTGTTTCCATCGTATTTACCTATAATTGTTAGTTTTGTGTTAACGCCAAGATTTCTTGCCCAAGGTCTATTAAATATTGATATACTTATTTCCTCTTCTTCATATAGAACTTTAAATCTTGTTATCGATCTTTTGCCAGCATATCTAAAAGTACTTGGTGAATTTAATAGTTCTGCTTCAAAAAACACTTGTTCACCAACAACGAAATCTGAATAATGAGTTATATTATATTCTTCATATTTATATGGATAATAGCTTAAGATATCTTTACTATTTTCTAAAGACAATCTATTACATATTTCCTGTCTTTTGTCTGTTAATTTTAAATCTTTTATTTCCATCAGCCTTATTTTATCATGGGGGTTAATATGGTAGAATGATTAAGCATCCCCGGATGGCGAAATTGGCAGACGCGCACGACTCAAAATCGTGAGGGAAACCGTGCGGGTTCAAGTCCCGCTCTGGGGACCAATTAAAAAGAAAGACGTTCAATTAAGAACGTCTTTTTTATTATTCTTCAGATGAATCGTGATATGAAGTATGTAATAGCTTGTGAGCTAATTCAGATCCAGGTTTTTCTAGATACTCTTTATATAACGCTTGAACTTCTGGGTTATCGCAAGATACTCTCAAAGTCTTTCCTTTATCAATATCTTGAATTCCCTTTCTACGCATTTGAAGAGTTTCTAGTTGCTTGATAGATCTTACAGTTGGTTGACCGCCACCGTTAATGCATCCACCAGGACAAGCCATGATTTCAACAAAGTGATAATTCTTTTTACCAGCTTTAATATCTTCCATAACCTTTCTAGCATTTCCAAGGCCTGAAGCAATACATAAATTCAATTCAGTACCACCAACTGTAACAGTAGCTTCTCTAATGCCACCGCCGGCAAACTGAGTATCCCAGTTAATGTTCTTAGGATAATCACCTTCAAGCCACATTCCGGCAGTTCTAACTGCAGCTTCCATAACTCCACCAGTATTAGCAAAGATGTCAGCTGCACCTGTAGATGTTCCTAAAGGTGTATCGTATTCGCCATCAGGTACAGTATTTAAATCAATGCCATATCTTCTTAACATAGCAATGAATTCTTTTGTAGATAATGAATAATCAGTTGGTTGGAAATCAGCCCACTTTTCTTCTTCACGTTTAACTTCTTGTTTCTTAGCCACACAAGGCATTAAAGAAACAACAGCCATTTTCTTTGGATCTACACCAAGTTTTTCTGCTAAATATGTTTTAGAAATAGCAGAGAACATTTCTTGAGGTGACTTACATGAAGATGGAAGATTTAACATTTCAGGATATTGAGTTTCAATAAATTTAATCCATCCTGGGCAACAAGAAGTAATTAGTGGTAAATTCTTTTGATCTTTTAATCTTTCAAGAAGTTCTGTTGCCTCTTCCATAATAGTTAAATCGGCAGTAAAGTTTGTATCAAATACTTTCTTAAAGCCAATCATTCTAAGTGCTGTAACCATCTTTTTAGTAACATCAACACCTGGTTCTAAGCCAAAGCCTTCACCTAACGCAACTCTTACGGCTGGTGCAGTTTGTACAACGCAATAATGTTCACCATCGTTTAAAATCTTATCAACTTCTCTAGAGTTATCTAGTTGAAGAAGCGCTCCTGTAGGACAAACTTGAACACATTGTCCACAGTTTACACATTTATAGCTATCAGAAATAATAGTTCTAAATCCTCTTTGAGAAGCAGAGATAGCACCGATTGTTTGTACCTCTGAACACATTGCAACGCATCTGTTACATAATACGCATTTGCTAGGATTTCTTACTAGAGATCCTTTAACGATTTCTTTATTTTCTTGAGATAATGGTCCATCAAAATTTACTCTTTGAATACCAAGCTCATCAGCTAAATCTTGAAGAGAACATTTTCTGTTTTTGTCACACTTCAAGCAATCATTAGGGTGATTAGAAAGAAGTAATTCAACAATAGCTTTTCTTTCTGCTCTAACTCTTAGTGAGTTTGTATGAATTACCATACCATCTTCAACTTTAGTAGCACATGCTGGAACAAGGTTTCTTCTTCCCTCGATTTCAACGATGCACACTCTACATGATGCAGGTTTGTATTCTAACATGCAATCATCACGTTTTAAGAAACATAGAGTTGGGATTTTAATACCATGATCTCTTGCAGCTTCTAAGATTGTAGAAGAAGAATCTTCTTCGTATTCAATTCCATTTATTGTAATATGAACTAACATTTATTCTTCCTCCTTATCTTTCTATTGCCTTTGGCTTGGCTGGACAATTTTCCATACAAGTTCCACACTTAATACAAATATCTGGATTAATTTGATATGCCATTAAGTGTTCGTTCTTGCTTGGTTTATCACTCTTAGTGATAGCGCCAACTGGACAGTGTCTAGCACAGTTTCCACAACCTAAACAGTTGTTTTCAACGATATGATATTTTAATAATCCTTTACATACTTTAGCAGGACATTCTTTATCAACTACGTGAGCTTTATACTCTTCAGGGAATCCTAACATCGTTGATAATACTGGGTTAGGTGCTGATTGTCCTAATGCACACAATGAACAATCTTTAATTACAGTAGCTAAACGTTTTAATGTTTCTAAATCTTCAAGAGTTCCATCACCATTAGTAATTTTCTCTAAGATTTCTAACATTCTCTTGTTGCCTACTCTGCACGGTGTACATTTTCCACAAGATTCTTCTACTGTAAATTCTAAGTAGAACTTAGCAATATCAACCATACAATCATCTTCATCAAGTACGATCATACCGCCAGATCCCATCATTGATCCCTTAGCGACTAAGTTATCATAATCGATTGGAGTATCTAAATCTTTTTCAGTTAGACATCCTCCAGATGGACCACCAGTTTGAACAGCTTTGAATTTTTTGCCGTTCTTGATGCCTCCACCGATGTCGTAAATAATTTCTCTTAATGTTGTTCCCATTGGAATTTCAACAAGGCCAACATTATTTACTTTACCAGCTAAAGCAAATACTTTTGTTCCTTTAGATTTTTCAGTACCAACCTTAGCAAAATTATCTCCACCATCTAAGATGATAGTTGGAATGTTTGCCCAAGTTTCAACGTTATTAACGTTTGTTGGTTTTCCAAATAATCCAGATACAGCTGGGAATGGCGGCTTAAGTGTAGGCTCACCACGTTTTCCTTCGATTGAATGGATTAACGCAGTTTCTTCACCACAAACGAATGCACCAGCACCATATTTAATATTGATATGGAAACTAAAATCTGTTCCCATGATGTTATCACCTAACACACCAAATTCGTATGCTTGTTTTAAAGCTATTTGAAGTCTTGAAACAGCTAGAGGATATTCAGCTCTAATATAAATTTCACCTTCATCAGCACCAATTGCATAGCCAGCAATTGCCATAGCTTCTAAAACTGAATGAGGATCACCTTCAAGGATTGATCTATCCATAAATGCACCTGGATCACCTTCATCAGCATTACAAATAATATATTTCTTATCGTTTTTACTAGCTCTAGCAAATGACCATTTCTTACCTGTAGGGAATCCAGCTCCGCCTCTTCCTCTTAAACCAGATTTAGAAACTTCATCAATTACTTGTTCAGGGGTTAATTCAAATAATGATTTAGCTAAAGCTTGATAGCCTCTTGTAGCTATAGTTTCAGCAAAAATTTCAGGGTTAATTAAACCAACTTTATTTAATGCTATTCTTAATTGTTTCTTGTAGAATGGTATTTCATTTTGTTCTTTAATTAAAGTACCGTCTTCTTTTGTATAAAGTAAATCATTAACAAGTCTTCCACCAATTAAATGATCTTCAACAATTCGCTTAGCATCTTCAGGTTTTACTTGCATATAGAACACGTTATCAGGATAAATCTTAATAACTGGACCTTTAGCACAAAAACCAAAACAACCAGTAATGTCAGTTTCAACTTTCCCTTCTAAGCCATGTTCTTTTATTTCTTTTCTTAGATTTTCAACTATACTATTAGCACCAAGTGCAGCACAGCCTGGGCCTGCACAAACAGAAATAAATCTCTTTTCATCTTTATCTACGAAATTTCTAACATCCATTAAACCTTTGACGTTTTCATACATGTTTAGAAGATCTTTTTGTGAATTAATTTTATTGCACATACTATTTCCTCCTTACATATATTCGGCTAAGATGTTAGGAACATCTTCTTCTTTTACGCCGCCATAAGTCTTTCCGTTGATTTGCATAACAGGTGCTAATGCACATGCTCCAACACACCTAAGTGTTGTAAGTGTGAATTTACCATCAGGTGTTGTTTCACCATTCTTAATGCCTAAGAATTGTTCAACTTGTTCTAAAATCTTTCCAGAACCCCTAACAAAACAAGCAGTTCCAAGACAAATTGAAATTACATTTTCGCCCTTAGGTTCCATTGTGAAGAATGAATAGAATGTTACAACACCATATACTTTTGAAACATTGATATTCAATTTTTTGGCAATATGCTTTTGAACTTCCATAGGAAGATAGCCAAAAATTGCTTGGGCTTTATGTAAAATAGCTATCAATTCACTTGGATTGCATCCAACTGATTCGATAAATTCATCAAGCTCAGCAAACATTTCTTGATTAGTTCTCATATTTGAATCCCCTTTTCTTAAGGATATTTTATCAAATATATACTAACTTGTGATAAAATTCACTAATTAATTTCTTTTGCTTTTTTCACAAAGAAAATCAATAACAAGTGATATTAACACGCATATTAATGAATAGGCAAAAATACCAGTCATATTTGTAGGATCATTTCTTTGAATGAACGCTATAGATGAACCAAGACCATTTGTAGTAGAACCTGTTAATACTTCTGCCATTATTTCGATCTTAAAAGAAAGCCCTATAGATGATGCGATACCTACATAAATATAAGGAAAAGCTAAAGGAAGTTTTATCTTAACAATTTTCTTTAAAAGATTGCCCTTTTCAAGTGTTAAAGCATCATTAATATAAGAATCTGAGTTTTCAAACCCGCCTACAACAGATTCATATATAATAGGAAAACAAATAAGTACAACAATATAAATAGGAGCATATCTTGCCCCAGATATTACAAGAAACAAAAACACTAAAGAAGCTGTTGGAATGGTTTTTATTATCGTTACAAGTGGAGATAAGAAATATTTAAATTTGGTATTTAAACCAGAGATGGTTCCTAAAATAATCGATAGTATCAAAGCTATTACAAAGCCAATTATCAATCTTACAAAAGTAAATAAAAGACATGTATAAGTATATGGTTTTCCTAATATATTTATAGTTTCTTTAGCCACTTTAAAGATACTAGGAAAAATCATTTGATTCTCATCAAATACTAGCGAAACTACGCTCCATATTAAGATAATAAATACAATTCCTAATAAATAATATTTATTCTTATTGATAATAGATTTCTTCATTAGTGCCTTCCATATTTAATATAGATAAAAAATAATCAATATTATCCTTATTATCTATAGCTTTCTTAAAACCTAAATTAATTGAATTTGTTTTTAAAACATTTGTAATCATTTCTTTAGATAAACCAAAAGTATTCTTAATTACTTCATTGTCATGATTTTTTAATATATCTTCAACATATGTATTGTTATTTAATACATTATCAATATTAGTTTCCATATAATATAAATAATCATTAAAGTCTTGTATATAATTATCATCTTTAATAAAGATAGATGCTTGTATCAATTCTTTGTTTGTCTTCTCTCTATACAAATCTTGTATATCAGCATAAACATAAGATTTGCCATAGGTAGGTAATTCTTTATTATTTAAAGTCGAAGATAATACTGGCTCTGCTACTAAAACATAATCAACAATATTGTCGCTTTCAAGATTTTTACCCATAGCTAAACATTTAGCAGCATCAGATACGCTTGGAACTATTTCTTTATTTACTTTGATTCCTTCAAACAAATAATCAAATAAAGAAGAACCAGTATCACCAAATACTACAACATTATCATTATCATCTAAACTTACATTATCATCATTACCAGTGGCAGCTAAATAGTAATTTCCAAAAGTGATATTGAACGCAAGCTTGTAAGGTGCTCCTTTTTTAATAGCATTAATTCCAGTAACTGTATCAAGCACAATGATTCTTTTATCGCTATTTGAATTCATCATAGCAACAATGTTTTTAGGATTAGAGTTTGTTTCAAAAGTAGGATCATCAATACTGTTTAAAAAAGCTAATGCTGGTGCCCCTGTTGGAACAATTATCCCCATATTTGAATATTCATAATCAACAATTACATGAAGTTCTTCTTGTTTACAACCGCAAAGAACTAGTAACACAATCAATAAAGTTATTATCTTTTTCATATTGTTTATTATAGAAATTACTAATATAATTGTATGTGATTTGAGTCACACTATGATAGAACTATTAACTAATAAACAACTTAAAGAAATAAAAATAAAATCTTATAAAAAAGACAGCACTATTTTTAGAGAAAGTGATACCTGTAAAGAAATAGGAATCGTAATAAGCGGAGAAATAGTGATTAAATCTTTTACTAATTATGGAAAAGAAATCATTTATAGCGTTGTTAAAGACGGATCAATGTTTGGCTCTAACCTTTTGTTTTCAAAAGACAAAAGATATAGAGGAGATGTTATAGCTAGTAAAGACAGCGAAGTAGCCTTTATTGGTAAAACAGAATTAATTAAAATACTTCAAAACAACAAAGATTTCCTTATAGAGTTTTTGTCTAAACAGGCTAATAAGTCTAAAATGCTTAACTATAAAGTAAAACTATTGTCTTTAAATGCTCCAATAGATAGATTGATGTATTATTTAGACATAAATAATGGAGAAATTGAAATCAATAGTGTTTCAAGTCTTGCTAAAGAGTTAAACATCCAAAGAGAAACATTATCAAGGCTATTAAGCAAGCTGAACAAAAACAAAACTATAATATACAAAAATAACAAAATAAAAAGACCGTAAGGTCTTTTTATAAATTATTGACTATTTCTTTAAACACTTCTCCCCTTTGTTCAAAGTTTTTGAATTGATCATAACTCGAACACATTGGAGATAAAAGGATTACATCGCCTTCTTTTGCGACATCCCTTGCTTTTAAAACCGCTTCCTTCAAATCATTTACAAGAATTGCTTCAGGATATATTTCTTTTAATTGATTCTTTGTCTCGCCATAAGCAAACATATATTTTACTTTATTTAAATAAGGAATAATTTCATTAAATCCTGTATGCTTATCGTGTCCTCCAGCCAATAAAATAACTGGTTTATCAAATGATTTTAATGCAACAATTGTTGAATCAACATTTGTCCCTTTTGAATCGTTATAGTACTTAACATTATCAATTTCTCTAACAAATTCTAAACGATGTTCAACACCTTTAAAATCTTTTATTGTATTTCTGATAGTTTCTACATCAACACCTAGCAAATATGACATACAAGAAGCTACCATTGCATTCGTCAGATTGTGTTTGCCAACAAGTTTTAAATCTGAAACATTAAATAATTCAACATCTTTATAATATACGGAGTTTTCTTTAACACATAAATCCGCTTCTTTTTCTATAGACATATTTATTACGTTGCAATTAACATCATTAGTTCTTTTAACTATTTCTTCATCGTCAATATTTCTAATAAAGAAATCATTTATATCTTGATTCTTATATATTAAGCATTTTGAATCATAGTAATCGTCTAATGAATCATAATAATCCAAATGATCTGGACTTAAGTTCATGATGCAAGTAACATTTGGTTTAAAATCAGGGCAAGCTAATAATTGAAAGCCAGATATTTCTAAAGCTATATACAATTCTTTATCTTCATTATCATTTACGATAGTTGATAAAGGGTAGCCAATATTTCCACAGGTTTTTGCTAATGTACCATATTTATTCTTAAGTATTTCACCTAGTAAAGTTGTAGTTGTGGTTTTACCATTAGTACCAGTAATAGCTCCATATTTATAATTTACAAATCTACTTGCTGCTTCTATTTCGTTAAGTACTGGGACTTTATTATCTACAAAGTATTTTACAAATGGTGTATCGTATTTTATTCCTGGGTTTTTAACAACAAATTCATATTTGTTATCTTTTAGAAAATCTGGATGGCCCCCATCAAATACTTTAACCCCTAAGTCTTCTAATTCTTTTTTATTATTAATTTCTTTGGCGTCAGTTAAAATGACCTCGTATCCTTTTTTAACTAATAGTTTTGATACTTCGCTTCCTGATAACGCCGCTCCAATAACAAGTACTTTCATGTCTTTAATTATAATACTATTTACTATTATCATTTGGCTCACGATGATAAAGCCTAAATACGATAATTCAACTACTGTATTTATATATAAATATGACCCAAATTGATAAATAACATATAGTCCAATAATAAATAAACATAGTTTAAATACTCTATTAACCTTTTTGTTTATTCTTTCGTAAAAATATAGCGATGTTATTTCTAATACGAATGTTAATCCTACAGATATGTATGCACATATTAAATGTAGATTTGAATTAATAGAAAGACTATCTAAATAGTTATAAGGAATAATTCCCCCTATTAACAATGATACTAATCCTAAATAAGCTAATTTATTAAAGCCTTGAGCTTTTAAAGATATGAACATCATTATGCCAAATAAAATACACAAAGTAATAAAGACAACATAAGCGATAATAGAATAGTTTGCATTACGTGATAAATTGCTAGTTAATAAATCATTAGATAAACTTGTATACACTAATAAGGCAAGTGTAATAATAGCTAAAATATTAAAGTATTTAAGATTATTTTTATTCATAATACAAATAAATTATAGCTTCCTTTACTTTTTTAAGCCATAAATGATATGATAATTAAGCAGTTAGGGGTGTGGTACAATGGTAGCATACCGGTCTCCAAAACCGTTGATGGGAGTTCGATCCTCTCCACCCCTGCCATGATAAAAACAAAAGACCTTGCGGTCTTTTTTTTGTTACCTTAATAGTATTGTTAAGATAGAACTTGCGATAAATAAGAATATAGATACCATTACAGTAAATGTTGTTAAAAACATTATTGATACTTTAGAGTTTGTTTGAGATTTCTTAACAATTATTCTCTTATAAGTTTTAGAAAGCATTAACGCAATAGAAATTACATAAATAAGAGCATAGAATACTGCGACATACATCGAAAACTTTTCAGGAACAATAAATGAGAAATACAACAATAAATTGAAGATTATATGAATCCATATAGTAGGCTTTATAGATTTATATCTTAAAGAAATCTTTCCTAATAACAATCCCATTACAAAGCTTGGAATAAATTCCATAAACGATCCATGAGCCAACGAGAATATTATTGAGCTAATAATTAAAGCAAAATACTTACCATATTTGCTTAATACTCTTAAAAGCACTCCTCTAAATGCGTATTCTTCAAGAATAGGAGTAATGATGATAAATGTAACAATATAAACAATATCTGTGATCTTGTTAGAATCAATAGTAATTCCTACGCCAGATACAAGTTCTCCAGACATTCCAAAATAAGCGGCAATAGCAGTTGTCGCAAATATAGCAGCGCTAGTTAATGTAAAAAATACTAAGGCTTGGCATACTATTTGTTTTGAAGAGATTTTAATCTTTTTGCTTTCAGGTAAATATTTTTTCTTAGATGCTAGTTTAAGTAAAGAAAATGGTAATATTGTTCCAATAATCATTAACCCTACTTTAACAAGCAAAGATACATCTAATCCAAACCACTCAACTTCGCCAAACATAATAGACATAAGTTCATTAATAACAAGTGGTAAAAATAAAACAAAAAGACTATAGATTATTAAAATTAAACCTATAGTATTAAATTCATTTAATGCATATCTTCTTGAAACTCTCTTTGATGCCATATGATTTACAATTATACCCTTTTTAGTTTTTTCAGTAAAACAAGTATAATTATGATTGTATGTTACTAATAAATGAACTAAAACTGGGTTTAAATGAACAAGAATCTAAATTAAAAGAATTAATATCTAAAAGATTACATGCAAAAGATAATACTTTTACTTATGAAATATACAAAAAATCATTAGATTCAAGAAAAGACATTAATTTTACTTATCAAGTATTAGTATCTATTGATCATGAAGATAAATACTTAAGCCATAAAGGCGTTAGTAAATATAAAAAACAAGATTTAAGAGCACATCGTGTAATAAGTGATGAGCGTCCTATTATTATAGGATATGGCCCAAGTGGTATTTTTGCCGCATGCAGATTTGTGGAAGCTGGATTAAAACCCATCATTATTGAAAAAGGAAAAAGAGTTAAAGATAGAGAAATTGATGTAGATAAGTTCTTTAACGAAGGTGTATTAAATCCAAAATCAAATGTTCAATTTGGTGAAGGAGGAGCTGGTACCTTCTCTGATGCAAAGCTTGTAACAAGAATTAAGAATCCTTATATCGAATATATTCTAGATACATTTATTAATAATGGAGCTAAAAAAGAAATAAAATACACAGCACACGCTCATATAGGAACTGACGAAATGAGAAGAGTTATAGAAAAGATTACTAATTCTTTATCTTCTCAAGGAGCTGAGTTTCATTTTGAGGAAGAAGTAAAAGACTTCGTTATAGAAAATGGAAAACTAACAAAAGTAATTACAGATAAAAATGAATATAGTAGTAATTATTTCTTACTTGGTATTGGCCATTCATCTTGTCCTACTGTGAAAGCTTTATTAGACAAAGGAGTGTTTATTGAGCAAGCTGATACTGCTGTTGGTTTTAGAGTAGAACATCCTCAAAGTCTTATTGATAATAATCAATATCACGGAATCAAATCAGATAAATTAGAAGCAAGCGAATATTTCTTAAGATATACGGGCGACAAAAGTGTCTTCTCGTTCTGTATGTGCCCTGGTGGTTTAGTAATACCTGCAACAAGCGAAGAACACAGAACTTTAACCAATGGTATGTCTTATTCTTCTAGAGATTCAGGATATGCCAATTCTGCAATACTTGTTCAAGTTAATAAAGAAGAATATAAAGATTACCCTCTTGCGGGTTTTGATTATTTAAAAGAATTAGAAGAAAAAGCATATAATGTTTCAAATTCATATAAAGCTTTAGCCTCAAATATTAAAGATTATATCTATAAGGAAGATAATCCATTAATTTTTAACCCTTCTTATTCATTAGGAACAGTTAAATATAACTTCAATAATTTCTTTAATGAAGAACAAAATAAATATTTCAAAGAAGCATTGTTAGACTTTGATAAGAAAATACCTGGTTTTATTGATAAAGGTATAATGATAGGACCTGAAACAAGATTCTCATCTCCTGTCAGAATAAAAAGAAATGAATACTATGAATCAGTAAATACTAAGGGTTTATTCCCTATGGGAGAAGGATCTGGATATGGCGGAGGGATTATGTCTTGTAGCTTAGATGGCATAAAAGTAGCTAATTCAATCCTTGATACTATTAAATAATCACATAATATAACAAAATAAATACGTGAAATTAACATTAAAAAAGATAATAATTATATAGGAGGCGGTTATATGAGACTAAACTTTAAAACAGTAATAATTATCTTTATTGTGGGCTTACTAGGAGGAATATGCGGAACATTTGGTATCCTAGAAATCAATAAACAAACAGGTAACAAAATAATTGAAGAAGATTCTTCAATAGTTGTAAATACTGTAGAGTATCCAACAATAGAAAAATCAGATTACAGTATCGCAATCGATAGAGCTTATAACTCAGTAGTTGAAATTACAAGTACTGTAGAACAACAATCATTCTTCGGTATTAGTACTGGTTACTCATTAGGATCAGGTGTCATAATTTCAAGTGATGGATATATTGTTACTAATAACCACGTTATTGAATCTGCAAAAGAAGTATCAATAAAACTATACAATGGTGAAAACTATGAAGCTAAGCTTATTGGAACAGACCCAAGAAGTGATATAGCTGTTATTAAGATTGATGCAAAAGATTTAGAGTTTACTTCTATCGCCGACTCAAGCGCCTTAACACTTGGACAAGAATGTGTAGTAATCGGTAACCCATTAGGTGAAGGAATATCTTGTTCAAACGGAATCGTCTCAGCTTTAGAAAAAGAAATTACAATTAAAGATTATCCAATGAGCGTAATACAAACAAACGCTGCAGTTAATGAAGGTAACTCTGGTGGTGGCTTATTCAATATGAATGGAGATTTAATTGGTATAGTAAATGCTAAATCAGGAAATTCATTTATGAATGAAACAAGCGTTGAAGGTATGGGATATGCCATCCCTTCTAACACAGTTAAAAAGATAGTTACTGATTTAGTTGATTATGGCTATGTTAAAGCAAGAGCTACATTAGGAGTAAACGTTTATACACAAACTACTTTTGATGAAAATGGTGTTAAAGGATTAATTGTTGCAAACGTATTAAAAGGCAGTGCAGCTGATAAAGCTGGCATGCAAATATACGATATCATTTCAGAGGTTGATGGCGATGAAATTACATCATATGCTAAATTATCAAAAGCATTAGATAGACACGAGGTTGGAGATACCGTAAACGTAGTGGTCTACAGAGGATATGGAAACGCAATTAATAGTAGATACAGTGTATACAACCTAGAAAAAATGGAATTAACCGTAACTCTTCAAGAAGCGGTTCAAGAATAATAAAACACGCTAGCATTAATGCTAGCGTATTTTTTTATAATAGTTGTAAGCTTAAGGCTATTAATAATTGCCCTATATAATAGAATGACAAATTTGTAATTCTAAGCGAGAACTTACTTTCTTTTCCAAAAGTATTAAGTATTAAAACTATATCTGAAATTAAAAATGAAATAGCACCAATTAAAAACACAATTCTTCCAGCAGTAGCGTTTTCAAGAACTAATTTTAATGCGCATGTATTCATTATCGAAATAGCACCAATATAGAATACACCAAATATTTTAAATGCCATTTGAGCTTCAATCTTAGAGAATATCCATATTAATAATAATGCTGCTAAAATAACTCCACCAATAATAGATAAAGATACATTTAATAAATTAGGTAGCATTGCAACAATATACATAATGTGTCCTGCTAAAAAGATTAATATTCCAACAAGAAATACAATCTTTCCCTTTTTCTTAAAAACAAATCTTAAATTAAGCATAACATCTGCAATTAAACCTAAAAATAAACCAATTTTAACAAACTTTGCAAGAT
The DNA here is from genome assembly GCA_030536265.1 of Erysipelotrichaceae bacterium. GTDB lineage: Bacteria > Bacillota_I > Bacilli_A > Erysipelotrichales > Erysipelotrichaceae > Colivicinus. The sequence goes on from JAUNQJ010000001.1 coordinate 48,824, forward strand.
GCATATCAAGTGTTTGAATGTTTGATAAAATGCCAAGCACAACAAAGCATAATGATGCTAAACCCTTTAATACTACAGCTACAACATAATTCTCTTTATGTTCAAAATAAATAAATGCTGCCATAATAGCTAAACATAATAAACACAACCAAATATATTTCATATAGTTCACCTCAAATTTATTATACAAAAAAAGAAGCGCTGATTAATCAGCGCTTCATTAATTAATAACTAGTCTTCGTCTTCGTCTTTTCTATTAGCAGCAGTAGCGGCAACAACTTTATCAGTAACAGCTTGAGGAGCTGGTTCATATCTATCGAAATCGATAACGTATGTTCCTCTGCCCTTTGTCATTGAACGAAGTTCTGTAGCATACTTCATCATTTCTGCCATTGGCACTTCAGCATCAATCTTAGCATCGCCATCAGCAGTAGAACCTGTATCCATGATCATACCACGTCTCTTATTGAAGTCACCGATAATATCACCAGTGTATTCTTCAGGACAAATAACTGTTACTTTTCCAATTGGTTCTAGAAGAATTGGTTTAGCTGCAGGGATACCAGCTTTAAATGCTAATCTTGCAGCTGCTTCAAATGAGTTAGGTTTAGAATCTACTGGGTGGTAAGATCCATCATATAGAGTAGCTTTAACGTTAACTACTTTGCATCCTGCTAGAGGTCCAGCAGCCATACAAGATCTTAAGCCAGCTTCAACTGATGGGAAGAAGTTCTTAGGAACAGATCCACCAAATACTTCTTCAGCGAATACCATTTCTTCAGAATCTGGATTTGGTTCAAATCTTACCCAAACATCACCATATTGACCAGCACCACCATTTTGTTTCTTATATTTACCTTGAACTTCTGATTTGCCTTTAATAGTTTCACGATATTGAACCTTAGGTTCTTTAGTTTCAATTTCAACTTTATATCTATTCTTTAATTTACTAGCTACAACATCAAATTGTTGATCACCAACAGCATATAATACTTGTTCGCCAGTTTCAGCATTTCTTACAAAGTTTAGAGATTTATCTTCAACTAATACTTTCTTTAATGCATCAGACATCTTATCTTCATCATCTTTAGTCTTAGGAGAAATAGCTAGTCCTAACATTGGACGAGGATATTCGATATCAGCAAACATAACTGGTTTTTCTTTTGTACATAAAGTATCGTTAGTTTCTGTAACTGCTAATTTAGTTAATGCACAAATATCACCACAAGCAACTTTACTTACAGCATTTTGATTCTTTCCAGATAATACAAAGATACCGCCTGCTTTTTCAGCTGCATCTTTCTTTATATTGTATAAAGCAGTTTGAGCAGTAAGACAACCTGACATAATCTTTAAGTAAGAAATCTTACCTGCAAATGGATCAACTACAGTCTTAAAGATTTGACCAGAGAAAGCTTCTGAGTCATCTCTCTTAAGTTCAACTGCCTCACCCTTATCGTTCTTAGCGTGTTTTGGACCTAAGTCAGTATAAGGATGTAAGAAGTTAACGATATAGTCTAATAATGTTTCAATACCTTCAGATTTAGTTGCTGCACCAAAGAATACAGGTTTAACTTCACCAGCAGCCATGGCTTTTACTAAACCACCTCTGATTTCTTCATCCGTAAATGATGCGCCTTCATCTTCAAAATATCTATCCATTAATGCTTCATCAGCAGTAGCGATTGCTTCTGCCAATTGTTTATATGTATCAGTTGTTTTATCTTCTAATACAAGTTTTCCATCAGCACCAACAAATGGAACACATCCTGAACCAAACTTAGCTTGTAAGTCTGCTAATAGTTTATCTTTGTTAGCATTTTCATCATCCATCTTATTAACAAATAAGATAGCTGGTTTGTTATATCTATGACATAGCTTAACAGAATTTTCTGTTCCAGATTCAATTCCATCTTTACCAGACACTACAATTACTGCAGCATCGCCTGCAAAGTAACCAGAAATCTTTTCACCTTCATAATCAAGATAACCTGGTGTATCAATAAAGTTAATCTTAGTGTTTTTATATTCTACTGGTGCTATAGAAACAAATACTGATTGTCCTCTCTTTGCTTCTTCTTGATCGTAGTCTAGATAGCTAGAACCATCTTGTGCTTTTCCTAAACGATCAATTGCTTTTGTTGCAAGTAAACTTGCCTCAGCAATAGTTGTTTTACCAGAACCAGCATGTCCTAGTAATACGACATTACGAATGTCTTTTGCGTTGTAATCTTTCATTTTTGTTACCTCTTGTTACTTTTATTTAAGTCTTTCTAATAAGTCCTCAGAAACATGTTCTCCGCAATAATCAATTGCTCTTTTGCCTCTATTATCTTTTATATCTTTATCTGCTCCACGGTCTAGCAAGAAGATGCATAGATCATCATATCCACCATATGCTGCTCTCATTAGACATGTACATCCTTCATTATCTTGAGCATTTGGATTTGAACCTTGTTGTAATAAATAATGTATGCAATCTACTTTGAAGGCAAGAACAGCGTCCATCATTGCAGTTCTTCCTTTACTATCTTTAATATCTTTATCAGCACCTTGTTCAACTAAATATTCAACAGTTGGGAATTCTCCTAGGAATGCAGCTCTCATTAATGCAGTTCTTCCGTTATTATCATGAGAGTTAATATCGCCACCTGCTTCAACTAACATCTTTAGAATACTTACATGACCTTTTTTAGCTGCTGCCATTAATGCAGTTCTATTATTCTTATCTCTAAGTCTTACATCTGCTCCCTTATCAAGTAATAGTCTAGCAACATCATCGTGTCCTCTTTTAGATGCACGGTATAATGCTGATCTACCATCACCATCAGTAACATTAACATTACCACCTTGTTCGATTGCTTCTTTAACTACTTCTACATCTCCGCTTTCAGCAGCTTCGAACAACTTTAAATCTAAACTTGTTTCCATATTCCTTTTTCCTCCTTAATATTAAAAGGTATAAAAAATGAACATATCAAAATGTTCATTAGTTTAATTATTCAATTTTTGGGAAGCCTCAATGCCTGAGTTTCCCTCCCTCAAGATATTATTATTCATATTTGTTAACTTAATTTTATTATTTAATGAAAGCGGTTGCAATACTTTTGGTGAATGTAAAAAATTTTCATTAAAATAAAGTCTTAATAATCTCGTTATAGTTAGACATATGGCTATTAATAACGTTATGATAACGTTTTGAATGGTTCGGAATAACAAAATGTAATAATTCGTGCCATAAAATAGCATCTAGGCATATTGGGTCAAAGTGGACTAATCTAACACTCAGATTTACAGTGTTTCTTTGGTTATAGCAACAGCCCCACATGGATTTTAGATATTTTACGTTATATATTGGCTTTTGATTATAGCCATAGTCCTCAAGTACTTTCAAATACTTATCTTGGTTATTATTCACATATTCTAATATGATCTTTTTACCATATTCATAGAATACTTTTGTTGCCTCTTTTAATTCCCCAGTTTTACATCTTATATAAATGGCGTCATCATCAACTTTAACATTATTAATACCTTTTAATATAACAAGCTTATATTTTCTTCCTTTGTAATAGATGCTATCCCCTATTAAAAGTTTAGATTCACCTCTTTGTCTATTAGAACAGTTATAGATCCATTTTCTTTTAGAATCGATAAACTTATATATTTCTATATCACTAACATATTTTGGACAAGTGACTTTTACTGTGCCATCTTCAACTCTTAAATATATATTACGAATACGTTTTCTTTCGATAATTACATCATATTTTTTATCTTTTATTTCTAACATAGTCTCATTATATAACTTTACTTTTAACCCTAAATGACTTAGAATAATAAGGCATATGGCGGTTGTGGTGAAGTTGGTTAACACACCAGATTGTGGCTCTGGCATTCCGTGGGTTCGAGTCCCATCAATCGCCCCATTAAAAAAGAAAGTCGTTTCTTAGAAACGACTTTTATTTTTCTCTTTCTTCGACAACATGTAATAGCTTTTCGCCACTAGCATATCTTCTTAAGTTATCACAACACATATCAACCCATTTTTGTCTATCTTTATCAAGATGGAAGAAGCCAGCAACGTGCGGAGTAATAACTAGATTATCTAACTTCCATAATTTAGAATCTTCAGGAATTGGTTCTTTCTCAAATACATCCTGGCCAATGCCTCTAATAATTCTATTCTCTAATACTTCAATTAATACATTAGTATCAATTAAATCGCCTCTACCTGCATTAATTAATAATGCATCAGGTTTCATCAATTTAAATCTATCAATTGTAAATAAGTGTCTTGTTAATTCAGTACTTGGAAGAACATTTAATACTGCATCTACTTTTGGCAATAAAGAATCTAAATCATCTAAAGTATAAAGTTCATCAATGTATTCAGGTTTAGTAGAGATATCTCTTTTTACACCAATTACATGCATTCCAAGATCTTTGCATAAACCAGCCAAGTATTTTCCAATATTTCCTAAACCAAGAATAACGACAGTTAAATCTCTAATAGATTTAACTCCACCCTCATCATGCCATTTATTATTTGATTGATTATCTCTATAGTAGTGTAGCTTCTTTTCCATTGAGATTAATGTTGCAAACATATGTTCAGCAACTTCTTCTGTGTGAGCATCAACCGCATTACATAAAATACAATTATCAGGAAGAATTCCTTTTTTAATAAAGCCATCATACCCTACCCAAGTAGATAATAATAGTTCAAGCTTTGGATATTCTTTACATCTAGCTGGCGCAACATCACCAACTATTATTTCAACATCTTTATCTTCTCTATCATAAGTTACTACATAATCACTTGATACAGATTCGAATTGTTTCTTTTGAGAATCTGTTACTTTGTTATCAATTAATACTTTTTTCATTTACTTGCCCTCAACAATTTCTTCTAATGCTTGATAATATTTATCATGAGCTTCTTTATAATGTGTATTAAAGAACTCATTGTTTCCTTCGTGCAATTGAGTCATATACTTATGCATCTTGCCAGCATATTGAGGAAGAATTCTGGCAACAATGGTTTCCCCTATGTTTGAACAAGTATCAGAGATACGTTCAATATCTGACAATAAATTTAAGAATATTGTTCCAAGTTCTACGTTACAATTACCCTTTTCAAGTCTCTTTAAATGATTGTCATGTAGTGTTTCAGTTAAGTCATCAACAACTTCTTCAAGAGGTTCGATATTATTTGCAGAAGGCAAGTCTCTTTTCTTGAACGCTATTTCGCTATAATTCAAAACCTCGTTAATAAGTTGTCTAATTACTGTTAATTCCTTGTATGCTTCTTCTGTAAAACTAATACCGTCATTATGAAGCTTTTCTGCTGCTTCTGCGATATTAGCTGCATAATCACCTAATCTTTCAAATTGAATAAGAAGATTATGATATTCGTTCATAATTCTTAGATGTTCATCATCACTAATATATTTATTTAAACCTAAAAGATATTTTTCACCTTTATCAGTTAAATAATCAATGTTGTCTTCTTCCTCGTTAATCTCTTTTAATTTCTTATTATCAAATACATATAGTAGTTCAAAAGCTCTATTAATATTTTCTTTTGCAGCATCAAATTGAACGTTCAACACTTTATAGCAACTTGAGAAAGCTAAAGCTGGAGTTTCATAGAATTTTTCATCTAAACCTGCAACAACAGTGGCATATTTTTTATTACTTGTCTTATCATCTTTAACAAGTATTCTACTTAATTTTTCATATTGTCTTACAATTGGGAACAATATTAATGCACAAGATAAATTGAAGATAGTATTGGTGTTAGCAATAACACCCGAATTTACAGGAGCATTCCAAATACCATCTAATAGACCAAATTGTCTAGCTAATGTTACACCTACAAAAACAAGAACTGTTTCGCTTAAATTAAATAAGATATTAACTACACCTACTCTTTTTGCATCAGCTTTTGCGCCAATCGAGCAAACAATCCATGTAGTTAAACAATCACCTAAATATATACCAACAATTACTGAATAAATAGATTTAAAGAATAATTGTCCAGATACAGAGAAAGCTTGTAAGATACCAATAGTTGCGCTTGATGATTGTAAAACAAAAGCAACACCAGATCCTATCAAATAACCAATAAAAGGATTATCACCTAAGATTGAAAACAATGGGTTAAATGCTCCCGAATCAGATAAAACAGTAACAGCATTTGTCATATTCATTAAACCTGTAAACAAGATTCCAAATCCCATTAATACTTGGCCTATTATGTCTGATTTAGAAAACTTCATGAACATAATTAAAATGATTCCAGCAATTAAAGCAATAGGTGCAAGCGTTGCTGGTTTAAAAAACTGTAACCATGCAGTTGATGAAGCATTTAAATCCATCAAACGAATAATCTGACCAGTTACAGTAGTACCAACATTAGCACCAACGATGATGCCGATTGATTGTTTTAAACTAATTATATTTGCAGCAACTAAACCTGAAGTAATTACAATTGTTGCTGTTGAAGATTGTATTATTGCGGTTACTAATAATCCAAGCAAAAAAGCTTTGAAAAGATTGTTTGTAACCTTTTCCATGATTCTTTTTAATGTTCCTGTTGAGCCTTCTTTTAAACCAGAAGACATTAATCTCATTCCGTATAAAAATAGAGCAAGTCCACCAAATAATGAGATTACATTAAAAATCGACATCCCTTTATTCCCCCAAAAGAACAATCTCATTATATAACAAGTTAATACGGGTTAATTTAATAAAAAAATAGCACTTAACGTGCTATTTAGTAACCTAATAATAATCCAGCGATTAATAACCCGCTAGTCAATAATAAGTTGAGTAATTGGAATTTCCAAGAATATTTGAACCAAGTTCCATAGTCCATATCGATTAAGCCCAAGCTTATTAATAAAGCAGGATTTGTTGGATAGAATACATTTGAGAATCCATCCCCAAATGCATAAGCAACAATACATAATTGAGGGCTTAGTCCAAACTCAGCGGCAAGAGGAATCAACAAAGGCATTAATAAGAAGGCTTTTGCTGAACCAGATGGAATAAAGAAATTCATAATTAAACATATTAAATAAACAAATAGAATTAATTGAATATGATTCATAAATCCTGCAGTACTTGAGAATTTATCTAACAAAGTAATAATTAAACCTGACTCTTCCATAATATATCTAATAGAACTAGCCATTAGTATTAATAAGATAGATGGAGCTATGTTAAATGCTCCTGTTTTAAAATACTTTAAGAATTGTTTAAATGGAGTTTCAGATAACAATATTGCAACAATACCAGCTATTAGGAACATCAAAGCAATTATTATCATCGTAAAGTCTTGTAAGAAAGTTAAAAATGGTGAAGATAAAACAATTAATAATCCGACGCCCATAATAATTGCAAATGCATTTAGTGCTTTATCTTTACTTTTAATACTTTCAAAACTTTTTGAAACTATCGATTCTTTTTTATCGACTCTTTTTGTATGAACAAATAAGAATCCTAGTAGTAAGAAATAAATAAGTATAAAACTTACTAGTCTTAATGAAATTCCGCTAAACATTGGTAGTCCAGCCAAGCCTTGAGCAACTCCGACAGTAAATGGATTAGCAACGCCTGCTGCAAAACCACATCCTACAGCAAGCAAAGACATACCCACACCAGTTAGAGCATCAAAACCTAAATCAATTGCTAATGCAACAACAATTGGAACCAGTGGTACTACTTCTTCAAAAGATCCAACAAGAGATCCCATTGCCATAAAAAAGAATACAAGTACAGCAATTAATTTATACTTCTTGTTCCCATATTTAGAAACAATCTTATTAATCATGTATTCAAGGAAACCACATTGATTCAATCCCTCAACAATGCCACCAATTATTATTAAGAAAATAATAATAGCAATAATAGTAGAACTAGAATCTGAGCCTAACACTAAAAATGGTGAAGCAATAAACTTTAATAAGCTTAGTCCTTCACATTCCATAGTAAAAGTTAATACATAAGTAAAAATCATTAAAACAAGTAATGTAACGATTGATACTAAAAATGTTTTCTTTTGTTTATCCATAATGACCACCTAAATAATATATTGTTCTATTTCTTTATATGAGTAGTCTTTCTCTACTCCGTTATCCCATTTAATAAAATAAGCTCTAGTTTCTTCACTTCCGTAATGATATGAAGAAGTTATCTCACCACTTATATTATTTTCTTTATCAAACACTTTAGCACCCTTTTGATACTTGGCGTTAGTGAATGTCCATTTAATAGGAGTTCCACATCCTGTTAAATTATCATAGTAGTTCTTATTAATATCATCCATTACTTGTTTCTCCATTTTTTATACGCTTTATAGAATTCATCTTTAATATATCCAGCTAAATATAATGAACCAAAAGCAATTACTACTCCATTATTTTTAGCTTTATCAAGTGATATTATTATACCTTCTTTAACACTGTTTGCCACAGTTGCTTTGCATTTTAACTTCCTAATTACTTCAGCTAAATCATTTGCATCTAAAGCTCTACTTGAATCAGGAGTTAAGCATACAAATTCTTTTGCGAATGGTTTCATCATCTTCATAACAGAAACATAATCTTTATCTTTAAGCATTCCGCATAGAATTACAGCTTTTTTATTGCCCAATAGTTTTGGAAGAGATGTTTTTAATGCTTCTGCGCATTGAGGATTATGAGCGCCGTCAAGAATAAACAATGGTTTTTTGTTTAATACCGATAATCTAGCATCCCATTCAGTTTTTCTTAAACCATCTTTTATATTCTTGTTTGTAATCTTATAACCTTTAGTATTTAAAATGTTACAAGCTTCAATAACGGTTGCAGCATTATAGAATTGATGCTTCCCTAATAAAGATAGTTTAATTTTTTTTAAATCACCATAATCAAATACTTGGTTATTAATACTTTCTTTAACAATATTTACTTTGTTAAAGTTAGGAATTATTAATCTAGCATTATTCTCTTTTGCAACTTGTTTAAATATTTTTAAAGCTTTTGGATTACTACGATAAGCGATGACATCTGAGTTTTCTTTAATAATACCAGCTTTTTCTTTTGCGATTTTTTCAATAGTATCCCCTAATACTTCTGTGTGTTCCAAACCAATATTCATAAGAACACAAAGATCTGGATCATAAATTACGTTTGTAGCATCAAGTCTTCCACCAAGCCCTGTTTCCAAAACAACAACATCGCATTTCTTTTTTGCAAAGTAAACAAAAGCCATTGCTGTTAGTTTTTCAAATACGGTTGGTTCCTTAGACATCTTATCAGTAATATCTTTTATTTCGCTAGCAATACTAGTGAATTCTTTTTGGCTTATACACTTTCCGTTTATCATCATACGTTCTTCGTATTTAATCAAATGTGGAGAAGTATACATTCCAACTTTGTATCCTGCCTCTTGTAATATTGAAGACAAAGAAGCAACACAAGAACCTTTTCCGTTTGTTCCTGCAACATGAATAAAATGTAGTTTGTTTTGAGGATGAGATAGTCTATCCATCAAATCAAACATTCTTGAATTATCTGTTTGTCTTTTTTTATTTTCGCTATGTTCAATATACTTTATACACTCTTGATAGTTCATTCTTTTATTCTTCTTTCAAATGATGGCATAAATTTCACTAATGCTTTAATGCTTATTATTTCAACTATACATTTAATAATTGCTTGAAATACTCTTGTTGATAACAAAACTACATAACTTGCATTAGATACATAATGAATCCAAAAAGTATTTATTAATAAATTAATGATAAACTCATTTATTATGCTTGTTAAGATAATAATTTTAGTATCGTTATTTCTTTTAAGTAGTAGGCCAAATAATAAACCTGTAAGAATTGATGTTAAAGTAAACCCAGGAAAGTATGGTCCTGTTGGAAAAAGTAAAGATCCAATTATATCTCCAACCGCTGCTACTATCACACCGCCTGTTACTCCATAAATATATGCAGCAATATAAATAGTTAAAAAAGTAAAACCTATTTTTATACTCCAAGTATTGATTGATAATATACGAGATAAAACAACATTTAATCCTATAAGTAAGGACATAAGGACTATGTCCTTTGTGGTTAGTTTTTTCATATTCCCTCCAGCGAACGCGAGGCAACACCGCGAATTATTCTTCGTCCATTGACAACGTCCCGTTCAATGACACTTAACGCGTTACCTCTACTCTGTTTGTTCCATATAATTATAGACCTATTTAAGCCCGTTTTTTAAGGCCTTTATTAGAGCCTCAATTTTTGTTCATTTTCCTTATAAATATGGTCAATTTTCATATAAAATATATAGTAATGTGTGGAGGTATCTAGTATGTATACAGATATAGAAATAGCTCAAGCTTGTAATAAGAAGAAAATTACAGAAATAGCAAAAATTGCAGGTGTTCCTGATGAATATTTGGAATTATATGGAAACTATAAAGCAAAAGTTGATTATAAATTATTAAAAGATTTAGCTGATAAGCCTAATGGAAAATTAGTCCTTGTTACAGCTATTAACCCTACTCCAGCTGGTGAAGGAAAAACTACTACAACAGTTGGTTTAGCTGATGGATTAAAGAAAATTGGTAAAAATGTAATCGTTGCATTACGTGAACCATCTTTAGGTCCAGTATTTGGTGTTAAAGGCGGAGCAGCTGGTGGTGGCTATGCTCAAATCGTTCCTATGGAAGACATTAACCTTCACTTCACTGGTGACTTCCATGCAATCGGTGCAGCAAACAACCTACTTGCAGCTATGTTAGACAATCATATTCAACAAGGAAATTCTTTAGGAATTGATCCAAGACGTGTAACTTGGCATAGAGCTGTTGATATGAACGATAGACAATTAAGAAATATTGTAGATGGTTTAGGACAAAGAGCAGATGGTACTCCTAGACAAGATAGTTTTGATATCACAGTAGCTAGTGAAGTTATGGCTGTATTATGTTTATCAAAAGATATTCCTGATTTAAAACAAAGATGTGCAAACATCGTTGTTGCATATACTTATGACAATAAACCAGTTACAGCTGGCGATTTACATGCACAAGGTGCAATGGCAGCATTATTAAAAGATGCATTAAAACCAAATCTAGTTCAAACATTAGAAGGCACTCCAGCATTTGTTCATGGAGGACCATTCGCAAATATTGCACATGGTTGTAACTCAGTAACAGCAACTCGTATGGCTATGAAACTTGGTGATTATGCAATTACAGAAGCTGGTTTCGGTGCTGACCTTGGTGCTGAAAAATTCTTAGATATTAAATGTCGTATGGCTAACTTAAAACCAGATGCAGTTGTTGTTGTTGCAACTGTAAGAGCTTTAAAGAATCATGGTGGAGTTAAAAAAGAAGATTTAAATAACGAAAACCTAGAAGCTTTAGAAAAAGGTTTACCAAACTTATTACAACACGTTAGCAATATCAAAGATGTATATAAACTTCCTTGTGTTGTTGCGATCAATGCTTTCCCTACTGATACAAAAGCAGAACTTGATTTAGTAGAAGCTAAATGTAAAGAATTAGGAGTTAACGTTGCTTTATCTGAAGTATGGGCAAAAGGCGGAGATGGCGGTGTTAAACTTGCTGAAGAAGTTGTAAAGATTTGTGAAGAAGAAAATAACTTCACATTCTCATATACAGACGATATGTCTATTAAAGAAAAGATTGAAGCAGTTGCTACTAAGATTTATCATGCAGATGGTGTTGATTTCATTGGTTCATCTGTAAAACAATTAGCTCAATTAGAAGAATTAGGCTTTGGTAAAATGCCTGTTTGTATCGCAAAAACTCAATATTCATTCTCAGATGATCCTAAACTTTTAGGAGCACCAAAAGGATTTAGACTTCAAGTTAGAAACTTAAAAGTATCAGCTGGTGCTGGTTTCATCGTTGCATTAACTGGTGAAATCTCAACTATGCCAGGTTTACCAAAAGTACCTGCTGCTGAAAAGATTGATGTTGATGAAAATGGAGTAATCACTGGATTATTCTAATAGAGAGAGATTAAATGTTAAATAAATCTTTAAAAGAATTTACAGAAATAACATTTTCTAAAGAACCTGTTCCAGGTGGTGGTGGTGTATCTGGTCTTGTTGGTTCTTTAGCTGCAAGTTTATCTGGTATGGTTACATCTTTAACTACTGGCAAAAAGAAATATGCTGAGTATGAAGATGAAATTCAATCAATAATGAAACAAGCTGACAAGTTAAGAATTGAATTACTTGAAGGTGTTAATAAAGATGCTGAAGCATTCTACCCTTTATCAAAAGCTTACGCTATTCCAAAAGAAGAAGCTGGTAGAGATGAAAAGTTAGAAGAATGTTTAAAGGTTGCTGCTGATTCACCATTCAACATCCTTAAATTAACTTGTAAAGTAATAGAACTAGACGAAAGACTTGCGGTAATTGGCTCAAAACTTGCTATTTCTGATGCCGCAACAAGCGCTATGTTTGCTCATGGTGCACTTTATGGTGCTTATGTAAACGTTGTGGTAAATACACGTCTTATGAAAGATAAAGAATATGCAAGCAATTTAGAAAACGAAGCAAAATCTTTACTTGATGAATATGCTCCTAGAGCTATCAAGTGTTATAACGAAGTATTAGCGAGGTTGTAATATGGCTAATCTATTGAAAGGAAAAGAAGTAGCTCAAGCTATTAATGAGCGCAGTAAAAAAGATGTTGAAAGTTTAAAAGCAAAAGGCATCAACCCTACTCTTGCAATCTTAAGAGTTGGAGAAAGAGAAGATGATTTGTCTTATGAACGTGGAGCTAGCAAAAGATGCAACGAAGTTGGCGTAGATGTAAAAGTTGTTGCTCTTCCTGCAAATATTGATAAAGAAACATTCTATAAAGAATTAGATAAATTAAATAACGATTCAAATGTTCATGGGATTCTAGTGTTTAGACCTATTCCAAAAGAGCTAGATAATGAATTATGCAGAAATTCAATCAATCCTAAAAAAGATGTTGATGGATGCAGCGATAGTTCTCTAGCTGGCGTATTCACTAATCAGAAATTAGGATTTGCTCCTTGTACCGCTCAAGCAGCTATAGAAATATTAGATTATTACAATATCGATGTAACTGGTAAAAATGTTGTCGTACTTGGGAGATCTCTAGTAGTAGGAAAACCTGTAGCAATGATGTTAACAAATAAAAACGCTACAGTTACAATATGTCATACAAAGACTGTCGATACTCCTTCTATTACAAAAAAAGCCGATATCGTAATTACAGCAACTGGTCAAATGGAATCACTAGATGCTAGTTACTTCAACGAAGGACAAACAGTAATAGATGTAGGTATTTCATGGAATGATGCTAAACAAAAACTATGTGGAGATGTATTATTTGACGAAGTTGAGCCAATAGTAGATAGCATTACACCAGTTCCTGGTGGTGTTGGTTCTGTCACAACATCAGTACTAGTAAATCATGTAGTGGAGGCAGCTAAAAGATAATGAAAAAACTAAAAATATTTGTTGATGCAATTCTAGCTGGTTTATTTATCAGCATTGGCGGAACAGTATTCCTATCACTTGAAAACAAAGTATTAGGAAGCTTGTTCTTCGCAGTTGGCTTATTTGCAATCTGCACAATGAAGTTTAATCTATACACTGGTAAGGTTTGTTATGTGTTTGATAATAAACCAAGTTATTTAATAGATTTAGCTATTATATGGATTGGAAATTTCGTTGGTACATTCATTACTGGCAATATCTTAAAGTTAACAAGAATCTACCCCGCTTTACAAGAAAAAGCTCAATCAATTGTTAACATCAAACTAATGGATGAGCCAATATCTGTGTTTATCCTTGCTGTATTCTGTGATATCTTAATTTACTTAGCTGTTGAAGGATATAAAAACAATCCTCATGAGCTAGGAAAATACTTATCTATTCTATTTGGTGTTACGGTATTCATTCTATGTGGATTTGAACACTGTGTAGCCAATATGTTCTATATATCTGTTGGTGATATGTGGACATGGGCACATGCAATAGAGCACATCGTAATAGTTACAATTGGAAATAGCTTGGGTGGCGTGCTAATTCCTCTAATTAAAAAAGCATTTAAAAACGTGGATTAATTTCCACGTTTTTATTTTATTCAAATGGATATTTAAGACCCCAATCTTTTCTAATGTTATCCATAAGTTCCATAATTTTAATTGTTTCATCAAGAGGCATAGAATATGATTCGATTCTTCCTTCTTCTATACATTTTTTTGCTTCCAATACTTCGTATTCATAGCCAGTAATTTGATTAGGAATTTCAACTTCTTTTATGAAGTTATCATCCGGATCATAAACTTTTACTGAGAATGGATTATTAATATTTTCAATCACGATATATCCTTTATCTCCAGATACAATTCCTTTTCTTGAACCTCTAACATACATGCTATGAGTAACTGTAGCCATAACCTTATTTGGATACATTAATGTAATTGTTTCATTTCCATCAACTCCTGTATCAGTTAATTGCATAGATGTTGTGTATCCTTCAATGTCATCACCCATAATCATAGATGCAAAATTAATACCATATACTCCTAAATCAAGAAGTGAACCACCTGCTAAGTTTGGATCAACCAGCCTAGGTTTAAAAGTTATTGGATAACTTAAATCTCCAGTAATAAATTTAACATCGCCTATTATTCCACTTTTAATAGTCTCGTTAATCAATGACCTAGAAGGCATATATCTAGTCCAAATAGCTTCAGTAACAAATACATTATTTTCTTTTGCGAGTCTTTTAATTTCTTTTGCTTGATTTGCATTTACAGTAAAAGCTTTTTCGCAAAGTACAGGCTTATGATTTTTGATACATAATTTCATATCTTCATAGTGTCTAGAATGTGGAGTGGCAATATATATTAGTTCCACTTCTGGATCTGCCACAAGTTCTTCGTAACTTCCATAAGCTTTTTTAAACCCAAATTTATTCTTGAAATCTTCTGCTTTCGATAATGTTCTAGAAGCTATTGCGTAGCATTCAGCCTCTTCCATCCCGTTGATTGTGTTAGCCATAATTTCAGCTATTGCGCCTGCGCCTAATATTCCTACTTTCATATTTTTCTCCTTACTTTACGATAATGTTTTTGTCGTATTTAGTTAATATATTTGTATATCTGTCGATATAATCTTGTTTATTAGTTAATTGATCATCTGTTAAATCTCTATATAAATAAACTTTGTGTTTATCATTTAAAACAGTGTAAATTAGATCGCATTTTACATTTTTTATTTCAACGTTTGAATTATCGCCATCAATAGTTTTGATAATATCAACAGAAGTTAAACAAGAACTTAAATTATCATTATCGAAATATTGATTAGAATACAAATTGCCTAAAGAATAGATTACTAATGTATCATCTATCCATTCGATTGGTTGTAATACATGAGGATGAGTACCAATTACTATATCTACATCCAAATCAGCTAAAAACTTAGCGTATTCTCTTTGATAACCTGTTTCTTCAACAGTATTTTCTTCACCCCAATGCATTGCTACCATTAATAAATCAACTTTATCTCTATACTTTTTAACATCTTCCTCTATTAATTCTTTGTTAATAAAATTTATTAAACAATCATCTTCTTGTGTTGGTGAACCCACATTAGAACCATAAGTATATGAAAGAAGCGTATAAGTAATTCCATTTACTTCTTTAATAACAACGTTGTCTCTATCTTCATTCGATTTGTAAGAACCTGCGGCTAAAACATTTTTATGATTTAAGAAATAATTTCTTTGCGAAATCGCTAATTCATTTCCATATTTTCCATAATAATCAAGTAAGTGATTGCTTGCTAAAGAAACAAGATTAAAACCACAGTCAATTAATGCGTCGCCCACCTCTTGAGGCGTATTAAAAACAGGATATCCTGATATTTCATAATCACTTCCACCAAGAACAGTTTCTTGATTATAATATGCTAAATCATAATCTTTTACTATCTTTTTTATTTCAGAAAATGGATAAGTAAAATCATAGCCATCTTCCGTTTTATTATCCAAATACACTGATTCATGAGTTAAGGCATCTCCACCCATAATAAGAGTAGCAGTTTGTTCGATAATCTTAGGTTCCTCTATTATTGGTTCATCTATTTCTGGTTCTTCTAAAACTGTTTGTTTATTAGAACAACCGCTTAAAGATAATAACAGTATTAATAAAATAATAATTTTTCTCATCACTATAATTATATAGTAAAGGACCCTTTTGGGTCCTTTGCTCATTAATTCCTATGAGTATCTAATTTTATCTAACTAATTCTCTTTCTACGAATTCTTCGTGATCTACTTCTTTTGTGATATTCCAATCATCAGCCTTATAAGCATCAAAATAGGTATCTACTTCATATTCCTTTTTAATAAAAGAAATATAAGCTTTCTTAGCATATGGGTATGCTTGTCTATAAATAGAAGCGCCACCACATATTACGTATTCAGTTTCATCATCTTTATGCTTCTCAAGAAAACCAATTAAGTCATTAATTACTTCTGCATCTTGATTATCAACTTTATAGTTGGGATCAATACTTACAACAATTGTATGTCTATCTTTTAATTTGCCAGGCATATTATCATATGTTGTTTGGCCCATTAAGATATTCTTATGTAAAGTATTGCCTTTAAAAACTTGAAGTTCTTCTTTAATATGCCAAGGAAGTTTACCATCCTTGCCAATACCCTTATTAGGATCAAAAGCTACCGAAAAACTAATCATTATACAGATACCTTTCCTTTAATTGGAGGCCATGGATCATAGTCTTCAATCTTAATATCATCAATAGTGAAATCAAAGATTGATTTAACTTCAGGATTTAGCCATAGCTTAGGAAGCTTTCTTGGTTCTCTTGATAATTGCTCTTTAACTTGATCAATATGATCCAAATAAATATGAGCATCGCCAAATGTATGAACAAATTCATATGGTTGATAGCCACATACTTGAGCTACCATGCATAAAAACAATGAATATGAAGCGATATTAAATGGAACACCTAAGAATAAATCGGCACTTCTTTGATAAAGCTGTAAAGATAATTTCTTTCCATCTGCAGATACATAGAATTGGAAGAAAGAGTGGCATGGAGGAAGAGCCATTTGATCAATTTGAGCAGGATTAAATGCAACAACTAAATGTCTTCTAGAGAAAGGATTCTTCTTTAAGTTTTCAATTAATTGAGTAATTTGGTCAACACCAAAGAAATCTCTCCATTGCTTACCGTAAACTGGTCCTAAATCTCCCCACTTATTTGCAAAGGCTTCATCATCACAAATCTTTTGGATAAATTCTTCCATTGTCTCGCCTTTGAATTCTTCAGATTTTTTATATTTTTCATAAGGCCATTCATTCCAAATTTTTACATTCTTTAATGCTAATGGTCTAATATTTGTTTCACCCTTGATAAACCAAAGTAATTCTTCAGTAATACCACGATGGAATACTTTTTTTGTTGTTAATAATGGAAAACCTTCTTCAAGATTAATTCTCATTTGGTAACCAAACTTAGAAATAGTACCAGTTCCTGTACGGTCTTGTCTTTTTTCGCCGTTTTCTAGTACCCATTTACATAAATCTAAATATTGTTTCATAATATGCCTCCCACAGCTTTTTATGTTCTTATCTATTATACTATTTAATCTTTTATAACGAAGCGTTAGAAGAATAGTACTTATTATTGTTGAAATTACCCACTACTTTTGGCCATTTTCTACTCCATTCATAAGCATTTCTTGGAGTACCATCTTCTACATATATAATTCCTCTATAACCAAAATCATTTTTAGTTATTGCTCTGTTCATTGCGTTGTTTATTTTATGTGTATCAATTCTAATATGATCATATTCCTCTTTTACATAATCAAATACTTTTCCAGCAATTCCTCTTCCTTTATAATTTGCTTTAACAGCCATACGATGAATTGCGATATATTCAGAATCATCTTCCCATTTACCATCTTCAATATAATCATAGTTATGATCAGGATATACTAAAGCAAAAAAAGTTACTACTTCATTTCCTTCTTTTCCCACATATAATCTTTCAAGCTTAATATCATTAGCAAAAGTATCGCGACTTGGATATTCGTTTTGCCATTGAGGAATGCCTTGTTCTTTAAAGAACTTTCTTGTATCCTCAGTAATAGACATAATCTCATCTAAATCATTTAATGTTGCTTTAACTATAATCATCTTTTGTCTTCTTTCTAAGGCTCGGATGATCAGCCTTTATCTTTTTTATTCCTATTGGATGAGGAAAAGCTATTGATAATACGCCTTCTTCAACAGTAACCACAATTCCTTCGCCAAATACCGAATGAATTACTTTATCTCCAGTTTTATAAATTGTTTTAGGTTTAGGTTGTTCTTCTAGCCTTTCTTCAACTACTATATCTTCATCGAAGATAGAAGAAGCAATAGATTTCTTTCGATCTAAATGTTCTATAAAGTCTTCATCTATTTCATCAATAAACCTAGATGCAGATTTAGCACCATTAATAACAAAAGAGAATGAATTAGTTTCAGTTAAATATAATAAACGTTTTGCCCTTGTATAAGCTACGTACGCTAGTCTTCTTTCTTCTTCTAAGCCTTTCATTCCTTCAAGTAAAGTTCTTTCGCTTGGGAATATGCCTTCAGACATTCCTATTACAAATACCGTATCAAACTCTAAGCCTTTTGCTGAATGGATTGTCATTAAATTTAATGATTCACCAATATTTTCTGATGCTTTATCAGTATATAAAGCAATCATGCTTAAATAATCTTGAAGTGTAGATCCTGGATAATCTTCTGAATATTCTTTAATATCATCAATTAAAGATTTTATATTTTCAAGTCTTTCTGTTTCATTATCTTTTTCAAGCATAGTTCTATATCCTGAATCATCTAAAACTTCTTGTAAGATAATTTCAAGTTCTTCATTTTCCAAATCTTTCTTCCATTTTTCAACCATATTAACAAAACTTTCAAAAGTTTTTTGCTGTTTAGCATATAAACCACGCTTAATAACTTCATACATTGTGATGTTTTCTTTTTGAGAGATCTCAAATATAGCATCAATAGTTTTTTGTCCAATTCCACGCTTTGGTTGATTGATTACTCTTTGGAAAGCTAAATCATCGCCTGTTGTAATTAATCGTAAATATGAAAGAATATCTTTTACTTCCATTCTTTCATAGAATCTAATTCCTCCATATATTACATAAGGAATGTGATTCTCGATTAATACTTTTTCCATTTCTCTTGATAAATAGTTTGAACGGTAAAGAACCGCCATGTCTTCAATATTTACGCCTTGGCTTCTTAATACAAGTACTTCATTAGCAACATACAAAGCTTCTTGGTATTCGCTTGTTAATGTTTTATGTTTAATCTTTTCTCCATCACCATTTCTTGAGAAAAGTTCTTTTTCAACTCTTGCTTTATTATATTTAATGACTGAGTTAGCACCTGATAAGATATTGTTTGTTGAACGATAATTTTCATTTAATATGATAGTTTTAGTATCCTTAAAATCTTTATCAAAATTAACAATTATATTAACATCTGCACCTCGCCAAGTATAAATAGTCTGGTCTGGATCACCTACCACATAAACATTATCATGATGAGATGATAATTGCTTTATTAAATGGTATTGTTCTTTATCAATATCCTGGAATTCATCAACATGAATATATTTAAATTTTTTAGCCCATTTTTCTTTTTTATCAGGGAACAAATCAAATAATTTTGTAGTCCACAAAATTAAATCATCAAAATCTAATCCATATACTTGAGCTAATCTGTTTTGATAATATTCATATACTTTAGCTTTATTAATTAGTCTAAAATCACCATATGCTTGAGATGTAGCTTTACTAGCATCAATTCTTTCATATTTGTTATTAGCAATATAATCAAGCATTGCACCATATGGATAATCTTTTTTATCTAAATCAAACTTTTTATACGCTTCTCTTAATATAGTTTTTTGATCATCGGAATCGATTACTGTAAAATTTCTAGGATATTTCAAAGGTTCAATATCTTCAGACAGAATTCTCATACAAAGTGAGTGAATTGTTGAAATTGTGCAGCCTGAACCGCTATCTCCTAGCATTTCAAGAATTCTCTTTTTCATTTCTTTAGCCGCTTTATTAGTAAAAGTAATGGCTAAGATATTTTTAGGAGCGACCTTCATTTTCTCTATTAAATAAACAATACGCATAGTTAAAACACGAGTCTTTCCACTACCTGCTCCAGCAACAATTCTTAAGTGTTTAGACTCATCTATAACTGCTTGTTTTTGATTTTCATTTAATTCTGAGAATTTTACCATCTAATAAATTATACCAAATGAACTTGAGCCTATTTTGAAAGCCTTTTTAAGCTATAATTAAATAGATGATAAAAACAAACGAATTTAAAGACTACTTATTATTAGACGCTGGCGATAAAGAAAAACTTGAGTCATGGAATGGCGTTATTTTAAGACGACCTGATCCAATGGCAATTTGGCCTAAAACTCATCCCGAATTATGGAATAAAGCAAAAGCGGTTTATCATCGTTCTAATAAAGGTGGAGGAAGCTGG
>JAUNQJ010000055.1 GCA_030536265.1 Erysipelotrichaceae bacterium
CTCTTCAAGAAAAAGTTGATGCTGGTTATCTAGTAGGAGCATATGGTGATTATTATCATCACAATACAAAAGATTTTACTGATTTATTTTGGATACTAGATAAAGTTGAAGAAATTCAAATTGATGGTAAATCTTATACATTTGTTGATTATACTACTGCTGAATTACAAGCAAGCGATGGATCAATTAAAATGGAAGATGGCAATATAGTTGAATACAATAATCGTACTGAAATAATTACATGTCAAGCAGAAGAATCAAATCCTGCAAGATATGTTGCTATATTAGAAGAAAAATAAAACATCTCATTTGAGATGTTTTATTATGATTAACCAAATAGTTCGTTCTTTAATTTTTCAAATATATCATTTCTATTATTTTCATTCATTTTGATATAGTTAATATTACTTAATGATCTAATTTTATCTAGAAATTCTACACCTGGTTTTGATTTAATCATTAATAGTACAGGATTATTGGAAGCTAATATATCAAATACCTTATTCTTATACTTTTCTGCATTTGTTTCAAGAAAGCCTATTTCATCTATAATAATTAATTCGCTTGGGTCATTTGTAGTAATCAATTCAACACCCAATGTATCAAATAATTCGTCATTAGATATATGTTTGCCTTTTCCACATTTTCCTAGATAATACTTTTCTTCAACTTTTAATTCTTCATTAATAGGACAAATATAAATAGGGCATAAACCATCTTGATCACAAAGTTCTGGGACTCTAATTGTAAAGAAACCGGATGTTTTTCTATTTGATACTTCAAGCAGTTTCTTAACTAATGTAGTTTTTCCAGTATTTTTATTAGCTTCAATAACGTATTTATTCATATTTTTACTCTACAACTATTTCAACAATGCCTTTTCCATATTTGCCGCTAGAATTTTCTGCGCAAGGTGCAATCCATACTGTTCCACCTTTTCCAGTTTCTTTATCTTTTTCAATAGCAATAATAGTCAAATCGTTGTTAATAATATCTTCTGTTAATTCAGAAGTATAACCATCATCAGCAATAGCAGTAACTTTAGTGCCAGAAATTCCTAATTTAGCTAATACATCTTTTAATACATATCCTGAATATTTGTTTTGTGATACTACATCTTTTGAGTTCTTTGTAACTACTGTATTTCTGTATATTTTTAATCCATCTAGATCAGCATTTGTAATTTCATTTCCGTTAATTTTAAATGAAAAATCAGCAAATGTAATCTTATCTGTTTTGTCTTCAGAAATTGGATCTTGAGGGAAAGCAATTTCTTCTTGAGTTTCTTCAGTTTTTGTATCTTCGCCTCCACCAGCTATAGGTGATGTGATTCCTCCAAATTCGACTTTTGATAAGTCTTGTGCGAAATCGCCAGTAGTACTTGATGTACATGGTGCAAACCAAGGACCATCCTTAAATGTTTCACCATCTTTTGTGATTGCCAAAAGAACGCCATCTGCTTTAACATCGCCATCATATGTCATTTCGTAGCCATCTGTGCAAATAATTTGTGCACTTCCTATATCACCAGTAATTTGTGCACTTTCAAGGACATCAGAAAATTTGTATCCAATAAATACATAATTGTGTTCAGTTCCTTGAGAATTAACAGTATGTGATTCAACAGAGTACAAAGAATACTTTTCTAAATCTTTGTTTGTGATTTTTGCACCACAAATTTTAACTTTAAAATCTGGCACACTAACATCTTTAACCTCAGTCATTTTGATAGTAGAACTATCACTCGTTTTTTGTGTGTTATTGTTACAAGCTGTTAGATTTAAAGACATAACAATAATTAGCATTAATGATAAAAACTTTTTCATTTAGTTATTCCTCCTTTATAATGCTGGATATATACAAACGTCTCGTTTGAATTCTTCTAAATATCTGATTTTTAAATCAGTACCATAGATAATCTTTAAATTATCTTCGGTAATAAGTTCTTTTCTTGCTCCTTGTTTTATATGCCCATTTTCATCAAAAAGAGCTACTTTTCCATCTAACAAAATTGCATGGTTTGGATCATGGGTTGTAATTGCAATAGCATATCCTTTGTTAGATAATTCTTTGATTTTTTTCAATACTTTGATTTGATTACTATAATCCAAATGCGCAGTAGGTTCATCAAACAATATTACTTTTGGTTGTTTTACAATAGCTCTAGCAATTGATACTTGTTGTTTTTCTCCACCAGATAGTTCATTAAACTTTCTTTGTGAAAGATTAATTAAATCCATTTCTTTTAATACAGTTAGTACTTTCTTTTCATCTTCGATAGAAGGATGAGAAAACATTGACACATTTGATGCTAATCCCATTAATACATATTCATATACTGTAAAGTCAAATGTTGATTCATTATTTTGAGGAACATAGCCAACTATTTGAGCAATATCTTTTTCTTTTAATCTTTTTATTTCTTTGTTATTTAACAATATTTCTCCATCATATTGTTTCAATAAGCCAAGAAGACATTTAAACAGTGTTGATTTTCCAGATCCATTTTTACCAAGGACACATAAAAGTTCACCTTCATTAAACTGAAGATTAATATCATTTAATACTGAATTTTTCTTGTTATAAGAGAAATTTAGATTTTTAACTTCGTATATCATTGTGCTATCTCATTTCTTCTTTTAAATAATAGCCAAATAAAGAATGGGGCTCCAACAATTCCAGTCATGATACTTACTGGCATTTCAGTTACACCAATAATTCTTGTTAAAGTATCAACTATCAACATAAATAAGGCACCTAATATACATGAAATAGGAAGAACTTTTCTATTTGATGATCCAACAAGCATTCTTGAAAAATGTGGGACAATTAATCCAACCCAGCCTATAGTACCTGCAAAACAAATTGATCCAGAAGTTAATAATGTTGAACAGATAATAACTAATGTTCTAATTATTTTAATATTTGTTCCAAGCGTTCTTGCTTCTTCTTCACCCATAGATAAGACATCTATCCACCAAGACATTAATAATAGTATTACTAGAGGTGGAATAAGAATTAATAACATAGGGGCGATATCGCTTAATGATGCATATGAGAAATCACCCATAGTCCAATATGTTATTGAAGCAAGTTGTGTATATGGATCAGCAGTATATTTAATGAAGCCTAATATTGATGACATTAATGAGCTAACTATAATTCCAGATAAGACAAGAATAATGTTTGATCTATTTCGTATTAATGTTGGAATTAATGCAGTAATTCCAACAGCTATTATTCCTCCGATAAAAGCAAAAGAAGAAATATATGCAGAAGATAAACTAAATAGAATAGCTATTGCAGCACCAATACATGCTCCTGAAGAAACACCTAAAAAATCTGGTGAAACAAGAGGATTTTTAAATACGCCTTGGTAACATGCTCCTGAAATTGAAAGAGCAGCACCAACAAAAATAGAAACTAATATTCGTGGAAGTCTTAACTTTAATACAACGTTCGCTGTCATTTCATCAGCTATTTGTTCTCTAAAAGTAATGGCTCTAAATAATATAGATAAACTTTCTTTTGGTGTTACATCGTATTTTCCTAAACACATAGCAAAAACAATTAACACAATAAGTATTAATAATAATATGATGTATGTTGTTAATAATTTTTTCTTATTTGTTTTCATTAGTTAAAATGTTCCCAATCAAGTTCTAATTCATCATCAAAACATCTTCCAAACATGAAACGATAATAATCATCAACTTCATCTTCTAAATCTTCAATACTAAAATAATCAGGATGCATAGTGTGTAACATATACATTACTCCAAGTACTGCGCTCATTCCTGGCATATCCCAAGAATCAAGTGTTGTTGGTATATTATAAATATTTTTGTTAATAACTGCATTCATAGCTGACCATGCTTGATCATTGTATATATCTTCGATGTTGTAACTTTTTGCAGCAGAACTTGTAGAGAAAATATATTCAGGATTATATGAAAATACTCTTTCAACCCCAATGTCTACCCAATTATGGTTTTTATATTCTTCTACTACTGGAATACCGCCAGCTTTTTCAATCATCCAAGATTGAAGCATATCTTTTCCTGCAACTCTTCCTAGGTCTCCGCCAATAAGAATTGCTGTTTTCTTTTCACTATCTGGAATTGTTTCCACAATAGAATCAATTAAATCAATCTTGCTGTTAAACCAATTAATTGCTTTTTCAGCATTTTCTTCAACGCCAAAATATGATCCTAAAATGTTTAAAGTATCAATAATATCTTGAGCATTTTCAACAGTAATACAGATTGTATCTATACCAAGTTTTTCAACAGCTTCTATAGTTTCCGGATCATTTGATCTATGAACTAATACTGTAGGGTTATATGATGCTAATTTTTCTAAGTCTACTGTGCCTTTTCCAACTGTTCCAGCATTGTGCAAACCATCATCAGCATTTGCCCAGAAAGCATTTCTAGTATTTACAGCTAAAACTCTGTCACTAATTTTTAATGCAACAAAAAATGGAGCTGCAACAAAATACACTGATGCTGCGGTATTTTTATCAGCATCAGCATAAACATTAACAGTTCTTCCTGCTCCATCAGTAATTTGTTTTATTACTTCTCTTTCTTGTGTTTTTTCATTACTACAAGAACATAAAGATAAAACTAAGCAGGTTGTGATTAAAACAGTAAAAAGTTTCTTTATCATAAAAATGGCTTCTCTTCGAAAATGAAAAGAAGCCATTAACAATAAAAAATAATGCTTACTTCTTTTCAAACACGGAAGGGTACAGCGTTTCCACTGGACCCCTGGCTAGATAACCTAAATATTGTGGGTTATAAAGCTCGAAGTAGTTAATTTAATTTTAACATATATATAAGGAAGGATAATTAATCAAATTCGTACACTTCAAAGTATTCTTTTGGTTCACTAAGAGCCAAATATAGTTGTTTATTAGCACATGCTTCTACAGTAACAAAGTTTGTATGCTTTTCTTTAGGTTCTTCAATGTTTTTATAAATATTATGAAGTAAATTACTTCCAGGCATACTTACACCAACTTGATAGGTATTGCCTTCAACAGCTCCATGAATTAACGGAATGTTTCTCTTTGAACATAAGTCTTCTAATATTAATCTATCTTTAATACTATCCAATGCATCTATTACAATATCAATACCTTCTAACATAGTTTCATTAAACAAAGTATTATATGAAATAAATTTACCTTCATATTTTAATTCTTTTGCTCTTACTGATGCAGCATCAACTTTATAATTATTTAAAGTGTTATAAGTTGCATATAATTGTCGATTTAAATTTGTTTCATCAAATTTATCTGGATCACATACGGTAATACTATTAACTTTCATTCTTAGTAATCCTTCAACAATAAAACATCCAAGGCCACCACAACCTACAACTAAGAAATTTTTATTTGTTTGATA
>JAUNQJ010000056.1 GCA_030536265.1 Erysipelotrichaceae bacterium
GCTCTACCGACTGAGCTATTCGGGCACATATGCTTTATTATGTTAGCATAACTACTTATTTTAAGCAATAAAAAGTATTATTTTTTAATTTGCTATAATTAAGGCGTGAATTACTTGCCTTTAAAGCTAGAAAAGCTTAGAAAACACTATAATTACTCACAAAGCTACTTGGCTGATGTTTTAGGCGTGGATGTAGTCGATTATATGGGCTATGAAAATGGCCGAAATATGATTAACTATAGCCAAGTTAAGAAGTTAGCTTCCTTATATCATATAAGCGTTTCTGAAATATTTAGGAATGATGAAGAAGTTACTTTATACGATGTAGCTGAAGGCCAAACAGATAAGATTAATATTGAATACTTTATTCCTAAAAAAACATTATTAACTAGAGCAAAAGAAAAACCATTACTTTCTGGTGCGATAGTTGGTTTATTAATAGTATTAATAATAGGTTCATTACTATCAATAAGAAGAAAGAATAGACCATATGTATCTTATGCAGATGATACAGATAGATTATCAGTATCAGATACATCAGTTTTATATATTGATAACTTAGGAGCAGTAAAAGGATCAGGTGATAACTCTAATGGTCAAATTTCTAATTTACCATCAGAACATGCAACTAAGGTTGCTGAAGGATCTAACTTCTCTGTAATTCTATTAGATGATGGAACAGTAACATCAATAGGTTTAATCGAAAACTATCAAAAGGAATTAACTAAATGGAAAAACATTGTTGATATAGCTGCAGGAAACGATCATGTAGTTGGTGTTGATAATAATGGTAAAGTACATTTTGTTGGGGATAACTCTTATGGTCAATGTGACTTACAAGATTTTTCTAACATAAAAAATATTTATTGTTTACCACACGGTACAGTTGGTGTAGAAGAAAATGGTGAAGTTCATTTTACTGGCGATTTCGTTGGAAAGAAAATGTTAAATGAATACACTAGTATTCTAGATGTTGATGGCAATGATAATAATTTAATTGTGTTAAAGAAAGATGGAACATGTGATTATGTTGCTTCATATGATGACTCTATTTATTTAAAAGTATTAAGTTGGAAAGGAATCATCGAGGTAGCTTGCGGGGATGATTACTTTGCTGGACTAAAATCTGATGGAACAGTAGTAGTTGCATCTTTATCGCTAAATGAAGATATAATTTCTTCTTGGAATAAAGTAGTAGCTATTGATGGTGGTAAGAATTATTTGATTTGTTACGATAGCGAAAATATTAAAGGTGTTGGAAAGAATGATTATCATCAATTTGAATCTAAAGAAACATCTTTACAAACTTTAGCGAAAGTTAAAAATATCTTAGTAGATTATGATTCTAAAAATGTTAATGTATCTTTTGATGAAGTTACAAATGCTTTAGAATACGAAGTTACATTAATTATTGATGATTCAACAAAGATCAATAAAACTGTTAAAGCCAATGAATCAGCTAAGTTTGATACAAAAGACCTAACTGATAACAACTTATATGAAATTAGTGTTATAGCCAAAGGCGATAATAAGGTATATGGTGACTCTTTAGAGGCTAAACAAGAGTTTGTATATATTAATGGTAGTGATGAAGTATCTGATGAAAAGATTAAGATTAGATCTAATTTATCAGGCTCTTATAGAGGCGATTTTGAGGAATATCTAAAAGATCTTGGTGTTAGTGAAGATAGAATTGAAGGAAGTGTAGCCTTAATTAATGATGAAGAGCCATTGATGTGTGATGGTACTGTTGAAACTGTACTTGATATTAACGGTATTACACCAGGGGCTACTTATACTAAAACTGAGCTAAAAGCTCGTAATGTAACTTATACATATTGTAAACTAGTAATAGAAAGTCCTATTGAAGATAATGAAACAACAGATTTGGAAGATTAGAGGAATAAAAGAAAAATACAGTGATGAAGAACTTGTTGAGATGATTAAACAAGGTTCTTTAAGTGGAAATACTTATATTGCTACAGGCGATATGAAAGAGTGGATTCAAATTAAAGATTCTATATATCAGTTTTATTTAAAGGAGAAGACAAATGAAACTTTATAATTCATATTCATTAAAGGTTGAAGAATTTAAACCAATTAAAGAAGGCGAAGTATCAATGTATGTATGTGGTCCAACAGTATACAACCATGCACATATTGGTAATGCTAGACCTATCGTTGTTTTTGATACATTAAGAAGAACACTAGAAGCTTTAGGATATAAAGTTAAATTTGTTTCTAATTTTACTGATGTTGATGACAAGATTATTAATAAAGCTATTGAAGAAGGTGTTAATGAAAAAGTAATAGCTGAAAGATATATTGATGCATATAACGATGTTAGAAAATCATTAAACGTAGTTCCATTAGATGTAACACCACGTGTTACAGAAACTATGGATGAAATTATTGAATTCATAGGAAAACTTGTTGATAACGGTTCTGCATATGAAGTAAATGGTGATGTTTATTTCTCTGTTGAAGCTGATCCAAAATATGGAGAATTATCTCATCAAAAACTAGAAGATTTAAATGCTGGCGCAAGAGTTGAAGAAAACGACCAAAAGAAAAATCCTCAAGACTTTGCTTTATGGAAGAAAACTGAAAAAGGAATTAAATGGGATTCTCCTTGGGGCGAAGGCAGACCTGGTTGGCATACTGAATGTGTTGTAATGATTGGTAAAGAATTTAATCATTCTATGATTGATATTCATGGTGGTGGTAAAGATTTAAAATTCCCACATCATGAAAATGAAGTTGCTCAATCTGAATGTGTTAATAACCATCATTTAGCTAATTATTGGATTCATAATGGCATGCTTGAAACAAAAGGCGGCAAGATGTCTAAATCATTAGGTAATACTCAATGGGCTAAAGATGTTATTGCTGAACACGGTTCAAATCTTGTTAGATGGTTCTTATTAAGTGGTAAATATAGAGATTCTCTAATTTATGATGATCAAACATTTGAAGCAGCTAAGACTGAATTAAATAAGATTGAAACAGTATTAAAACAAGTCGATGTTAAAGCTAGTTTGAATGATATTAAATTATCTAATGATTATAATGAAGAAAAATATAACGAATTCATTAATCAAATGTCTGATGATTTAAATACACCAAATGCTTATATGGTAATCTTTGATACAGTTAAGTTATTAAACCAAGCATTAAGAACTAAAGATATTAATTGGGATGATGTAGCTAAAAACTATAACGCTATTAATAAGATGTTAGAAATCCTAGGTATCTTTATTAAAAAGATTGAATTAACTGCTGAAGATAAAGATACATATAATAAATGGAATGAAGCAAAGGCTAATAAAGACTTCGAAACAGCTGATAAATATAGAAATGAATTAATTAGTAAGGGTATTCTATAGTGGACATTAAGAAATATTCATCTAATTCATTAAGTTTTATTGGTGATGCTGTATATACATTGCATGTTAGAGAGTTCTTTATAGAAAGTAATTATCAACAAAGCAATAAATTACAGTATTTATGTAATAAGTATAATTCAGCTAAAGGCCAAATGAAAGCATTTGATTACTTAACTGAAATAAAGTTCTTTAATGAAGAAGAATTAGGTATATATAAAAGAGGAAGAAACAATATTCGTCATATTCCTAAAAATGGTGATAAGCATTCTTATGAAGTTGCATCAGGATTAGAGGCAATAGTTGGATACTTATACTTAACTGATAAAAAAAGACTTGAGAAATTATTTAAAGAAATATTTGATGGAGTAAAAGAATATGAGTGATTATCTATACGGTAAAAATTCATTTGTTGAAGCATTACATGGCGATCGAATTAAGAAAGCCTATGTCTTAAAAGACAGTTCTTTTATTAATGACTTAAAGAAAAGAAAAATCGAATATGAAATAGTAGATAGAAGATTTTTAGATAAAATGTCTAAGTCTGGTAATCACCAAGGTGTACTTGCTGAAGTAAAAGAATATAAATTATATGATGTTGATGATTTATTAAAAAAAGAAAATGGTTTAATTGTTGTTCTTGATGGTTTAAAAGATCCACATAACTTAGGGGCAATAATTAGAACTTGTGAGTGTGCGGGAGCTGACGGCATTATCTATAAGAAACACAATGCTGTTAAATTAAACGATACTGTTGCTAAAGTTGCTTGTGGAGCTCTAGAATATGTAAAAGTATCTGAAGTAACAAATTTAACTAATACATTAAAGAAGTTAAAAGAAAAAGGTTATTGGATTGTTGGTTCTGATGGTTCAGCTACTACTTCTTATGCTGATGTAGATTATAATCGTAATATCGTTCTTGTTATTGGATCAGAAGGTGAAGGAATATCAAGATTAGTACTTGAAGAATGTGACTATGTGGTATCACTTCCAATGAAAGGAAAAGTTAATTCTTTAAATGCATCAGTAGCTGCAGGTATCCTTATATATAATGCAGTTAAATCAAGAAGTTGTTAACATTTCATTTGTTGATAAGTAAACAAAAAAGGAAAAAAGTCGGGAATAATATAACCGACTTTTATATTACTTTTTTGTTATGAACAATGAGATAAAAAAGAAATTAAAACTAGTTAATAAAGGTGATAATAAAGCTGTTCAAGATATTATTGAAGAGTTTCAATTAATGATTTATTCAATAATATCTTCTTATGAATTAGAATATGGAGATTATGTTGTTTCTATAGATGATTTATTTCAAGAAGGTTGTCTTGGCTTAATAGAAGCATGTAAATCATATAAATATAATGATGATACTAAGTTTTCAACTTATGCTTTTGTCGTTATTGAAAGAAGGATACAAAGATCCTTCTTTAGAGAACTTAAAAGATATAAAACTGAATATTCTTTTGATAAATATGAATATATAGATAGAATAGAAGCTTTTAAATATTATAGTGTTAATGATAATCCTATAAAGTACCCAAATGATGATATTAATGAAATTATAGATAATGTATCATTTGCTACAGAACTAGATAAAAAGATAATAAAACTTAGAACACAAAACTATACATACAAAGAAATAGCAGAAATACTAAATATTACTTCTAAAAAAGTTGATAATAGAATAACTAGATTAAAGAAACTACTAAAAACCAATAAATAGATTATTGTTTAACTAAAAGAATTGGTTGATGGAAATTACAGTTATTCTATTTTATATAATATAGTTAGATAAATTAGAATTTGTGGAGGTAGATCTTATGGAAAAACATATCGAAATACTGAAAGAAAGATTTC
>JAUNQJ010000012.1 GCA_030536265.1 Erysipelotrichaceae bacterium
TACACAAGATATTCTTTATAATTAGAAAAAACATTGCTTACATCATCTACGCTTATATTTGAAACCATCTTTGAATAGTCCTCGATAGATATAAATGTATCACTTAAACTAGATTCGTAGTAATAAGAAATTAAATAATCCAAATCATCATCAATAGATAAACTATTAGAAATTAACATCTTCTTAGCAACTTCGAGTAAATTTGGATCATAGTCTTTATCTACAATACGTTTAAATTGTTTTCTAATTTCATTTAAAGTTTTATCTTTATTCTTTGAATCAATTAATGTTGATACATAAACTAATCCTTCGTATCTTAACCCTTTTGAATATATAACATAACATAAATTGTCTTTTTCTCTTACTTCAGAGAAAAGTAAAGAAGATGGAATTCCACCAAACAAGATATTGCCCATATTAAATGCATAATACTCTTTGCTAGTTCTAACGTAAGGCGTTTTATAAGAAACAATTAACGAAGATTGACCGACATCCTTCTTTTCAATAATTTCTTTTGAATCACCTAAATCAAGGGGCTTTACAAGACAATGCAAATCTTTCTTTGATTTATATGAACTTAAATAATCTACAAGCTCATCCGTATAATCCCCTATTAGAAAAATATCAACTCTTGATTCAAATAAATTGTTGTAAGCATCAAGTACATCATTTAAAGTTAAATTATTTATATCATCTTCTTTAAGGTTTGAATTAACATCAAAACGTTTATCATCTTTAGCAACTATCTCACCAAATCTAACAGTAGCATAATAACTTGGCTTGTCTTGTTTTCTTTTAATACTATCAATAACGATTCTTTTACATTCTTCTAACGACTTATCAATTAAAAGAGGTCTTTTAATTGTTTCTTCAATATAATCAATATAGTTTCTTTCATTTACATCATCGAAAAAACGAGGGTTTGTAAAGTTATATGTAAAAGATAAAGTTAATAAATCTCCAGTATTAGAAGTAATGCAATCAAAGCCTAAGCCATATAACATATCTTTTGCTTTTGCCATATCTTTCTTACTAGGATATTTTTCACATAAATCCTGAAGCATTAAAGATAAAACTGTTAAAGATGCTTTTAGTTTCTTATCGTATTCAAAAGCACATTTTATAGATATTGTTATATCTTTATATTTATTAGTTTTTATTAAAGTTAAATTATCCTTTTTAACAAGTAATTCTGTTATCTTCGCCATGCCTTTATTTTACAACAAAAAAATGAACAGGTTTTTATTCCTGTTCATCTTTACTTCTAATATATACTTCTCTTGGTTTAGATCCATTTGATGGACCGATTAATCCGTGTTCTTCAAATGTATCAATCAATCTAGCCGCTCTATTATATCCAATGCCAAATCTTCTTTGTAATGAAGAAGTACTAGCTTTTTTAGTCTTAGCAATAAATTCTTTTGCTTCTTCATATAAGCCATCTTCTTCACCGCTTGTAGCGTTAGATCCACCGCCTTCACTATTATTCTTTAATGCGAAGTAAGTATCATCATATTCTGGTTGAGCTTGGCTCTTACAATAATTTGTAATTTGAGCAATTTCTTCATCAGTAACCCAGCAACCTTGTAAACGTTTCGGAACATTCTCACCTTGTGGAGAATATAACATATCACCATTACCAAGTAATTCTTCTGCACCAGCAGAATCTAGAATAGTTCTAGAATCTATAGCGCTTGATACAGCGAATGAAATACGTGATGGGATATTAGATTTAATTAGACCAGTAATTACATCAGTTGATGGACGTTGAGTTGCAACAATCAAATGAATACCACTAGCTCTTGCTAATTGTGTAATTCTTGTAATAGAAGATTCAACATCTTGTTTTGCAGTTTGCATTAAATCAGCTAATTCATCAATAATTACTACAACATATGGTAACTTAACCATAGGTTCTTCACCTTGTTTTAAGTTTTTATTATGATCAACGACTTTTTCGTTATATGAAACGATGTCTCTAACAGCTGCTTTAGCAAACGCATCATATCTTTGTTCCATCATAACAACCATCTTCTTAAGCATCAAACTTGCCATCTTTGCGTCAGTAATAACTGGCCACAAAAGATGAGGAATGTCATGATATGGAGTAAATTCTACTTTCTTAGGGTCAACTAAAATCATTTTTACTTCGTCAGGTTTAGCACGTAATAAATATGAAGTAATAATAGTATTTATACATACAGACTTACCAGAACCAGTAGCACCAGCAATTAACAAGTGAGGCATTTTAGCTAAATCACAAAATTCTGGTTTACCACTTAAGTCTTTACCTAAAGCAAATAATAATTTCTTTGAAGCCTTATCACGAGGTACAGCTGTTATTAATTCTGACATTCTAACTGGAGAATTTTCAACGTTAGGAACTTCAACACCAACTGCATTCTTTCCAGGAATAGGAGCTTCAATTCTAATAGATTTGGCAGCTAATCCCATTTTTATATTGTCACTTAAAGAATTAATTTTACTTAAGTTAACAGTGGCGTCTGGTTTAATTTCAAATTTAGTTACAGATGGACCAATATGATATTCGCTTAGTGTAGCCTTAATACCAAAGTTAGATAAAATCTTGATAAGTTCATGCCCTCTTGCTTCAGCAGTAGCCTCATTCTTATCTGATTTAGATCCACTAACCTTAGATAATAGTTCATTTGGATTTGGCAACTTATAACCTCTAAAATTAGAAGCACGTCTTAAGGTGTTTGGTGTTCCGGTTAATGACGGATTATTAGCATCTTCCAATTTTGTTTGAATGTTTTTAGATGGAGTTGGAACATCATCTTTTGCGATTGGTGTAGATTCAATTTCGTCTAAATCATCATTGTGTGTAGAAACGGTATTAGAGCCATCAGCATCCATGAAATAATTTTTTGAAAATTCCGATTGATTCTTAATATATTCAACAGGTTCTTCGGAACTATTTTGTTCAACATTTTCCGTTTCGTTGATAATATCTTGAACTTCCTCATTATTCTGTAAAGAGTCAATCAAACGTTGAGCTTCAATTTCTTTTTGTTTCTCTGCTTCTAAACGCTTCTTTTCCTCTTTAGCATTTCTTGCGTCTTCAATTGAATTAGCAGTGTATACAACTGCATCTTTACTTGCTTTTGCAGCTTTTACAAAATAACTTAATGGAATAATTAATACTGCACTAATAATAAATAGAATAATTAATGTAATAAGTGCGCCTGTTGCGCCAAATAACGAAGAGAATGTAGCGTATGCAAGTGTTCCGATTATGCCACCTTCATAATTAGCTAAAATACTTGTCATCTCTTTTATATTTGAAAATAAAACACCAAACTTATCAAAAGTAATTCCTTGATTGCCATTAGCAATTAAAGAACTCAACATCATTACAGTAATGTTTAATATTACAATTCCAAAATAAACATTTACAGGAAACTTATCACCTATCTTAGTGAAGAAAGTTTTAACTAAGAAGAATAATAGAGTTAACAAAACGATGAAGTAGTAATTTCCGAAGATGAAAGATAGTAAATTATTTGTAAATACACCAGCAGGACCAACCTTAGTTAATGCAAAAAAGAACAAAGCAATGAAAACTATTAGCCAAGCAATCTTACCTGCTTTTGACATTGGCTTTCTTTCAACTTTTGTTTCATCTTTAACTTGTTCAGTTTCAGTTTTTCTAGGTCTACCACGTTTTCTTTTAACTTCTTCTTTTTTCTTAGCCATTATTTTGCTCCGTATTTATTTCAACTATAGCTGGTAGAATCATAGGCTTCTTACCAGTTTCTTTTAAGACATATCTAGTGATCTTCTCTTTAGCTTCCATTCTAATCTGCATATTGTCATAGCGATTATCCTTTACAGCTTGAGCAATAGTCTCAACTAATATATTACCAATTTCATTCAAAATATTCTCAGCATCTTTTAAATATATTACACCTCTAGATTGTACGTCAGGTCCACCTATTAATTTCTTTGTTTTAAAGTCTAAAACAACACCCAAAACAATGGCACCATCGGTTGATAAGGCTTCTCTATCTTTTAAAACCATGCCAGAAACATCGGTTTTATCTGATCCATCAATTAATACTTCTTCAAGTTCTATTTGATCTCTAGTAGATACTAGCTTTCCATTTTCAAAAGAAGCATATTGTCCATTATCAAGAATAACAATCTTATCAGGAGTATATCCCATTTCAACAGCAACATCAGCATTAGCGATAAGCTTAGCGTAGTCACCTTTAATAGGCAAATAATACTTAGGCTTAACTAGATATAACATCATCTTTAAATCTTCTTTAGATGCGTGCATTGATAACACTTCATTAGAACTTAGTTTATGAACTTTTACACCAGCTTTATATAAATCGTTTTCCATATTAGCGGCTTCTTTTTCGGTGCCAGGAACAATTGGTGAAGCAATAATTACAGTATCATTTTTTTTTAATTCGATAAGTCTATCTTCACCAATAGCGATGTTATTAAGTAATCTAAACACTTTGTTTCCAGAACCAGAAATAATACAAATAACATTATCTAAATCGTTATTAAAATCTTTAGCATCAATAATCATTCCTTGAGGAATATGATAGTAACCCAAGTCATCAACGTGTTTTAATAATCTAACATGTTCTTTGTTATAAAAGAATACTTTACGTTTATACTTTTTAGCAAGTTCTAGTACTTCAATTATTCTGAATAAATTTTGAGAATACAAAGACATAATAAGTCTTCCTTGAAGATTTTCAATATAAGATTCAATATGTTCAGAAATTCTATGTTTAGGAGTTGTATATCCACTTCTAGTAGATGACACAGACTCAGCTAATAAACAAAGAACATCTTTATCTTTTAGTTTGTTAAGAACATTAACATCCATAGCAAATGCTTCATTAGTGAAATCATAATCAACAATGAACTCGCCTGCATATACTACTGCGCCCATTTCAGATTCAAAAATAAATCCTACACCATCTGCAATACTTTGCATTACTGGGAATGTATAAATAGTAACGTTTCCTAACTTTAAAGTATCATTTCTTCTTAACACATTAATTCTTTTCTTATTTGGTAAAGATGACTCAAGAATTTTTGCAGTTAAAGCTGTAGCATAAATTTCTGGGTCTACTTCTTTTAACAAGAAAGGCAAAGCTGACATTACATCATCATGTCCATGAGAAATAAAGATACCTTTAATTCGATCTTTATTTTCGATTAAATATGTAAAATCAGGAATGATATATTCAATTCCTAACTGTTCAGTCTCGGGATATTTAATTCCAGCTTCAATAACAAAAATGTCTTCGCCAAACTCTAGAACATAACAATTCTTGCCATCTTCATCAAGCCCGCCTAAAGCCATTATTCTAACTTTTTGCATTGATTATATTATCCTCCATAAATCTATATAAATTATATATCTATTTTCTTGCAAAATCTAATACAGCTTCTACCGCCTTTTGTTCAGCTGCCTCATCTATATC
This sequence comes from Erysipelotrichaceae bacterium, assembly GCA_030536265.1. Classification (GTDB taxonomy): domain Bacteria; phylum Bacillota_I; class Bacilli_A; order Erysipelotrichales; family Erysipelotrichaceae; genus Colivicinus. Next base: position 5,475 of record JAUNQJ010000012.1, read on the forward strand.
GTAGAAAATTAAGTGGGTTCCATTCTCTATTTCTACTATATTAGCTTTATCTTTCATAGCCTTCTTAAATTGTTTTGTTGAAGGAATAGAAATATTAGAATCATTTAATGGACATATCAATAAATGTTCATGATCACCTAAAGCGAATATTCCATCTTTTGATATCTGATAATACATTAATAAGTGTTTAGTAAAATGCCATTTATAATATTGTTCACCTAAATAGTCATCATCGTCAGGTGCTCCTTCATAATGATGATGGTGTGTATTAGTTCGAGTCCAATTAGCTTTAACTTTTCTAACAAAAATAGAAATAAAGCTTAGATACAATCTTAAATACCAAGGAAGTTCTAAGTTTTCAAAGCTTGGAGCAGCATATACTATTTTATGAACTTTAGGATTATTAACTCCGACCATTGAACATATCGCAGCGCCCATAGAATGGCCTAGAAGATTTATTTTTTCATATTTTGTTGATAAGTCTTTAATAGCATTAATAATAGTTTCGATCCAATCGCTGCTATCAGACTTTAAAAAATCTTTTGTTGTTGTACCCATTCCTGGAAGACGTGGAACATAAACATCATACCCTTCTAAAAATAAATCGTACGCAGGTCTAACAAGTTCACCAGGATAACCACGATAACCAGTCACAAGTAGCCAGCATTCTTTACTTGGTTCAATAAGAGTTAAGCTAAAAGATCTACCTGCTTTACAAGGCTCACCTACATCTTTATAGACACCTTTGTACCAAGAATCTGGTACATAGTAATTAAAAACTGAAAAATCAATGTTCATTTATTCAACTTGTTCGCCATTTAAAGAGAACGATAACGCTTCTGTGATTTTAACTTTAACTATATCACCAACATTACATTTTCCTTTAAAGTTTACTAGTTTTCCTTCTGGAATATAACCAGAATAAATATTAGGATTCTTTTTACTTGGGCCATCAACCAACACTTCTACTATCTTATCTTGATACTTCTTATTATTTAGATTTGCATAATAAGATACTTTTTCATTTAAAACAGAAAGTCTTCTATTCTTTTCTTCTTGAGGAATAAGGTTTTCCATATTATACGCAGGAGTACCTTCACGTGGCGAAAAGATAAAGGTGAAAGCATTATCATATTTACAGTAATCAACCATCTCAAGCGTTTTATTAAAGTCCTCTTCACTTTCTCCAGGGAAAGCAACAATGATATCGGTAGTAAAAGCAAAATTTGGTAAATTCGTTTTTAATTTATCAAATAATTCTTTATAAGTTTGACTAGTATATCTTCTATTCATTACCTTTAATACATTATCGCTTCCTGATTGAAGTGGTAAATGAATATAAGGCATAATGTTGCTATTGTTTTTAATAACTTCAATCATCTTGTCATTAAAATCCCAAGGATGAGAAGTCATAAATCTAATACGTTTAATATTTGTTTTAGCTACAGCTTCAAGTAGATCAGAAAAATCATAATCGGCATCAAGGTCTTTCCCATATGCATTAACGTTTTGGCCAAGTAATGTTACTTCTTTGTAGCCATTGTTAACCAATTCTTCAACTTCTTTTACTACATCTTCTAGTAATCTTGATCTTTCTTTTCCTCTAGTATATGGAACAATACAATATGCACAAAACTTGTTGCAGCCATACATAATATTTACAGAAGCTTTATGAGATGAAGTGCGTACGCTAGGAATATCTTCAATAACTTCTCCTTCTATTGAATAAACTTCAATAGATTTTCTATTTTCTTCATAAATATTACTAATAAGTCTAGGTAAATCGTTGATATTATGTGTTCCAAATATTAAATTTACTTGTTTATATTTATCTAATATTGTTTTTACTGTTCTTTCTTCTTGAGCCATACATCCACATATTCCAATAATCATATTAGGATTAAGTGTTTTGTATCTTTTTAAAGCGCCAAGTTCACCAAAAACTTTATCTTCAGCGCCTTCTCTAATAGCACAAGTATTAATAATAACGATATCAGCTTTTGATTCATCTAATGTTTTAGTATAGCCAATCTTTTCAAGTAAGCCAGCAATATTTTCTGAGTCTCTTTCATTAGCTTGGCAACCATGTGTCTTAATTAAATAGTATTTATCTTTTCCAATACTTAGTAACTTTTCTTCAATATTAAAAACACGTCTATTAACATCTTCGCGTGTTCTTTTTCTTGCACATGTTAAATCAGGTAATTTATAATCCATCTCTATATATTTTAGCATTAAAAAAGCTTGGTATTAACCAAGCTTCCTTAATTAAATTATTGAGAAATAGCTGAACTTCCACAAGTTCCAACACAAGCACCGCAATCGATGCAAGCATCTTCAGCAACTTCAGCCTTACCGTCAGCATTTAATGTGATAGCACCAGATGGGCAAACATCAGTACAAGCTCCACATCCAACACAAACGTTTTGATCTACTTTTGCTGGCATTCTTGATTCCTCCTTTATATCTACACTTAAATTATAACATACTTAATCAGTAGCTTTTTCAAGCAGTATTAATCGTTTACTATCTGCATCAAGTCTTGCTTTTATACCAAGTGGAATTACGCCAATAGGTTCGGCATGTCCAAAGTTAACATTACACATAATTGGTAGATCACTTCTTTTAGCTTCTTTACCAACAACTTGTAAATACGCTTCTTTGTAAGGTTCATATTTACTTCTTCTAGCAGGCTTACCTACAATAATTCCGTTTATAACATTAAATATTCCTTGTGCAGCTAAATTTCTTAAAATCCAAACAAGTTCATCTTTACTCATATCTTCTTCACTTGTTTCTAATATCAATATTTTTCCTTTAAAATCTTCTAAACTTGGCCAAATAGGAGTGCCTATATCTTCAATAAAGACATCTATACATCCACCTATTAATTCACCTTCAACAACACCTTTTCCTTGAATAACTTCATATCCAATTTCTTCTTTATGATATTGTTTATAGTTATTAATATTTTTAATGTCCCACCATACCTTTTCATCTTCGTCATCATAATAGTAAGGAGAGCTTTCTATTTCTAAATTATCTTGAGGATTAAACAAAGTTTTATCAATCATCTCAGCTGTATAATCATTGATCTTTACATATTCAGAGAAGTTTGTAAGGATTGTTGCACCATAATAAGAAACTAAGCCAGCTTTTTGCATCATAAAATGCATGCTTGTTGTATCTGAAAAACCTGTAAATATTTTTGGATTATTTCTAATAACATCAAAATCGATGTAAGGAAGAAGTCTAATAGAATCATCTCCACCTATAGCGCTAAAGATAGCTTTTACTTCAGGATTTTTAAAAGCCTCCATTAAATCTTCAGCTCTTTTTTCAGGATGCTCATATAAATAATCAATTCCTTTTAATGCGTTAGGCATAACTAAAACCTTTAAGCCATAATCTTCTTCAAGTCTTTTTTTAGCTATATCTAATCTATGGATTGCAAAGCCTTCCCCTAATGTACCTTTTGAAGTACTAACTATTGCAACAGTATCACCTTTTTGTAAATGCTTTGGTTTAATCATATAAACTCCCTATTTTTTATTACTTAATAATACTATATTTTCTACATGATTTGTATATGGAAACATATCTACTGGTTGAATTACTTCAATTTGATAATCTTTCTTAATCAAATACTTTAAATTATTTCTTAATGATTCAGGGCCACAAGATATATAGACTATTTTCTTAGGTCTAAGTCTTACTAAAGAATTTAAGAATTTATCATCAGCCCCGCTTCTTGGAGGATCCATAATTACAGCATCAATTTTACATTTATCTTTAGCAAGTCTACTCATATAATGTCCTGCATCGTCAGATAGAAATACAGCATTATTAATCTTGTTAATCTTCATGTTTGTTACAGCATCTTTGATAGCTCTTCTATTTAATTCAATTCCTATTAATTTACCAATTTTACTAGATGCTATTAGTCCAATTGTTCCTATTCCACAATATGCATCAACAACAGTTTCATTTCCTTTGAAGTCAGCATAGTTAATAGCGGTGTTGTACAAAACTTCTGTTTGTCTTTTATTTACTTGATAGAAACTTGTAGGAGAAAGTCTAAATTTCTTTCCGCAAAGAACATCTTCAATATACCCTTTTCCAAATAGAGTAATGTTCTTATCACCAAGAACCATCGATGTATGTTTTCTATTAATATTTTGAACAATTGTTTTAATCTCTTTATGTTTCTTTAATAAGTCTTTAATTATTAGATTAATATTTGGGATTGTACTTATCCCCACAACTAAAATAACCATATATTCATTAGTTGATGAACATCTTACTTGAACATGTCTTAAACAGCCTTTCAATTTGTCTTCATCAAAAATAGATAACTTATATTTAATAGCTAGGTCTTTGATGGTTAAAATAATCTGGTTAGCTTTTTCATCAGATATCATGCAATCATCAATAGGAACAATGATATGAGTTGAAGGTATAAAGTTGCCACAAATTATATTTCTTTTTTCATCTAAGCCAAAAGTAACTTGAACCTTATTTCGATAATTATAAGGATCATTCATTCCTATAATCTTATTAACTTTATGTAATTTTGATAATAATTTATCTATATATTCTTGTTTCTTTAATAATTGCTTTTCATAAGAAAGACCTTGGAGATTGCATCCACCACAATATTTATAATATGGACATTTCTTATTATTTTTAATCATCTTAAACCTTTAATGTTTTTAAATATTTTTTATCTTTATCAGAAATTCTATTTGATTCAATAGCTTTTTGAATAGCCTTATTATGAGTAAAATCATCCAATTTCTTAGCTTCAATATATTTAACAGTAATGTCTCTTTGTTTTGCTAAAGCAGTGGCAAAATACCAAGCTCTCATCATATTAATATAGTACTCTTTTGATTTAACCTTACCTACTAAATCTAAATGGCTAGGATCAAAATCATCATCAAGATAATATGTCATTAGCATACTTACAGCAAATCTAACTGTAAAAGTATCTTTTGATTTAAGCCATCTTTTAATGTCTTTAATTAATTTATCTTTATTTTTAATAAATGGTTTAGGTTTTAATATGTCACACACTTGCCAGTTATTAATATATGGAAGAAACTTGTTTAAATAGTTTATTGTTACACAATAATCTTTTATTTCCGAAATCAAATAACCATGAACACAGTATTCATCAAAATACTTATGAGGTAAATCACTTAAAAACTTATCATACTTTCCTTCTTTAAAAGCTGCTTTAGCTATATATTTACAAATCGGCATTCTTACACCAATGATTGTTTTAGGATCCACAGTTGGATTTAAATTAGCTGTAAAATCTTTTAATTTAAGATCTCTATTATTTAATAATTCCTTTTTGATGTTCATACCTATTCTCCATATGGTGTAAAAAATTCTTTATAAGCAAGATTTACTGTATCATAAATAACTTTTGTATATTTTAAATCATTCTTCTTGTTTAAAGAATGATTAGTTAATAAGACAACGCCAGTATTATCGCTTGGATCATACATTAAACAAGATATAGCGTTATAAGCAGAACCAGTATGACCGTAAATTATTCTTCCTTCAACTAGATTATTAAACACATCAGTATTTAACCCAGCACGGTAATTTTGTCCTTCAGCTTCATTTCTTACAGTTCTAATTTCTCTTAAAGCATTAGTACTTAAAATTTTCTTTTCGTTTAATGTACCATCTCCTGCAAGTACCATACCTAGTTTTGCTAAATCACTAGCAGAAATATACATATTTCCATAAGCTAAACGATATTGTTTTCCAAGTTCAAAAGAACGATAGAAGTCGTAGTTGTACATCCAAGTAGCAGGATCATAAACTACATCATCATACATCTTTGCTACATCTGTTCCTTCATCTAAGTATTCACAAACATAACCAGCATTTAGTCCTAAAGAATCAAATAGTTCTCTTTGTGCATAATCCATAAAGTATTCACCTGTTACACATTCAACAATTGCCGCCATAGTGCCTGCACCAAAATTTGTGTAATTATATTCTGAACCAGGTTTATTTACACAAGAGATGTCAAGTAAATGATTTATATCTAATACTTTATTCATATTTTCATTAAACTCTTTACTATCAACAATACCTGCAGTATGAGTTAGTATTTGGTATAGTTTAATATCATCTTTAAAATTTAAGCCTGTCACTTCTTTTAAATTAGAGCCTAAATAAATCTTACCTTCATCAACAAGTTTCATAATAGCCATATTAGAAATCATTTTACTAGTTGACGCAATTCTAAATACTGTTGAATCATTAACTTCAGTCTTATTATCTATATCCGAATAGCCATAATTAAATGAATGAAGTATATCTTCCCCTTTAAAGACAACAACTTGCATTCCATATACATCATTATCTAAAGCAATATCAATTAATTTTGAATGAAATTGATCAACATTTGGCTCGTTATATTCGGGTTTTTCTTCTTCTATTACGATTTCTTCTTGAACTTCTTCTATAATTGTTTCTTCAATGATTGGTTCAACAGGTGCTGGCATATAAGAAAACAATGCATAGAATATGCCCATGACAGCTATTGTAGGTATTAAAACAATCAAAAACTTTTTCATTATTCTATTATCTCACTGAAACATGCAGATAGAAGTATTAAGATGGCTCCTATTATTCCTATAAAAGATATAGGTTCATTTAATAATAATGCGCTAGATAAAACGGATAAAACAGGTTCGATATAACCAAGAATCGCAACAGCTTGAACTGGTATGTCGTTGATACTACCGAAATAGAAACAATAAGCAACACCAGTATGAATAACGCCTAGCATAATAACAAGAACAACTGATTTTAAATCAAGAACAATAGTATTGCCAATATTATTAATAATCGCATATGGAAGAACAGTTAAAGCGCTAATAGCAAGTTGCACCACTACCTTGTCATATGCAGAAATGTTTTTTAGCTTACGATTAAAGATAATGATTAATACAAATGCTGCAGCAGCTAGTAAACCTAACAATACGCCATAGCCATTTACATTGCTATTAGTTTCCAATATTCCAGAAACAAATATAATTCCAATGAAAGCGCCTATAACGCAAAGCAATTTTTTAAAAGTAATCTTCTCTTTAAAAAGAACTGGAGATAAAGCAATCAATATTATTGGTGCCATATAATTGCATAAACTTCCTACTGCTACTGTTCCAACTCTATATGAAGCAAAAAGAAATACCCAGTTAAGTCCTAATGCTACTCCAGAAATAATTAAATATTTTATATTATTTATAATAGCTACTAAATCTATATTTCTTTTTGTAACTCGTAAGTATAAATATATGAAAAGCGACCCTATTACACCCCTACACAAAACAACAATCTCACTAGGAAGATTAACAAAATGCAAGATGTATCCTATTGTTCCATATATAATAACAGCACTAATATATTTAAGCTTATATGTGTTCATCATTAATAATTATATATTCAAAAGAAAAAGGTAGATAACTACCTTTGTCTATTTTCTATATCTTTAATCATATCTACTCTAATTTGATGCCTTCCACCCTCATATTCTGTAGTTAAGAAGGTATCTACAATTTCTTTAGCAGTTTCGATAGAAACGATTCTAGCGCCAAAACTTATTATGTTTGCATCATTATGAAGTCTTGTATACTCGGCAGATTTAGTTTCAGAACAAATAGCACATCTTATGCCGTTAACTTTATTTGCAGAAATACCAATACCAATTCCTGTTCCACAAATTAGTACCCCTCTATCAGCTTCGCCTTTCGCTACTGCATTAGCTACTTTTTCCCCAAATTCTGGATAATTACAACTATCGTTCGTATCTGTTCCAAAATTAATAACTTCATAGCCATACTTTTCTTCTATATATTTACTTAATTCGTTTTTATATTCAACGCCAGCGTGATCATTTCCAATAGCAATTTTCATTATTATCACCTCTATTTAATTATATCTTAAAGCATTCCAATAAATTCTAATATACGCTCAACAATAAATACACTAACACAAGACATTAAAGCAACATTAATTAAGCTCTTTTCTTTATAAGCTAACACTAACGCTACAACTAGGCCAACTAATCCAGAAATTACAGAACTTGTAGAACTTATTATTGCAGGAAAAGTCATGCAGGCAAGGCAAGCGTAAGGAACATAGTATAGAAAAGATTTAATAAATGGACTTTTTATTTCTTTCTTAAATAAAGCTAATGGTAGCATTCTAATAAGATAAGTGGTAATAGCCATTACTAAAATATATACATAAATATTATTCATGGTTTACCTCCTCTTCTTTAATAGGAGCAAATTTTGCTGCTAACATAGATACAATTACTGTACAAATAATTATCACAAACCCTGAAGATACTTTATTTAATAAAGGAAGATATGTAAAACAAGTTGATAAAATCATTGAAGCAATAACAACATAAAGTACGTTTCTATCCTTTTTAGCTGGCGGAATAATAATGGCAATAAACATTCCATATATTGCAACAGATAAAGCACTAACAATAAAAGATGGAAGAATATTGCCTAGTAGTGCGCCAAATAAAGTTCCTATCACCCAGCCTGGTATAGCTACAGCCATAGAACCATAATTAAAGAAAGCACTAGTCTTTCCACTTTGAGAAACACTTACCGCAAATATCTCATCAGTTACACCAAAAGAAATAATGAATCTATGAAACCAAGGTTCTTTTCTTGTTAACTTTTGCGATAAAGAAAAAGACATCAAAGAATATCTTAAATTAATGACAAGTTGAGTCAACGTCATCTCAACATACGAACCATTTGAAAGAATAATAGATAAACCAGCAAATTGCCCAGCTGAAGTTAAATTAGTAGCAGATATTAAAACTGCATCACCTATTGATAAGCCTCCAGCTACTGCCATCATTCCAAAAGTAAATGAAACAGCAAAGTAACCTAAAGCGATTGGAATACCAGCCTTTACACCGTTAATAAAATTATTTCTTTTTTCCATAATTACCTATTAATAAAGTTAAGATAAAACCTATTACAGAAATTATCGTAACAATTAAAGCTACTAAGTTAGAAGTTTTTACACCATATGCATTAATAATACTTCCAGCGAACAAACTAGAAAGAACACTTCCAAGTCCAATAGTCATAGTAAAGAATGCTTGTCCTCTTACAGCAACATTTGTTGGCAATTTAACATCAGCATATTCAACCATCGAAGGAAGAATCATCGCAAATGAAAACATTTGAATAATTTGAGCAAAATAAACAGTAGATAAAGAAGTAGCAGAATAAATAGTAAAAGATTTAAGAATGAAGCATAACGACGCAAATACCAATAGTTTTTCTAAACCGATATGTTTTCTAATCTTTCCAATTGAAAATACTGCAACAGCTTCTAGCAATGCTTTAATTCCAAGAATTAATCCGTTATCTTTTGAATTTCCACCTAAATTCTCAACAACTAATATTGTGAAATTATCAGTAGCTAAGTATCCATAGAATATTCCTGTTAAGAACAAGCATAGCAACATATATCTTTTGTTATTTTTAACAAATTCAACAAAACTTACCGTTTCGCTTGTCTCAATCTCTACAGGATGTTTATCCGCTTTATAAAAATCTTTTCTTATTATTAAAGAAACAGTAACAAGGAATAAAGCAAATATAGATCCACCTATTAATATAGAAATATAAGAAAAGCTTTCAGATAAAAAGCCAAATAATACACAAATGATCCCGTAAGAAGCTGAGCCAAAAGCTCTAGCCTTACCAAACTTAATATCTATTCCATTATTATTAAATATCGTATAGATAGTATTAAACAATGGTTCAATAGATGAAAAACAACCTACTGCTAATGTGAATACTATAAAGAAGAATACACTTCCATCTTTAGCAAAGTTGCTTATCAAATAGAACACTAATATTAAAAGAGATGTAATAACAATCATCTCAAATAAAGATATCTTTTTAGAACGATCAAGGAAATTAGATACAATTGGTTGAATAATTAATGATAAAAGATTTGCCAATGCCAAACTATATCCTGCAATTGCTGAATTAAATCCTCTTTGCATCAAGACATAAATAGAGAATCCGTATATTATTCCAGCAAATGCTTGATATCCTATATGTACTAATGCATGATCTGTTGATATTTTTTTAGTATTAATCATTTACTATTAATAAACTTTCTATAATCACTCTTACTCATTTTTGCTTTATAGTTCTTAGCAACGTCATTAATTAGCTTAGGATTTTTCATTAACGACATAACGCTATTACGTACAAGCTTAATAGTATCGTCATAAACAAGCTTTTCATCTTTAACCATATATGTCTTGCCATGTGGAATACCAGTAAAACCACCGTAGCCAAATTGAATAGTTGGCTTAAATATAGATATATCACCAGTATCGCCTGCTGCCATTGAAGGATTATCAACTTCAATTTGTTCAGGTTTAACAATCTTTAACATTTCTTTATAGAATACATCAGATATTTCTTTATTTTGTGTCAAAGGTAAATAACCTGGTTTTGTCTTAATCTTACAAGAACCACCAATTGCTTTTGCACAATTCTTGGCAGCATTATCAACTTTATTAGCTGCGTCATTTAAAGCTTTATCATTCATTGCTCTAACATAGCATTCATAAACAACTCTTTCAGGAATTGAATTAACAGTTTGGCCACCTTCCGAAACAAAGCCATGAATCCTTACACAATCTTCATCTTTAAATGTTTCCCTTAACATATTAATAGCATCATTAAATAAAGCATATTCATTTAATGCATTTATTCCTAAATGAGGTGTTGTAGCAGCATGTGAAGCTTTTCCTATAAATTCAATTCTCTTATATACAAAGCCAGCTAAATTGCTGCCAACAGCAAAAGAGTAATCACTTTCAGCCATTGAATGTAAGTGAATAACAATATCTACATCATCAAATAAACCTTTTTCAAGCATATTGATCTTTCCACCAATATACTTAATCTTTTTATCTTTAATTAATTTTTCTCTATATTTAATATCAGTATATTCTTCAGCAGGAGTAAAAAATAATGTAATCTTGCCATTAATTTTTTCATCTTTTAATGAAGAAATTGCTCCAGCCATGATTGCACATTGAGAAAAATGCCCACAAGCATGAGCTGCATTATCATTTTTATTAGCAAATTTATGTCCAAGAGTAGGAATAGCATCAAGTTCAGCAATAAGGCCAATGTGTGGATGACCTTTCCCTATCGAAACACTAAACGCAGTTTCAAAACATTCATTTTCTATCTTGAAGCCCTTCTTTGTTAAATAATCAACTAAAATTTCTTTTGTCTTAAACTCTTTGTATCCAAGCTCTGGATTTACTAATAAATTATTTGCTAATTCTTTAATCTCTTTAATATTTACGGTTTTCATACATTAATTCTAACATTTTAACGATATAATAATCTTATGAAATTAAAGGTTCTAGTAGACAATAACACATTTATTGATGAATATTTTGTTGGTGAGCCAGGATTATCTTTTTATATTGAAGATAAAGGAAAAAGAATTCTTTTTGATACAGGCTATTCTGATGTTTATCTAAAAAATGCTCAAAAAATGAACATAGATTTAAATAATATTGATTATCTTGTTTTATCACATGGCCACAACGACCACACAGGCGGATTAAGATATCTAAATAGTATAGACACTAGTAACACTGCACTAATAGCACATTTAGGAGTATTTAACTCAAGAAATCACAAAGGGCTTGAAATAGGATCACCTGTTCAACTACAAGCTATAAAACTTAAAGAGTTCATAGATGGAAGTGACCCTTATAAGATTACAGACAATTTATACTATCTTGGCCAAATTGATAGAAAAATAGATTTTGAAAATAGAACCATAGGAACACTAGCTGATGGAAAAGCTGATGAAGTGTTAGATGATACAGCTTTAGCTTATAAAACAGATGATGGAATATTTATTATCACCGCTTGTTCACATAGCGGAATATGCAACATAATTGAAAAAGCAAAGAAAATGTTAAACGATAATAGAATAATTGGAATTATCGGTGGTTTCCACCTTCTTGAAGATAATAAACAATTAGATGAAACAATTAATTATTTTAATGAAAATAATATAAAAGAATTATACCCTTGTCATTGTGTATGCCTAAGCGCTAAAGCAAAAATGATGAACGTCGCAAAAGTTCACGAAGTTGGTGTTGGACTTGAATTAGATATTTAATAAGGAGAATTAATATGAATTATGATTTCCCGAAAGTAGATTTACACTTACATCTTGATGGTTCATTTAGAATCGAAACAATGTATGAATTAGCTAAAGAAAGAAATATTGTTCTTCCAGGAAACACTCTTGAAGGTTATAGAGAATGGATGAACGAGCACGCTGATGCTAAAGATGTAAACGATTATCTTCAAATGTTTGATCCACCTACTCAAGTTCTACAAGACAAAGAATCATTAATTAGAGTTACAAAAGAATTAATAGATGACATTGCTTCTCAAGGGCTTAGATATGCAGAAATTAGGTTTGCCCCACAACTTCACACTCATAAAGGATTAACACAAGCTGATGCTACTGAAGCAGTTCTTGAAGGAAAAAGACTTGGCGAAGAATCTAACCCTTCTATTAAAATTGGAATTATTACATGCATGATGTGTATTGGACCAGAAACAGTAAACTGGGATCAAAATTCGGAAACTGTTGATGTATGTGCTAAATATAAAGATAAAGGTGTTGTTGCATTAGATTTAGCTGGTGCTGAAGGAATCGTACCGCTTAAAAACTTTGCTCCTCTATTTGAAAAAGCTAAAGCATTAAATCTAAATATTATTTCACACGCTGGTGACTCACAAGGTCCCGATACTGTAAAAGATGCATTAGACTTCGGCGTATCAAGAATAGGACATGGCCATCATATATTTGATGACAAGGAGTTATGCAAACAAGCAGCAGATAATAATATTGCATTAGAAATATGCCCTACTAGTAATATTCAATGTAAAACTCAACCTTCATTTAAAGAACACCCAGCTAAACAATTGTTAGAAATGGGAATACCAGTTACTATCAATACAGATAATATGGTAATGGCTAGAACTACAGTTGATGAAGAATATGATCACTGCGTAAATGAAATGGGATTTGAGTACAAAGATCTAATAAGAATGAATATCAATTCGTTTGAAAAAAGCTTTGCTCCAAAAGATTACAAAGAAGAAATGATTAATATATTAAAAACTTATCTATAATAAAAATCCTCTTAAGAGGATTTTTATTTACTTAATTTAAATGCATCACACATGATATCAACAAATTTCTTTCTATCTCCATCATATGCTACATATACATTTCTATTATCTTGGAAGTAACGATGGTCTACAATAGAGGCGCCATCAGCTATTCCAGATAATCCAATATCTACATGCAAGAATCTTACATCTGTAAGAACGGTAGGATCAATTAGATACGCAATACACAATGGATCATGAAGCGCACAAGCATCAGGTAATGTTAGAGGCTGACATTGTGTGTGAACTTCAATTCTTGTTTCACACATATCAACTGCAAACTTAGCAGCTGGTGTGCCGATTTCAGCAAATCTCTTGCAATCGTCCTTAGTAACCATAGCTTTATGAGTAACGTCTAATGGACATAAAGTAATTTTCTTAATACCACTTTGGAATACTTTTTGTGCAGCTTCTGGGTCAAAGAAGAAATTAAATTCTGAACAGCTAGATGAATTTGCTTCATTATCAGCTCCACCCATTACTACAAGTTCTTCAATATTATTAATAATATCCGGATCGATAGATAGAGCAGTAGCCAAATTAGTTAAAGGACCAACACATACTAAAGTTACAGGTTCTTTAGCATTTTTTAAATAATCAACATAGAATATTGGAGCAGGAACATCTTCAACTTTTCTATTTGATTCAGGTAGTTGATTAAAATCTTGGTGAATAAAGAACGGCTTTCCATCTTTATCTACAGCAGTTGCTCTATTTTCATATTTTATTCTCCAAGGAGAACAGTCATGTACTAAAGCTTCTTTGCAGCCTTTATATAAAGGAACATCAGAATGAACTAAATCTAAGACTTTTTTAGTATTTTCGGTAGTGTTCTTTAATGGTTGGTTCCCTTTTACAGAACACACTGCAATTAAATCGATATCAGGATGAAGAGCTGCGAGCATTATAGCAACAGCATCATCAGAACCAGTATCAACATCAAGTATTACTTTTCTAGGCAT
>JAUNQJ010000057.1 GCA_030536265.1 Erysipelotrichaceae bacterium
TCAAATCACCAAGACCTAATGATTTTGCCTCATTAATTAATTCCTCTTTGCTTTTCTTCATTGATGTGTACCCTCCTTTTGGCAAAAAGAAAAATACATCATCTGTATTTTCTGAAATTAACCATAGTTAGACTTTCTTTCACGGCAAAAAGAATTTCTAAAATTAATATGATATTAGTTACTTTTCAGTAAAACAAACAATGTATTTAATACCTATATTTTACCTTATTTATTGGGTGCTAACAATTATAGTCCCTTTAAGGGGCTCCACAGTTTATGTAGGACACACTTTTCCACCTCTTTTTGAAACACCCCCGATGTAGGAATACTGTTTTGGCTATTGAAATCTGGCTATTAACAGATAATATAGAATACTATTTCTATCTTAAATTTGCTAATCTAAACTAATCCAAAAAGCAGGACGAGCACCAATGTAGCTGGCAGTAACAGTGGTATTCATAAGAACATGGCTATTATTATAAACAACAATTCCTAAAGACCAACCAGAGACATTAAGCCATCCACCAGTAGTCCAGAATCCATCGACTTTCTTATCAGTTCTATCTATAAAAGTTTTTGAAGTATCCCAATTAAACTTTGAAAAATACGTCCTAGCTTCATTCTCATCTAACGCAAATACTTTTTGTGTGATTGTGCTTACTGTTGTATCTAATATACGAGAATCACTACCTAAATAATCAGTATAGAAATTATCCATCCATATTTTTAAAGTAGAGTAGTCATAACGATATGTTTTATCACTGAAGTCACCATATAGTTCGGTCGTTATGCCCACATAGTTCATTACATCACCCTCTGTGTGACCACCAGCATCAAATCTTACATTATAGATATCTTTAGTGATTAATTCAGCTTTATTGCCATTAACTTGTAATACATAACAATCGATACCATTAATAGTAATTACACTATTTTCTGCATCTTCTAGACATGCAGGTTCACCATTGCTATAGATTGTTTTTGCGTGTTTTATTTTATAAACTGTATCGTCATATTCCGCAATAAACTTTATATCAGAACTATCATATTCATAACCTAAAAATTTATAGTCTGTAGGTGGAGTCGGAATATAATCTGCACTAGTTAAATCTATAGTTTGATTATCTGTTACAGTAATAGATGTTAATCCTGTAATAGTACCACTACCTACTTCAATTGTCACAGTTGTGCCTGATGGCACTTTTTGAGTTAGAGAATTGCTGTTTTTATCTTTATATGTAAATATTGCATCTGTATCAATTGGTGTAGGAGTATTAGAACTTGAGCCTATATAAGTCTTATCATAAGTTGCAGTATAGGTTTGTGTTCCTGTTACTGTATGCAATGAAGGTGTCCATGACTTAAATGTATAACTATAATCACCTACCATCTTAGATGATACTGTACCTTTAAATGATGGCATTGTTCCATATTTGAATGTAGATCTCTGTAAAACTGTTCCATCATCATCTAAGAAGTTTACATAATAGTGATAATTTTCTAAACTGACAACATTATTTACGTGTTCTTGTATATCGGTTTGGGAGTCATCTACATTTTCATTCTCATCAACATTAATTAGAGCACTACTATATATAGCTGTATATGTAGTATTTTCAGTTGCTTTTACTATTTCTTTGTCCCAAGAAATGAAAGTATATTCATACATTTCATCTGACTTTCTTTCTGTTTTACCTTCATATACAGGAAGTTCATTCTTTTCTACTTCTTGTATATTTAGTACTGTTCCATCATAATCTAAAAAAGTAATTTTAAAGGTTTGTTTATTACATCCTACTAAAGTAATTAAAAACATGATTACGACTGTAATACGCAAACAAAATATACTAAATTTCTTTTTATTACTTTTCTTATTGTTTTTCATATCACAAATATTCTTTCTATAATACAAGTTTTTGTGCTTCTGGTGGAACAGAGGCATAGAAAAAATCTAATCCGTTTGATATTGTTTCACCATGTCTGGTCCAATATGAATAACCTTTATTTACGGTATGATCAACTACTATAAATGAATACAAACCATTACCTAAATCAGCTTTACAATAATAATAAATATTTATTGGCCCTTCTTGAATCATTACAAATTTGCCATACCATTTGCCAACTTCGATTGGATCATTACTTCTATTTGGTTTTAAAGCACCGCCTGTAACTTGTTTTAGTTCATCATCTGTTAATTCGTTTAATTTAGCAGTTAGTGATTCATATTCGTGCTTTAATTCCTTTAATTCTTCTTTAGTTTTTGCCATAAATTAATTCCTCATTTATATAAGTATATACGAACCACATGCCTAAAAGAAATAATTAATATGATGTTTTAATTTGATTTTGCTAATTTTAAGCATTTTTGAAATAATTTTAAAATTTGATGAATTATTTTCCCTACACAAAATCAAGAAACCCAGTCTAATACTCTATAAGAGAATCCTAGAAATTCCATTGATTTAACTGTTAATTGTCCTAAATCATAGTCTGAATAATAACTCATCTCTTCAGGTTTAATTACTTCCTCTACTTGTATTAATACACTATATTTATATCCATCTGCATAAAACAAGCATCCATCTTCAGCTAAATAATAGCCAGTTCTTTCATAGCCTTCATCTTCTAAGTCTTTAATAGTTTTACCTATATATTGATCAAGCTCGCCTTCTTTAGGTAGTTCATCATTCATAGATGTAACAGTACAATTAGGCAAGTATTCTATGATGTCTAAAAATTGTTTTAAACCTTCTTCTTCAAAAGTATCGCATTGAATTATTTTGTCATATGTTTTTTCATCCATCTTTACCACAACCTTGTATGCGTCATGATAATCGTGGTCTTTCATAAACAAAGCAATCCATGAACTATCAAAAAGAATAGTTTGTTCTGCTTCATATCCTTGTTCATAAAGGGAAGCTATTTCGTTTGGTTGTTTATTCTTATTATTATTGCATGCACATAAGCATGTAGATAACAAAACCACTAATAAAATAGTAATAATTCTTTTCATTTGTGCTCCTATTTAACAGGCGTACCACCAAAGAAACTATAGGCTTTAATAGCACCTGTAGTGATATATAAATTTTTAAAAGTTTCTATAGATTTTTTATAAGAACTATTAGTTGATGTAAAATTAACTCCATCATATGTTGCAGTAATATATTCAACTTTACGTGATGTAGGATTAATATTCTTTATAAGTCCATAAAGCGAAGAATTAGTTTTATTCTTATATGCATAGAATTGTTTTAATCCTTCATAATTGGATGTGCTTACACGATCTCCACCACAAACTTGTTTTAATTCATCATCTTTTAATTCAGTAACGTTATTATCCATTTTTGTTTTCTCCTCATATATAATTATAGCAATTCATTTATATATACGTTTTTTTTATTTAAAAGGTGTAACAATTTGTAGTCCCTTTAAAATTTCTATCACTCTATTAAATATATCTTCGCTCATATCGTCTGGATCACGATATGTTAGTGGAAGATTTTGACACCATAAATAATGATTTCTAATCCACACACCTCTGCCAAAATGATCGTACTCAGGATACTCTAATGTTATTTGTTTAGCTTCATCATCTAAATCATTAACAATATCATTAGCCACTAAATTAATAAATTCTTCCTCATCCATTGATTCTATCGGGCCAAGTTTTGATACATCTTTTCTTGGTGCTAAATCGTCTGAATATCTTCCAATAAAGTCAGCAACTTTACCAATTGTTTCCATAGCAATTTGATAGTCAATTCCCATAATGGAACCATCTTCACTTTTCCATCTTTTGGCTATTTCTTCTTCATAATCCATTTCTTGCCATTTATCATTTAGATACAGTTCAACCGAGTTCTTTTCCATTGTTTCAATTGCTCTTGCAACAATGCGTCCATTTATTAAATAGTATTCATATTCAAATTCTTCCATAATGTCTCCTTCAAATATTAAAAATTAACAAGTATTCCTTTGTTTAAATATTCAACAACGATAGGATCGTCCTCTTTAATTTCTTTTGTTACAAATCTCAAATAGTTATATAGTTTCTCTAAATCGTCAGCAGCTAAAATTAAACTAATTGCGTGTCCAGACAATGAACCTTTTAAATATAAACTAATAATTAGCTCTGCACCACACTTTACAAATTCGTGGCCTGGAGCTACATACACACAACCATTCTCTCCAACTTTTCGAGTAAAAGATGGCATAAAATGAAATGCTATGTCTGGTTCTAAAAATGATAGTTCATCGATTGCTAACTGCTTATCCTCTAGTAAATCTTTAATCTTCTCTTTTAAATCTGAAACTTCCCAACATTCAAGTAATTCTCCTTGTGTTTCATAATTAATAAATTCGTTATGAACACTAATATATACATCAGTCCAAAGTTCATCTTCCATAGATTTGCTATATCTAAAATTTTTAACACCCAGGATTAATTCAATTCCATCTAAATCTAAACATAATTGCATGCTCTTTTCCTCTTTTTCAAACATATCTTAACAAATTTTACTGTACCAAAAAAGCACCAATAAAAAAGCCGACCCCATAGGGAATCGGCCGTATTTCTACTTTTGCATAGTGTAAATTTTAACTGGTTCAACTACTATCTTGTGCTTATCAAACCACAAGACTAATGATTTTACTATTTTGCTGAAAGTAATTAGCGTTACCCCTGCACCTATTGATACCAAAGTAACAACCGTAGATATCTTCCAATCTTTAAATAGCAATTCATAATAGTTATATAAACCAATTGTTAGAGCTATGAAAATAATAGCTTCAATTAAAAATATCTTTACACTCTTTTTTAGTTTTCTACCTTTAAACATAGTTATCCTTTCATTAGACAATACTTTTTTATTAGTTTTTGAAATTCTCTTGATAATGATTCATCTTTTCGACAATCAAACGAATAATCTTTTCCATAAATCTCACTAACATTTTCATAGTCATCTACAACTGCTCCAAAGATTCTAAGACCTTTTCGTCTAGC
>JAUNQJ010000013.1 GCA_030536265.1 Erysipelotrichaceae bacterium
TCATTCCAGTTTTGAATTGGACGATAGTAACCAGTAATTCTTGACCATACTTCTGTTTTCTTACCACATGTTGGACATGTATATTGTTCACCAGTGATATAACCATGATCTTGGCAAATAGAATATGTTGGAGACATTGTGTAGTAAGGAAGTTTATAATTTTCAGCAATCTTTCTTACTAAGTTCATTGCAGCTTTCCAATCAGGAAGTTTTTCACCTAAGAATGCATGGAATACTGTACCTGATGTGTATAATGTTTGAAGTTGATCTTGAACATCTAATGCTGAGAAGATATCATCTGTATATCCTACAGGTAGATGTGAAGAGTTAGTGTAATATGGAACACCAGAAGCTTCATTAGCTGTAATAATATCTGGATACATCTTCTTATCATGTTTAGCTAGTCTATATGCTGTTGATTCAGCAGGTGTAGCTTCAAGGTTATATAAGTCACCATATTGTTCTTGGTACTTAATTAATCTTTCACGCATATGATTTAAAACATTAGCAGCAAACTCTTGAGTTTCCTTATGAGTTAAATCCATCTTTAACCAATTAGCATTTAATCCAGCTTCATTCATACCAACTAAACCAATTGTTGAGAAGTGATTATTGAATGTTCCTAAATATCTCTTTGTATATGGATATAGACCATTGTCTAATAGTTTAGTAATAACTTCACGTTTAACATGTAATGATCTAGCTGAAATATCCATTACTTTATCAAGTCTGTTATAGAAATCTGCTTCATCTTTAGCTAAATAAGCAATTCTTGGAATGTTGATTGTAACAACACCAACTGAACCAGTAGATTCACCAGAACCGAAGAATCCACCAGATTTCTTTCTTAATTCTCTTAAGTCAAGTCTTAAACGGCAGCACATTGATCTAATATCAGATGGCTTCATATCAGAATTTACATAGTTAGAGAAATAAGGAGTACCATACTTAGCAGTCATTTCAAATAATAATTTATTATTATCTGTTTCTGTCCAGTCAAATTCTCTTGTAATTGAATATGTTGGAATTGGATATTGGAATCCTCTACCATTAGCATCACCTTCTAACATTGTTTCGATGAATGCTTTGTTGATCATATCCATTTCTTTTTTACAATCTTTATATTTAAAGTCTAATTGTTTGCCGCCAACGATACAGTTTTGTTCAGCTAAATCTTCTGGTACTGTCCAGTCTAAAGTAATGTTAGTGAATGGAGCTTGTGTACCCCAACGAGAAGGAGTATTTACACCATAAATAAATGATTGAATATTTTGTTTAACTTCTTTGTAAGATAGATTATCTACTTTTACAAATGGAGCTAAATATGTATCAAAAGATGAGAATGCTTGAGCACCAGCCCATTCATTTTGCATAATACCTAGGAAGTTAACCATTTGGTTACATAATGTTGATAAATGGTTTGCAGGAGATGAAGTAATCTTTCCATTAATTCCACCTAATCCTTCAGTAATTAATTGTTTTAATGACCAACCTGCACAATAACCTGTAAGCATTGATAAATCATGAATATGAATATCAGCATTTCTATGAGCTTTACCAATTTCATCATCATAGATTTCACTTAACCAATAGTTTGCAGTGATTGCGCCAGAGTTAGAAAGAATTAAACCACCAACAGAATAAGTTACTGTTGAATTTTCTTTAACACGCCAGTCAATTGAATCAACATAAGAGTTAACTAAATCTTTATAGTCTAACATTGTAGCACTAATGTTACGTGCTTTTTCTCTTTGCTTACGATATAAGATATAAGCTTTAGCAACATCAGCATAACCAGCTTCAATTAATGTTTCTTCAGCTAAATCTTGAATATCTTCTACTGTGATTTTTCCATCTTTAATCTTGCTATCAAAGTTAGAAGTAACTTTTAAAGCTAACATATCGATTACTGATGGATGATATTCTTTGTTAACTGCTTCAAATGCCTTTGATAAAGCTACAGAAATTTTATTAATATCAAACTCTACAACTTTACCATCTCTTTTTAATACTTGATACATAATTATTCTCCTTCTTCTATTCCCCTAATTTCAATTTCATTAACGTAAGGGGCAACCGTTTCTTTAATTTTTTTAATTTCACTTACATCTAATGCACTCAATCCTTCTTGAATGCAAGTTCCATGATCTACGAAACTTTGTAAGTAATAGTGCTTAGCACCTTTTAGCCATTCGCCAACTTTATTAAAGTCAGTGTCTTTATGGAATTCTTTAACTAATGTTGTTCTGAATTCATAATCAACGTGGCCTTCTTTTAAGTAAGCAACTGATTTTTCTATGCTATCGATATTAACTTTTTCTAAGCCAGTTGTTGTTGCATACAACTCTTTAGAATTTTTAATATCCATCGCAACATAATCAACTAAACCTTCTTCAACAATTCGTTTTAGTTTTTCAAAGTAAGTTCCGTTTGTATCTAACTTAATGTTGATTCCAATCTTTCTTACTTTTCTTAGGAAGTCTTCAATTCCTTCTTGAAGCAAAGGTTCACCGCCTGTTACACAAACTCCATCAAGAATATTTTTTCTTGATTCAAGATAATTTAATATCTCTTCTTCAGAAATTTCTTCTTGACCATCGTTTAAGTAAACAAGTCCTTTGTTATGACAGAATGGACAGCGGAAGTTACAACCACCTGTGAATATAGTTGCTGCCATCTTGCCAGGATAATCAAGTAGAGTTAATTTTTGTAATCCATAGAATTTAACATCATCATTTGTTAAATCTGTTTTACTGTACTCCTTAGCTTTAAGAAGAAGTTTATCCATTACTTTAGAATAGTTTTCAATATCTTCTTGTGATAAATCTTCTGCTAAGTAATTTACCCACTCTTGTCTTATAAGATAAAGTTTAGGCATCAGATCTTTAGTCTTTTGTGTAGTGAATAATTTTTTTGTTCGCTTATCATCTTCACTATTTTCTATTCTGACAAAACCAAGTTCTTCAAGTTTTGATATAGCTTTTGTAATGGAACCTTTATCAAAGCTTCCATTAGTTGCTAGCTCATTCATCATCATTCCTTCATTCTCAAAGATTGAAGATAAGAAGATAAACTGTGAATAGCCTAAATTGTACTCCCCAAGTACTTTGTCATAGTACTTTTGGTTACAACGGTATAGTGTAGATGAGTCAAGATCAATATAGTTCTTTCCCATATCTTTACCTGTAACAAGTATATTCTCAAATGGTTGAACTTTCAACGATTTTGCTCAAAATAATAATGATAATTTGATGAAATCTCAACAAAAATTCTGTGTTTTTTCATTTCCCATGAAATATTCTTAAAAAATAGCCTAAATATAGGCATTTCTATCAGTTTTTTTTATGAAAATAAATATTAATAGGAAGAATTACTATACTATAAATAACTCATTTGTTATCAAAACAAGCACCTACGAGCCTATAAATGCCCTATAAGGTCATAAAAAAGCTATAATTATGGCATGAAAAGGTTCTATATAGTATTCAAAGGAAGGGTCCAAGGAGTAGGATTTAGGTGGACTTTGATAAATATTGCCCAAAAGTACAATATTACCGGGTTTTGTAGAAATCTAGATAATGGCGATGTAGATCTAGAAATTCAAGGAAATTCTGATAATTTAGATGCTTTTTTAAAAGAAACGCTTGAAGCCAAGCGTTACATAAGGATAGACGATTATAGTATTAAATCTATTAATATAGTCGAAGATGAAAGAATCTTCGATGTTAAATACTAAAACGATACATTATAATGGCGCCAGCCATAGCAACATTAAGAGAATCGATATTATGCATATCGATTTTTATTACTTCATCAGAAATATTCATGGTTTCTTCTTTTACACCACTACCTTCATTTCCTAGTATAAAAGCCATCTTATCATTCTTTTTAACATCATACATTTCAAGAGAATAATCTTTTAATCCAGTAGCATAAACTTTAAAATTATTTTCTTTTAATTTTTTTATTTCTTCTTTTACATCACCATGATAAATATTTACTTTATAAAATGCTTCACCTGCTGCTTTCAAACATTTTGAATTATAAATATCAGCTGAATTATTAGTTAAGACAATTGAATCAAAACCAAATAAATAACAACCTTCAATAATTCTACCAATGTTCAAAGGATCTTGAAGATCTTCAAGAATCATTACTCTTTTTTGATAATTATTATTTTCTTTTAGTGGCAAACCAATACCAATATACTTTTTATTTTCTTCTTTAGATATTTTGTTCATTACTTCTTGATTAACTTCATATGCATCATTAAATTCAAAAGGCAATTCATCAACATATATCAATGTTTTTAATAAATTATTTTCTTTTGCTGCTAAAATACTTTTTTCATCTAATAACAAAAATTCTTCACCACGATATTTTTTATTATGAAGTTTTGTCCATTCTTTTACTTTTTTGTTATCTAATGAACTAATCATTTCTTTCTTTGAGCAAATAGCAATGTTGCAACTACTGCAAGTGCATTACAAGCATTTAATGAATTTCTAAAATCTGTTCCATAAGGAATATATAAGTATTCGTCTGCTAAATCTAATATATTTGATGCAATACCTCTTTTTTCTCCACCTATCATAAATAATGCAGGATTATTAAATTTTGTTTCAAATATATCTTTTGCATCATCACCACGTTTTAATGCATAACATTTATAATTATTATTTTTTAATTCTTTTATATATGAATATACATCATCAACTATTTTTACATTTAGCATATCATATGCGCCTGCAGATGATTTTAGTAATTGAAATTCCATATTACTATAATCTCTTGAAGGTAATATTATATTTTTTACACCAAATGCATATAAATTTCTCATAATATACCCTAAATTAAAAGGATCTTCTATACCATCTAAATAGAATATATCTCCTTCATTAATCTCATCATTTTTACGAATTCCACACTCTGCAATAATGCCACCAAATGTTTTGCCTACTGCTAGGGTTTCTAATTCTTCTTTTGTTGATTCAATTAATTCAATATTAGCTTGTTTAGCAATTTTTCTTATGTAATTAAAGTCTTTAGTCTTCTTACTTTTGTCAATATATACTTTAGTTACAGCTCTTTTATTATTGCTAATAGCTGCTTTTACACTAATTGCACCTTCAATCTTCATTATGAATCTTCCTTATCATATCGTTCTTATATACTTTGAATGGTAATCTCATATATAGTAATTCAGTTGGTTTAGATGCAATTTCAACTTTATTCCATTCAACATCAAACATTGTTTTAGCGATAAATGTTTTATTATCGTTATCAGGACCAAACACTTCTAGTTCATCATCTAATTTAAAATAATTTTTTACTTCTATCAAAGCAATTCCTCTAATAGGATCATAATTCTTAACAAGTGCTACATAATCATGAGTTACACCAGCACCATTAATGCCATATAAATGCTTTGAATTATCACAATTGCCTGATAAGAAACCATCATCACTAGGCCTATTTTCAGCTTTATTTAGTTCTTTATCATAATAATCAATACGTTCTTCACTTAAATGTCCAACTTCATATATTTCATCAATCATCTTACGATATGTTTTTACTACTTGAGCTATATAGTAATCAGATTTCATTCTTCCTTCAATTTTTAATGAAGCTACACCAGCACGTATCATTTCTTCTATATAATTAGTTGCTCTTAAATCTTTTGATGACATAGAAAATAATGTATCTTCATCAGATATTAATTCATTATTTTCATATACTCTATATTTCCAACGACAAGAATGTGCACAACCTCCACGGTTAGCATCTCTATTTGTCATACGATTAGATAAAGTACATCTTCCAGAATAATTAGAACACATTCCGCCATGAATAAATACTTCAATAGGTGCATCTGTATTTAAACAAATATTCTTTATTTCTTCCATTGAACATTCTCTACCAAGTACTACACGATCTGCACCTTTTTCTTTTAAATAGTTTACAGCATCTGAATTAACTGTAGATAATTGAGTAGACATATGTTTTTCCATATTTGGAACAAATAACTTTGCAAGTTCAAGTAACCATACAGATGAAATAATAATTCCATCTACACCAATGCTTTCTAAATCATTCAAATAATCTTTAATACCAACAAAATCTTCATCATGGAATACCATGTTTACAGTTACATATATCTTTACGCCTTTATTATGAGCATAATTAACTATTTCTTTTATATCTTCAATATCAAAATTACTTGCACGAGAACGCAATGAAAAAGATTTGCCGCCAATATATACAGCGTCTGCACCATAATCAACCGCAATTTTAGCTTTAGCTAAATCCTTTGCAGGAGCTAATAATTCAATCTTATTCATTGTCTTCTTTTTTGTTTACTGTCTTTTGATATAAATAACCAGTTGAAAAATCTATTTCAGGATGTTTTTTAATAAATGTTGATTTTAAGAAACCAGAATTATCTACACTGATTCGTTTTGCATCTCTTAGTACTTCAAACAAAATATCATTACTAATAAATTCACTATCAATAATTGCTCTCTTTAATAATTTATTTAAATAAGCATATTCTTCATAAATTAATAAAACATAATCGGTATAAATACTCGTACCATATTTTGTCTCTTTAATAGGAGTTTTATAATTTCTTGTTTCTTCTACTAATGTAATATCTTCTTTATTTACAATATCTATATCTTTATTAATTTCTTTAAAATAGTTTGTTAAGAATTTTCTCTTTGAATAAGACATTCTTAAATGACCAAATACTTGCATATCTAATTCATATGGATATTTTTTTACTATTTCTATTATTTCATCTAAAGTTAATTCTCTTGCTAAAACAACATCAATTCCCTTATCTTTATAAAAACTAATATCATTAGCATTTGTCATTAAAGTACTTGGATCATATATTAATTTATCTTGTAAACCATATTTTTCAGCATTATATATTATTGCCATATCATTAAAATAAATACCATCACTATTTAATGATGAAATAAAATCTAAATAATTATATAAATCATTCTTATCATTTTCTAAAATAAAAGCATCAATACTAATATATCTTTTTAAATTATTAATTAAACAAAAATCATTAATATCTTTTATTTCTTCATTACTGTAGTTATATTTCATTGAGAATTGACCGCCAAAAATAAATCCATCAATTCCTGATTTAGATAATCTTTCTAATATACTTTTATCATGTAATGAAACTAATAATTCCATATTCTTATATTAACTCTTACATATAAAAAAGGCTATCAATTATTATTATTTTCTAAACAAAATAAAAGAGTATCTTTCTAGATACTCTTTATTCAGATTGTTCGTTATTTTTATTAACTTCTCTCATATGTCTTCTTCTATCAAGATTAGTTAAATATTTCTTTCTAAGTCTAATTGCATCTGGTGTAATTTCTACAAGTTCATCATCATTAATGAATTCAAGTGCTTCTTCAAGTGAGAATACTTTATGAGGAACAAGTTTCATTGCTTCATCATTACCTGTAGATCTTACTGCTGTCATTTTCTTATTAATAGTAGGATTTACTTCAATATCTTGTGTTTTTGATGAAACACCAACAATTTGACCTTCGTATACATCTTCTGCAGGTCCTACAAACATTTGGCCTCTATCTTGTAAGTTCCAAAGTGAATATGTCATTGTTTTACCTGTTTGGCAACAAATTAATGCACCATTGGTTCTTTCAGGAATTTCACCTTTAAATGGCTTATATTCGATGAATTTTCTAACAAGTACACCTTCGCCTTTAGTCATATTGATGAATTCAGTTCTAAATCCCATTAATCCACGAGTAGGAGCATGATAGATAACTCTTGTGTAAGATCCTTCATCTTGAATATCAATCATGTCGCCTTTTCTTAAGTTAAGTGAATTAATAACTGATCCAGAATAATCATTAGGTACTGAACATATTACTTCTTCTATTGGTTCACATAATTCATGATCAATAGTTTTTAAAATAACTTCAGGTCTAGATACACCAATTTCATATCCTTCTCTACGCATATTTTCTAGCAAGATTGAAAGATGTAATTCTCCTCTACCTGACACTTTAAATTTATCAGTAGTATCTGTATCTTCAACTTTTAATCCAACATTTACTTCAAGTTCTTTTTGAAGTCTTTCTTTAATATTTCTTGATGTTACATACTTTCCAGATTTACCTTGGAATGGTGAAGTATTAACCATAAAGTTCATTGATAGTGTTGGCTCTTCAATATCGATTTGAGGCATTGGATCAACTGTACCTTCTTGACAAATAGTATCACCAATTTCAATATTCTCAATTCCAGAAATTAATACAATATCACCACATTGAGCTTCAGCAACTGGAGTTCTGTTTAATCCTTCATAATGATATAAGTTTGCAATTTTTCTATTTTCTTTTTTAATATTACAATCACAAACTGTAATCATTGAATTTGTTTTAATAATACCTTCATAAACTCTACCAACACCAATTCTTCCAATGTAATCATCATAAGCTAATGCAGATACTTGCATCTTAACTGGTTTATCCATTAAATTTGGATATGGTTCAACGTGTTTAATAATTGTTTCAAATAATGGTTCAATATCATTATTTGTATCTTCTGGGTTATATCTAACAATTCCTTCTTTAGCAATTCCATATAGAATTGGAAAATCTAATTGTTCATCAGATGCATCAAGATCTAAGAATAAATCATATACTTCATCAATTACTTCATTAGGTCTTGCATCTTTTTTATCAATTTTATTTATTAATAAAATTGGACGTAAATTTGCTTCAAGAGATTTCTTTAATACGAATCTTGTTTGAGGCATTGGTCCTTCAGATGAGTCAACAAGTAAAATAACAGTATCAACTGTTTTAATAATTCTTTCAACTTCAGAAGAGAAATCAGCATGTCCTGGAGTATCAACAATATTAATTTTGTAATCCTTGTAGTTGATAGAACAATTCTTTGAATAAATTGTAATTCCTCTTTCTCTTTCTAGATCGTTTGAATCCATTACTTGTGCTACGACTTCATCATGTTCATCAAATACGTGAGATTGATTTAAAAACGCATCAACTAATGTTGATTTACCTGCGTCTACGTGAGCTATTACAGCTACATTAATAATCTTTCTAAATTCCATACTTTATAATTTTAGACTTATTGAGCCCATCTTTCAAGAAAAAGGTATAAGAAAACTGGTTTGAAACCAGTTTATTTAGTGAGTTTCTTAATAATAATTCCATCAAGTTTATTAATCAAGAAACCTAATAATATTGAAATAGATACAACACAAACTACATAGATACCCAAGTTGTAGTTATATGGACTCTTTATTATTGGCCCATATTTATTAAGAATAATTGGTCTAAACACTTCTAACACTATTTTCCCAATTAAATATGTCTCAAAAGATATCTTTCCCATAAACCTAGTAACTGGGTTTTCTGATCTAAATTTCATTAATAATACAATAAAAGCAAAAATAAATACTAATGAAACAATTTGATTTGCTGTTACTGTTATTAATTTATTTAGAATTCCTGGATCATTAATCCAATATTCAGTCCAACAATTATATTTATCTCTTATTCCAACAAACCATTTATATGTGAAACCAAATAGTACACACAAAACGATTAATTTAATCCAATAACCTTTTTTAAAGAAAGCAAATAATTTTTCTTTATATGTTCCAAATAAAGCACCAACAAAGAATCCAATAGATGAATTAACCCACCATTCACCTGAAAACCAAAGTACTTGTTCTTGCATCCACCAAGGTTTGTCATAGAATCCTTTTGTTAGCCACCAACCTTTTGAAGAATCTGCCCACCATGCAAAATGTCCATTAACTGAAAATAGCGCACCTAAAACAAAAGGTAAAACAAAATAAATAATTAAATGTATTTTTCTATTTTTTATAGTTTTGTTGCATAAATAAAATACTAAATATAAAAGTAATAAAGTAAATGGAAACCAACCATTTGAATTAATATTAACAAGTCCAAGTATTCCTAACACAACTCTAATTACAGGCATGCCATTAATTAATCCATATATTCCATAAATAATATTTAACACATAGAAAGGAACAAGAATTGTAATAAATCTTTTTGAAAATGTTTTTATATAGTTTGGATTATTGTTTGCACTTACTGTTAAACCATAAGCAGAGAAGAAAAAGAACACTGTACATATTAAATATCCTAAATCATTGAAAAAGAATAATTCTTTAGTTACATCTTGAAAAGCAGCTTCTTGAGATAAATGATGAAAAATTACTAGAATTGCTGCTAAACCACTTACAGCTTTTGTAGAATTTCTATCTAAGAAATCTTCATTAAACTTATTTCCAAAACCAGGAAATTTTATTCCCCATATAATTAATGCTATTAAAAGTGCATATGTAACATAAGTAACTATCATAATTATTTCCTTCTTTACTATTTAATATAAGTTTATTATAGGCGCAAAAAAAGAACAAGGTTACTTACCTTGTTCTTTGATTGTTCCTGTTAAACAATATCTTGAAAAGAAATTGTTTGGAAATTTATTCATTAAGAAATATATTAATTTAACACATGGTATACAAATAAATGCTGATGCAATACCACATAAATAACCAAATAATATATCACTTGGATAATGAACACATAAATATAATCTACATGCTCCAATAATTAGTGGATAAACAAACGCAAGCCAAGCAACTTTTTTCTTTTTAGACCACATAAAGAATGCTGTGACACCACCCATGGAAGCACATGCATGCCCACTTGGGAAAGAAGTGTCCCAATCAGCCTTCATTTTAAACATTTCCCACCAACTTTTATACATATCAACTTCAACATATGGACGAGGTCTATATACAATATTTTTAATAACTATAGTAACTAAAAATGCACCAATTATTACAGTTCCACACATAGACATACCAAGTTTTTTATCTTTTACTACAAAGAATAAGACAAAACCTAGCCATCCAATCATTAATAAAGGCAAATCACAAGTTACTGATAAAAATTTTGCAATTGGTGTTAATACATCCCCACACTTTAAAGCAAACTCATGAAAGAATTCTAATAAAGTTCTATCAAATTCAGCAAACGTAATATTTAACCAACTAGTCATAATTAATCTCCATTTACATATTTAACTTTTGTCCAATACTCAGAAATAATTGATAGTGTTTCTTCATCATTATGGAATACTTCATCTTTACTATTTCTATCTCTTGGAATATAAGCTTCATTACCATCAAAATCAGAATCAGGTAATGTTATATCATTTAATACTTCTTTATTAACTGAAGCATAACCTACATATGAACTATTTTCATAAGCAGCATCATAATCAGTAATGTAGTTGATAAACTTATATGCATTGTCTATATTCTTAGCATTATTTAATATTAGCATTGAATCAACGAAGTAATTTGCTCCTTGTGATTCTGGACTATAGAAACGCATGTCTTCATTCTCTGATAAGATATATGCTGCATCACCTGAATACATAAAGCCCATTGCTTTTTCGCCATATGCTAATCCATCAATACATTCATCAGCTGCAAACGCTGGATCCATAGTATCAGCTATTTCACATAGCCAATTAAAAGCTTTTTCAAGTTCTTTAGGTTCAGATGTATTCATTGAATATCCTAATGATTTTTCTGCAATCATAAACATATCCCTAATAGAATCATACATATATATCATACCTTTATATTTAGGATTTTTTAATACATCCCAACCTTGAGTTTCAACATCATTAGAATCTATCAAAGTTGAATCATATACAATACCTGTGTTTCCCCAAAAATAAGGAATTGAATAATCGTTATTAGGATCAAATTCCATATTTTTAACACCATCATATAAATTTTCTAAACAAGTTAATTTTGACTTATCAAGTTTTTGAACTCTTTTTTCTTTTATTAGTCTTTCAATCATATAATCACTAGGAATTACAATATCATATGAAGCACCTGTTAATAGTTTTGTATACATTGATTCATTTGATTCAAACACAGTGATGTTGCACTTAACATCATATTCAAATTCAAATTGTTCAATTACTTCATCAGATATATATTCACCTGGCAAAAATATTTGAACTTCACCATTTTCGTAATTATTAGAGAAGCAACCTGATAAACAAACAAGGATAAGTAAAGATAACAAGACGTTAATAATTTTTCTCATTTTTTACTACCTTCCTTTCTTTTAACATAGGCACTACATTCATAATAATTAAAACAATAGTAATAGCTAAAACAATTAAAGTACTTAAAGAGTTAATACTTGGATTAATTCTCTTACTAGCAGAATATACATATGTTGAAATGTTGTTGATACCAGGACCTGTTGTGAAATAAGAAATTACAAAGTCATCAAATGACATTGTAAAAGCAACAATAGCACCTGATATAATACCCTCTTTTATTTGAGGAATAATTACCTTAACTAAGCTTTCAAAAGGTGTACAACCTAAATCTAGAGCAGCTTCTGCAATATTATCATCAAGCTGTCTTAGTTTTGGTGAAATCGATAGCATTACATAAGGTATACAGAAAATAATATGAGCAAGTAATAATGTACCAAAACCAGTAGGAATATTTAATGTTGTAAAAAATAACATTAGTCCAATTGCAGTAACAATATCTGGATTTAACATTGGAATATTATTAACTTGAGTTACTAATTCTCTTATTACTCTATTTGATTTAGATAAGCCAATAGCTGCAATTGTACCTACTATTGTTGATACAATTGTTGCAATAACAGCAACTAATAATGAATAATAAACAGATTCCATCATTGATCTAGATTTAAACATTTTTTCATACCATCTTAATGAAAAACCTGTGAAAGCAGTTAATGATCTAGATTCATTAAATGAAAATATAACTACATAAACAATAGGAGCATAAAAGAAAATCATGATAAGAATTAAATATAATTTTTTGAAGTCAAATTTTTTGTTCATATTATTTGGCCTCCTTATCATAATCAAATTTTCTTGTTACATACATACTAATTAAAATTACTACAGCCATTACAAGTGAAATTGCAGAACCAAAGTTCCAATCACCTGTAGTAACAAAGTAATTCTCAATTAAATTACCAACAAGAACATAAGAACCACCGCCTAATAGTTTAGGAATGAAAAAGCTTGATACTGCTGGTAAGAATACTAATGTTATACCAGAAATAATACCAGGAACACTTAAAGGAAGAGTTACTGTTAAAAATGCTTTCTTCTTATCACATCCTAAATCATAAGCAGCATTTATTAATGATTTATCCATCTTAGATAAAGACGTATAAATTTGAAGAATCATAAATGGTAAGAAGTTATAAACCATACCAATATAAACTTTTACCGATGCAGGTAAACCAGTATTTAATAAAATACCACGCCATGCATAAGTTCTAACTAACATATTAATTAACTGAGGTGCTGTAACTAAAAGAACCATAACAGCTTGTCTTTTTTCAGTTAATTGAGCCATAAAGTAAGCTGCTGGATAACCTATTAAAATACAAATAATTGTTGTAATAACAGCTAATATTAATGATCTAATTAATACATCCGCAAATAATTCATCACTAAAGAATCTTACAAAATTTTCTAAAGTAATATTAACTATTAATACACTATTACCCTCTTTAGAAAATGCATAGAAAAGGATAATAAACATTGGGATGACAATTAATATAAATGCCCACACTAAGTAAGGATATACTAATCTCTTAAAGCTTTTCATTATTTTACAATCCTCTTTTGCATTACATGAATGTCATTCTTAGTAAAATCAATAGAAACAGCGTCACCCTCATTTCTTGAATCAGTTGAATGAACTTTATATTCTCTACCTAAAGTAGTGAATGTAACTTCATATTCACCTTCTTCAATTTCATTAGGATCAAAATCAAATCTAACGTCATCAATTTCAACAGCATCTTCAGAATCTAGATTCCAAGCATATGCATCAGCCCAAGTAATTAAATCTACTGAAATAGCCATAGATTCCTTGATTTCTTCAACTGATTTGTAAATATCAAATGCTTGAATACCTATATTTTCATCGTTTGTATTAACTCTTGGAACAGCAACATTTACATAAATTGTAATAGATGAACCTGCTTCAGTTCTAAATGTTACATCATATTTACCTGCTTCAGGTTTAATGTTGTTAATAACTTCAGTAATTGATATATCTTCTTCTGTTGAAGAATTCCATGCTTGAGCATTTGCTCTTGCAATAATTTCAGCATCAGTTAATTCAGCAACATCTTCGATGTCCATTGTAAAACTTGTAGCATGCATTTTTTCATTAGCTTCTTTGTTTTCGACGTCTCTATCAGCTACTACGTGTAGAGTAATAGTTTTAGATGCACCACGTTTTGTTTCAACAATTATTTCGTAATGAACACCTTTAAATAAGCATGAAATTACTTGTCCATTTAGTTTACCTTTACCACGACCTTTTATTTCAATATCTTCTGGTCTAATAACAACATCAACTGGCTCGTTCTCTTTAAAGCCAAAATCTACACAAGCAAAATTCTTATCATCAAAGTGAACTTGATAATCTTTTATCATTGTTCCATTAATAATATTTGAATCACCTATGAAGTTTGCAACATATTCATTTGATGGTTCATTATATATTTCAGTTGGTGTACCATATTGTTCAATAAATCCATCTTTCATAACAACAATCTTATCTGACATTGTTAATGCTTCTTCTTGATCGTGTGTTACAAATATAAATGTAATACCAACTTCTTGTTGAATACGTTTTAATTCTTGTTGCATTTCTTTTCTTAATTTTGCATCAAGAGCACTTAATGGTTCATCAAGTAATAATACATCTGGTTCATTTACTAATGCTCTAGCAATTGCAACACGTTGTTGTTGACCACCAGATAATAATGTAACATCTCTTTCTTGAAAACCATCAAGACCAACAAGTTGTAACATTCTGTTTACTTTTGGTTCTATTAAATCTTTTGGCATTTTTTTAATTTTTAGTCCAAAAGCAACATTATCAAATACATTTAAATGAGGGAATAGTGCATACTTTTGAAATACTGTATTAATCGGACGTTTGTATGCAGGTACTTTAGAAATTTCTTCACCATCTAAATATACATGTCCTTCATCTTGTTCCAAGAAACCACCAAGAATTCTAAGTAATGTTGTTTTACCACATCCAGATGGACCAAGTAATGTTACGAATTCATTTTCATAGATATCTAAATTGATACCTTTTAAAACAATCTGACCGTCAAATTCTTTTACGATATTTCTAAATTCAATTAATTTTTTAGCCATATCATTTCCTCCTAAAAATAAAAGACAGGTATTATGCATACCTGTCTAAAATTTTTCTCTTCAAGCACTCTGTTACAGAATTGCTTCTTATTGATCCATTTTATAAGGTATCCATAAACACTTTACAAAACTGAGCTTTTAACTCAATCAATAAGGTAATCAAATTACCTTCCGTATTCCCCTAAATACGGTTCTAGTCTCTTCGACTAGTTTTCGGCATTTGACCCGGCCGTCCGTGTAGCCTTAGCCTTAAATAGGCGGTCATTCTGTACATAAGTACTAATTTATTTAACTATATATTTATTTAAAATACAATACTTTTTTATTATTTTTTAAAATAAAAAGTCGCCTTTGCGACTTTATTATCCAAGATATTTTAGAGCTAACATTGTAATGTCATCAAATTGTTCAGCTTCACCTACAAACTTATTAACATCTGCCAAGATTTCATTACATAATCCTTCCATTGTCTCAGCTTTAGCATTTGCAATAGCTTTAAGTAATCTATCATCACCATATAATTCTTTATCTAATGATGTAGCCTCAACAACACCATCAGTATATAAGAAGATAATGTCACCAGGCTTCAAGTCTAATTCTTGAGCCTTATATGGAATACCTTCCATACCTGCTAATACGAATCCTGCCTTACCTTTTACAAATTCAACTGTTCCATCAACTCTTCTAATAACTGGAGGATTATGTCCAGCATTAGCATAATTGATATGACCATTATCTAAATTTAATGATGCTTCCCATGCAGTTACAAACATGCCTGCATCATTTCCTTCACATAATCTATCATTACCATTAGTGAATACATCATTTACTGGTAATTTCATTTCTGTAAAAGTAGAAAGAACACTTTTAGCTCTCATCATAAATAATGCACCTGGAATTCCTTTACCAGAAACATCTGCAACTAAGAAATTAAATGTATTGCCATCTAATCTAATAAAGTCATAGAAATCTCCACCAACTTCTTTTGCTGCATCCATTAGTGCATATAATTCAAAGTGATCACTGTTAGGAAATGCATGAGGAAGTGCAGAGTTTTGAATATTCTTTGCATACTCAAGTTCTGCATCAATTCTTGCACTTGCTTCAGCAATATATTTTTTTAATGTATCAACTGTTGAGTTAATATCATTTGATAATGAATTGAATTCAGAATTACTTCTAACATTTACAATTTCATTTAAATCACCATCAGTAATTCTTGATAATGAAGCATTTACTTTATCAACTTTATTAACAATTACACTCTTTATTAATTGATAAATCATTCCGAATAATAGAGCAAATACTAATATTTCCATAAATGTATTTGCATATAATGCTATATCTCTTAAACTATATGCTTCAGTTACTGGAAGAACAGAAATAATATAGTAACCTTCAGCAAATACACAATAGCAATAACAATCTTCATTATTTAATGTTGCTCTAAAGAAATTATTAATATTATTCTTATTAAATTGAATTTCAGCTAATCTATTAATATTTGATGTTTGAGGTTGGCTTACTACCCATTCATTTGTATCAGCAATAATGATGTATCCTGTATTTCCTACGTGTCTACCAATAGATACGTCTTTTACTTCACTAGCTATTTGAGCTTGAATTTGACCAGCATCAAATGCAACTTGTAAGAAGCCATTAGCAGTTCTTATACCAGCATATTTTCTTGATTGTTCTTCATCAAATGAAATAGTTCCATAGTCTTGAACATATTCTGTTACATCATCTAACAAGCATAAGAACTCAGCTGACTGTTCGCCACTTGCCATATCAAATTTAATATATTTTTCTTCAGTACTATCAATGATAATACCTTCTTTATTAACAACATTTATTTCAGCAACACCTTGTTCTTTTGCTATATCTTCAAGTGGTTCCTTATTAATTAATTCTTTTACTGAATAACATTTCTTTAATAGTGCAGAATTTGATGTATTTTCAACACTTGATTCAACATCACTTATCGCTAATGTTAAATAATCTTGAGCTTGTCTTTCAGCGATTGAAGTTTGTAGATTATACATAAATAGTGTTGTTAATCCAAAAATAATAACAACAGTAACTAATAACCATGTTTGAATTGTTTGAGCAATTGATGGTAATTCTTTTTTCTCTGTTTTCTTTTTCTTCATGATAATAGAATCAGCTATTGCTGAAACCATTACACCAAGAGCGTTTGCTGGAACCATAAACTTAGCACAAGTCTTAACAACTTCTGCAGCATGTGCAGCATCATCCATATTTGTTATGAAGACCATAACCATATGGAATACTTCCATTACAAGACCAACAGCAAATGCTAAACCAATGCTTGGACGTTTGTCTTCAAACATTTTCTTTCTTAATATTGCAGAATAGAAACCGGCAAGTATAGTTGATACAGTACATGCAACTTGGGTATATGCACCAACGCCCCATCTTACAGTCATCCATCTTTCAACGCCACCAATAATACCAGCAATAATACCAGCAGGTGCACCAAATACTAAACCAGCTGTAACAACAGCTGCATCTCTAGTATTTATTACTGCTCCAGGAATCTGAACACCTTTTTCAGTTCCATATATTGCAATAATACCAAATACAACACCATAAACGATTTGGCGTACTTCATATGTTAAGTTATCTTTTACTTCAGTATATTTTTCTAGTAATAAAAATATTGCAGTAACAAATGCAGGAGCTAATGCTTGTAAAGCAAACACAACATAAGGATTTTCTATAGTAATATTCATATGAAATAATTATCTCATTTTTAGCTATAAAAAATACAACTATTTCAGTTGTATTTATTTAGTTAGCATATATTTAGCATTTAATTCGTTATTATCAAATGTTTCTTTATCCTTATATATATAACGCTCATATTTAATACATTCATGATCTAAACATAGCTCTAAAAAGCACATAAATATACCAATATCTATTTGATTAAAATAAATAGAAGCGTTTTTAGGCATAATACCTACTTTCCCTGATTTACTTCTTCTAAATACTTCTAAAGTATTATCTTTAGATTCAACAAACCATGGTTGAGAATTACAAGCGCTTGGTGCAAATCTTACAATATTAGCAATACCATAATCTTCACCACTCCACATTTCAGATATTTCTTTACGTTTAGCTTTAAACATATCTTTTCTAAACTTTGTAATATCAACTTTAGCAATTCCTATTTGAATAACATAATCTAATCCTTCATATACTTCATTAGATTTAGCTATACCAAACCATAATGA
>JAUNQJ010000058.1 GCA_030536265.1 Erysipelotrichaceae bacterium
GCATTAAAGAAAGCATCTAATTTATCTTGTTCAGAGTCTACAAGAAACTCACCGCTTTTTCCAGAATTTAACGCTTTGCTAAAAGCCATAATTTCTGTCTTTCCTTCAATATCTGCAACAAAGTTGTAATAGCCTCTCATGTCATAATAATTAAATATAAGTTTTGCCATAATTTTCTCTCCTTGATTATATTTTGCTATATTAGTTGTACATAAAAGTTGCCATATTATTCATCTAATGGAATCGGCGATAAAAATTCTGTAACTCGTTTATCACACATTCTTATTGCTTCAAGTAATTTGTCATATCCTTCAGGAACTTTTCCTTCAAATCCCATTGGAAAATATGCTACCCCTCCTGCAACTAAACACACGTTATATACCCCTAGCTCGTTTTTGCCGTTTGAGTTATCAATTGTATATGCATCTGGCCAAGTATTTATTTTCGCTTGTTTCACCAAATCAATAAATTCATTAGCCTCTGGCGAGATTAATGTTTTATGATATATATCATACTTTG
The DNA here is from genome assembly GCA_030536265.1 of Erysipelotrichaceae bacterium. GTDB lineage: Bacteria > Bacillota_I > Bacilli_A > Erysipelotrichales > Erysipelotrichaceae > Colivicinus. Next base: position 520 of record JAUNQJ010000058.1, read on the forward strand.
ATGTAAATATTTCATAATAAACAACAGAACGAGTCATCCGAACTGGTTTTTCTGCCGTAGTAATATCTATATCCGCTACAAAAGTATAATCCCCGTTGTTATTTAATAGTCTATAAATAAGTTTTATCATTGTTAATCTCGTCTTTTGTTATTTGTCGTTTACTGCTTCTTCTTTAAATACAAACCAAACAAAATGGTCTAACATATTTCGTGTTACCCCTGGCAAATTTTCTAGTATTTCATTTATTTTCTTACAATACCCAGCATAATCATAATTGTCTCTATACTCTGCTAATTCACCCTTAGCAGGAACATATGATTCATTATCTTTGTTTCTTAAATAATGAATATTGTCTCTTACAACACCATCCATAATAGAATAATCATTTCTTCCATAAGATAGTTCGTTGGTTCTAGTAATGTATTTGCTCAAAAAAATAAATAAGTTCATATTAACTTTCTTGCCCTTCTTTTTAACTGACCAAGAAGCTATTTTTTTGAAAGTCTTTTTATCAATTGGATTGCCAATAGCAATCTGTTTTTCAAGTTTTGCTTCAATAATTCTATCAGCCATCAACTTATAGTAATCTTTACCTAGTTGTTGCTTTAGGTTTGTTGAATCAATGGTATTAATTAATATAATCTTTGTGATTATCGACGCTTTGCTAGTATCACCTTTATGTTCTTCAAAATATTTTCTTACAAAATCATCGCCCGAGTTTGCTGCATATGATGAATACTTTTTTACATATTTATCAACTTTTTTGACGTTCTTTGAAGTTAGCAAAGGGGTGCCATTTTTTCCAAAATCTAATGCACCGACTGCTTTAACAAACTTTTTACTTTTAATCTCGGGATTAAGTTCTTTCATAAAATCACCATATCATATTAACAAAAAAACTATGTCTTTTTAGGTACATAGTCTATTTCTTATCTGTTTTCTTTTTAAATTCAGCACCAGCAAAACTATTCATCCACTTAGTCATATCTCTTGGCTTTATGTTTGCTTTTGATAAATCAAATTCCTTAAACAAAGTGTTTACAAATGTCTTTGTATCCATAGCTTCAAGCCTAGATCTATTAGTTGCTTTAGCACCTTGTTCTTTTAGGTCATTATAAATAAGCTCTAAGTTTTTGACAGACATAGCTCTATCGCCTTCGCCTTCATGAGCTAAAAAGTAGTAGAAGTTACCTGTGCTAATTCCATGTTTTTTAAGTATTGGATCTAACGCTACTTTGTCATTAGATTTTTGCATTTCTTTAAACAGTTTTCTGTAATCTGACTTATCCATACTTTACGTTTCCTTTACTAAATAATATCATTTTTTACCTCTAGATAAAATCTATAATTACAACTAAAAGTGACATTAACATAAATCCCAACAAGAATACTGGTATCATTCCTAGCCACGTTATCGCAGAATTGATAGCGTTGTTTTTACTTAGTCTTACTCTTCTTATTTCGTTAGATATAGATGAGTTGATATTAGCTAGTAGTTTTTCTTGTTCTTTGGATGATGATGTAGACATTCTATAAAACTCCATCAAATATGTTTTTAGCATTCCAAGCTTATTGTCATATCTCTCTACCCAATTCATATATGGTTTAACACTTAATGGGTCCTTATCGATTTCTTTTACTAGAGTCTCCAAGTCATATCTAAATACATCAGGGACATAATCAATAGCTTTTTCAAAAGCGTTGTTTACTGGATATAGATAACATAAGTACGCTACTGCCTTCATACAATAAGGAAGATCATCATTTAGTTTCTTAATTCTATTTCTTTCTAGTAATACCAAATAGAAATACATTAACTTATAAACACCAAATGCAAAAATAACGCATATGATAACTTGTTCTTTTAACCCGTGGTCGCCAAAAACAAATAGAACTAAAGCAATAGCTAAAGCTGAGCCTATTCTTAATATTTGATAAGAAGTAACTGACGTTTTTGTTAGGCCTGCTTTTAACATTAATTCTTTTAAATCTTTTTCAGCTAAAACATTCAGCAATCTAGTCACGATACTTTGTTTTGGAAAGACATCTAAAAAATATCCTGCAACAATAATCGCAATAAATGGAATAATCGCTAATATATATGGATGTTGAATTATTTGCATAGTTACTCCTTCGTGGTTGTTGAATTAAAATATCTATCAACAAAAAATAAACTTACTAAAGTTAAAAGTATATAAATGGAATGGGCCATCTTATAAAATTCGCTTTCAAAGCCAGATGCAAAGGTACTCTTTAATTGATTAACAAAGAACCAATATGCAACAAGGCTAATTACTGTAATTCCTATATAAGTAATTCTTAAACCTTTTCTTTTTATCTTGTTATCCCTAACATCCTTTTCAAGCTCATCTAAAGATTCTTGAAGTTTAAGTAATAATTCATCTGGAATGTTGGCTTGCTCAAATTGCATATGCATCAAGATAATATTTAGATTTTTAATACAAGAATAGTCATAGTTATGTTCTATCATTTCCATACTCTCCTTAACCTTTGCTTTATCATTATCAAGACAATAGATAAGGTCTTTTACATCTTCCTTCAAAGTGGTCGATAAATCATCTTTAACTTTTGAAAGTGATGCATAAACGTTATGGGTCTGTTTAAGAAGCATAGCTGTATTTTGACAATACAATATAACATCATCGAATATCGCTTCTTTCTTTATTCTTTCTTGAGCACTTAAAATCGAATAAGGAATCAAACTAACTAAAAGCACGAATATTGCACTACTTGTTAATGGGTCTGAAGAGATGCTATTTAAAAATAACGTTGCTCCAAAAGATGCTAATAGAATTACTACTATTGATTTTGGTGAAAAATTACTATAAATACTTCTTTTCTTAACTTTTGTTTTCTTCTTGCTTTTATCAGTAAAGATAATTAAAAGAAGCATTACTATAATAAGGAAAATAACTATAGCTTGGATTATTGTTATTGTTTGAAAATTACGCATTTAGGAATACTCCTTTAAGTTTTGTAGTATCTACTCTACCTTTAATAAAGTTTTGTTTGATTTTATTAGATTCGATATTGTTATAAATATATTTATTATTAATGAAGTCATATTCGCTTATGACATGGCTTCTTGTCTTATTTGTTTCATCTAAATAGAACTCACAGATTTCTGCTATCATACGATGCGAACCAGAATTATCAGAATAGTAATAAATATAAATACCAATATCTAAATTTTCATATACTTGTTTATAAATTCTTGTAGCTTCTGAGCCATCTTTTGCTTTAGCCATAGAAACCATTCTACTTGGAATGGCTTTCGCTGAATCCGCATGAATTGTTGAAATTAGTTTGTGCCCGGTTTCAGTTGCATTTAATAAATCTAGAACTTCTTCAGATCTAGTTTCAGATACGCATATCCATCTTGGATTTTGTCTTAAACATGCACGTATTAATTCAGAGAACCCTTGCTCTTCCGTAGATTTTAAAGCCATAACATATTTGTTTGGATAGTTTTGTTCTAGATATGCTTCCCTTGTATCTTCGATAGTAATGATTGCTTCGTTATCCTTAATATATCTAGCGATATATCTTAATAGTTCGGTTTTGCCAGAACCAGTAATACCGGCAATCATTATATTGTTGCCACCTTCTATTAATGCTTTGATAAGATAGAGGATTTCTTCAGATATATAATTGCTATTTATCATGTCCTCTTTAGTGATTCTTACTTTCATCAAAGCCTTCCTTATAGATATAGCTGGATAGTTAGAACCATTCAAACATGGATGAATTACATTTACTCTTAATCTGCCTATATCGTTATATTCAGTTTCTGCATCAATAATTGGTGAACCTTCGTTATATGAAATGACCATTCTATTTGCTAAACGGTTTGGAAGTTTTGATATTACATCATAAAATTCATCTATTTCTTCTCTTGAGTGAGAGTTTAAATCATAAACATATTCACCTTTAATGTTGTCGGAAACAATTATTCTTCCATACCAACAGTTAATATTTGTAATTGTTTCTTTTCTTAATAGTTGGCTTAGAATGTCACCAAAGTCGAGTGGGTCAAAAGAGAAAACATTACTCTCTGCCATTTTTTCCGCCCTTTGCTTCGTCTATTGCACCAGTAGCTTCTTCATCTACTTCGATTACTTCTTCTTGCTCAGGTAAAGTCAAAGCAGTAGCCTTTGTTTCTAAATATTGTCTTAAAGAATCTTCTGAATATATCTCTTGAACATCAACTTGTTCAATTTCTATTACTGGAATTATTTCTCCAACTTTTTCAGCAATTAGATAGTATTTTAAATCTTCTTCATTTAATGAAAGAGTTAAGAATAC
>JAUNQJ010000014.1 GCA_030536265.1 Erysipelotrichaceae bacterium
CCGAATTAAATGTTGCTAGATGCAATAAAGGTGGTAGTAGTTGTGTTGTAGATGGCAATAACGGATATAACACAATAACACTTCACGCTGCTTTAACTGGATTGTCCAATTCAGAATCTTATAAAGATTTAATGAAGAGATGGGATGGGCTATCTAGTGAAGCAAAAACAAAATTAAAGTATAAGCCAATTGCAAACAGAGAATCATATTTGATTCCAGCAGAGATTGATTCAAGAAACCAAATTTATAATCATTTATTAAACTCTTTAACTCTTTCAAAACAACATCATGATGATTTAATTAGAAGAGGTTTAACTGAAGAACAAATCAAAAAGGGTATGTATAAGACCGTTCCTGTCGTCGGTTTAAATACTATCGCTTATGATGCTTTTTATAAGTCAGGAGCATTTTTAGATTTTAAGAATCGTAGGTTAGGAGTTCCTGGATTCTATGATTTACATAGTGAACCTCAACTTGTAAAAAGAAAGAATGGATATTTTGTACCTGTAAGAGATTCTTTTGGAAGAATATCAGGAATGCAAATTAGATTTGATGATTTGCCTGATAATGCTACAGCTGAGCAAAAAGAATCTTATCACAAGTATGCATGGTTCTCATCTAGTGAAAAAGATACAGGTTGTTCTGTTTCGGGATGTGAGAATATCCACTATGCTGGTGATTGGTACAAAACACCAAAACAAGTTAATTTAACTGAAGGTGTATTAAAAGCAGATATTGCAGCAGCATTATCTAACTCACCATTCATTGGGCTTGTTGGAGTTAATAACCTTAGTAATTTATGTTTTGAGTTAATGCAATTAAAGGATCGTGGAACTGAAAAAATAAACATTTGTATTGATATGGATTATCGTGACAAAAAGGAAGTAGCATCTGCTTTAGATAATATAAAAGAAATTATTGAAAAAGCGGGGCTAGAATATACCTTAGTTACGTGGCCAGAACAATATAAAGGAATAGACGATTTCTTACTTGCTAGAAAGAACTTAAAAGAGTGAAATCGAGTCTCCAATTTTGGAGGCTCTTTTTTTGTACAGCTTATTTAATAATATAATGTATATAAAGAGGTAACTTATGGAAAGAATCTGCTGTAATTGTAAAAAATCAATTGGTTTATTTGCTTCAAAAGTGTTTTGGTTAAAAGATGGATATTATTGTTATGATTGTGCAAAACAAAAAGGCATTGATTTTGAATGGTTTAAATTAAGATTTGGTGAAGATTTTAAAGATGTAACATGCGAAGAATTTTCACGAATTGTAGAAACTGAAGGAAAAACAAGAACAGAATATATAAATAAAAAGAATGAATTACGAGCAAAATTCCATATAACTAAAAAAATTGGCGATCAAATGCTTGTTGATGATGATAACAAGATTTTTAAATTAGGACCAACCATATACGAGTTTAGTCAAATTGTTAAATATGAACTTTGCGAAGATAAATCAACAGTAATGGAAGGTGGAGTTGGTAGAGCCATGGTAGGTGATATGTTGTTTGGAGCAACAGGAGCTATAGTAGGTGCTGCAACAAGATCATCTAAAAATATATGTAGTAGTATGGAAGTTATTATTTATTTGTCTGATGAATATCATCCAACTGAATCTATTAAGCTTATATTTAATGAGGCAAAAAGAAATAGCGGAGAATATCAAAGAGCGCTTCAAGAAGCAAGGCAATTTATTGGAATGTTAGATGCCATTACTCATAAAGATGATGTCAGTATAAACAAAGTAGACGGTAACGAAAAGAAAGTTATATCTGTTGCCGATGAAATTAGAAAATTTAAAGAATTGCTTGACGAGGGAATTATTACTCAAGAAGAATTTGATGCGAAAAAGAAACAATTATTAAATTTATAGGGAGACAGTTTTATGAAAAATAGAGGACCAAAATTTGATATTAATGATGGAGATTTTATCTTTGGAGATGATAATTTAGGATTCGATTCAGAAGGGCATATGATGATTGGCATGGGTGACAATATGATGATGGATATGGAAAATGGAGATATCCACTTTACATCTGGTGGTTCAAAAAATTGCTTTAGCTTTGGTATGAATAACATCTTGGACGAAGAAGATGATTAATAATTAACGAAAGGAAAAATTTATGGATAAAACATTAGTAGAAGAAACAGTTATTAAAGTGGTGGAATTAATTAAAACTTTACCTAGTGGAACAGAAACTACAACCGCTATTTTGACTGGAGAAGTGTTGGGAAAAGAATTTGTTAATAACGAACCTATTGAATTAATGGAAATTAATCAAAGAGTTTTTGAGGAATGTGAAAAAATAAATATTACCTTAGATAATAGTGAATATAATGATTCTATCGTAGGTTTGCCTTACAATATCCCATTTATAGTAAGACACTAATAATGATTTGGTATTTAATACTAGCATTAATAGTAATTGCACCATTTGCCATCTATTTTATTGGTAGAGCTTTTCAAAATGGATTTAACAAATCTAAAAACTATTATTGTGATGCCGAGTTGGTAAAGAAAACAATCAACCACAAGGAAGAAGTTGAAAAAGATATAATATTTGATGAAACAATATCATCAAAAGAAGAAACAACATATACATTCCAATTTATGACTGATAAGTCTGAAATACTAGAATTTAATGTAACAGAAGAAGATTTTAATAACATAGCAAAGGGAAGTAAAGGCAAGCTTAGCTTTAAAAGGTATTTAGGAATACCAACATATATATCTTTTACAATAGAAAAATAATAAAACGGATTTATATCTAAAATGGAAAGGCAAAATTATTATGGAAAAATTAGATTTCTTTGCAGTTGTTAGATCTTATAGCGATACTTGTTCATATCATAATTATGTTGTTAATGATTTAGAAGGACTAAAGACTTTATTGATTGATGAATGTGAAAATTGTTTTGCGATTGAACCAAGTTGGGAATTGGAAGATTTTGAGAATGAATATTATTGTGAATTTGATAACTATAAACAATTAAAAGAAAACAATGATATAGAAGACATTAGTAATTTTAGTTTTGTTCTATCAGATATGGGGTGTTGTATCGATTTATATTCAAATAATATTAATGAAATTCAACAATATTTAGATTCAAAAGGATTTGATATAGAGAAATTAACTGATGATAATGCTGTATCTGTATTAAAGGGATTAATCAAATAAGACGGGTAGCCTGTTTAAATACCATCTACCTAGACAAGAATAGATGGAAAGATTTTTGTACAATCGTAGTGTTACTATATAGACAATCACAAAGGGAAATCCTAGGTGATTAGTTGTTGTGTTTGTTTAGTTCTCGGGTTTTATGCCCTCCTTTCTGTAAGTTTTGTAACAAGGTATTTCCCATAAAGAAGCGCTTCATTTTCTCCTTGAGGCGCTTTTTTATATTTCGCGAAAAAATCCATTTCTCATATGAAACATTTGACTGCACGCAAAGTGCAGTTTTTAGATTAAGGAGGAAGGATAATGAATCAAATGTCTCTTGTTGCGATATGCAAAGAATACAGGCTCTCTAGAAGGGCAATACAAGGTTATGAACAAATTGGCCTTGTAAAACCATCTGGAAAGACCAAATACGGCTATCTTCTATATGATGAAAATACTGTATACAAAATCCTGTTTATCAAGCATCTTCAGAATATAGGCTTTACTTTAAGGGAAATTACAACCTTTATAGATGAGTCTAATGATGTTATTAAAAGAAAACTCGAAGAGAAAATACCTGAATTAGAATCTAACATTAGCAAAACAAAGGATCTTCTATCTTACTCAAAAAAGATAATTAAACTATTAGATCAAGAAGATTATAAAGAACAAATCTATCAAATAACAAAGAAGGAGAATGTTTAAATGAAAAAGTTATTGTCTGTATTACTATCACTATTGATGATTGTTGCTCTTGCAGGTTGTCAAAGCAATGGTGAACAAGCAAAAGAAGACACGCAAGTTGAAAAAGAAGAAGAAAAAACCGATGAATTAGATTTTAACGATATATCTTGGGAAGCATACTATGGAGTAGATAACAATAAAAGATATATGTTAATGGATATCGAAAACAATTCTAATTATGTAATTACCGATATTGAGTTTACATACGTTGAAAAAGATGGTGTCACTGATGAAGAAAGAACAGCATTCATAGAAGATTTATCAGAGCTATTTGAGATGTCTATCGAAGAACTACATGACTGGAATTATGACAAGATTGAATTTTCAGCAAACTATGATGAAAATATAAATCCAGGAGAATCAGTTACAACGCATTTCTACTATTTACATGGAATCTATTATCTAATGGATGAAGATAAATTTAATTTAAGTGCTCCAGACTATGCAGAAATTGAATATGTAGGAGATGATAATAAGATTCATACAACATATTATGATTTCAGAACTAATAAGCAAAGATATAGTAATGAGGTCAAAGATATACAATAACACGCAAAAATAGGGTAGCAATTAAGCTACCCTTAATTAAATAGGTGGTGTGTTTTAGTACTGCCACAAACCTACAATTATATTGAAATAAGGAGGGAAGAAGTATGATAACTTTAACTGTTCTTGCGTTTATATTTGTAATTGGGATATTAGCTATTGTTCTTGCTATAGCAGCTGAAGGAATGATAATATTCCCAATTATTGATATTGCTGTTGCGGTTGGAATAATAGCGGTTTTTGTTAAAGTGCTATCTCGAAAATAGTAATCGAAATGTAATAAAATAATATATGAGGTGAAATGAGTATGAAAAAAGGATTAATGATTGCGTTGCTAGCAGTAGTTGGTGTTATTGCATTATTCTATTTAGTTGTTTTAATCACTGCATGGGTGTAAACATATGAAAAACAAAAATAATTTATCTACAATAATTCTTATTGCCTTGTTGTGTATTGGTGGTACATATTGGTATTTGGAAGTTTATAATAAGAAGCCAGCTGAACCATTGCCAGATCCAGAGCCAACAATTTTGCCTGTTGTGGTTACTATTACTGGTGAAGAAATACAATCAGGCATCAACAATATTGGTGAATTAAATACTGCCGAATATTATTTTACAAGAGTAGAAGAAGTAAAAAGTAATAGAAAAGTTGATTTGGAAATAATAGGAATAAAAATCAACTTTGATATTCCAGGCACAGCTAATGGCTTTACTTACAAATACGATGGTGAAATAAAAGCTGGAATTAATTTTGAAGATGTTAAAGTTGAAAAGGATGATGATGCAAAAACTATAGTGGTTAAATCACCAAAAGCAACAATAACAAATTCCAATGTTGATCCTGATAGTTATGAATTCTATGTAAACGACAATAATATACTTAATCCTATTAATCCAAAGGATTATGCTGTATCATTTGCTGAATTAATACATGCAGAAGAGACAAAAGCTATTGAATCTGGTTTATTAACAAAAGCTGAAGATAACGCTAAAACAATGTTAGAAAACTTCGTTAAAAATTCATATGGATGTGAAGATTTCACAACAGAAGTGGTCTTTGAAGATTAACTAGAAATAAACAGCAAAGCCCCCTAAAGCATCGGATGATGCTTTTTTGTTAGCTGTATGATAATATATATGTGTTGATACACATGTTCCGTACAAATTTATTTTGGTGCGGTTTTTTTATTTTTTAGGAAAACTATCAAAAATAAAGGCGGAGTGTATCTAATTTAAACATATATGGGCACTCTGTTTAGGGTGCCTTTTTTGATAAGGAGAATAGTAAATAATGAATAGTAAAACAATCGGTAAGTTAGCCGTTTTATCACCAGTTTTTTATGGATTGCTAGCACCAGCAAAGGTTTTTGCTGAAGATGATATATCTCAAAAGATCAGTACTGGTATATTTGGAATTATTGATATTGTAAAAGATATTGCTAATCCAATTGCTATCACGGGTGTAGTTATCTGTGGTTTATTAATGATATTTGGAACTAACCAACAAACAATTGCAAAAGTTAAAGGTTGGTTGATTGCAATTTTAATTGGTCTATTAATGATTAACTTAGCTGAGCCTATAGTTACTTGGATGCAAGGTTTAGCTTAATAATTATTCCGCTTTATTAATGATGTTTTCCCGATAGAAGGGAGGCATTACATGGTAATTGCTACTGTATTATATGCAGCGATGCAAACCATAATCACTTTATTATTTTCAGGTGCATTATGGATATCACAAAAAATATTAGATTCATCAATAACTGTATTCTCTGAAGGAGATAACATAATTCAAAATTTCATTAATCTTTTGCCGTTCCCTGAGACACTAAATATCAGTGGTATTATTTTTGGAATTGCTGATGCATTATTAATTCTTATTTTTGCCGTGACAATGATTAAATCTTATACATCGGCATTTACGGGTGAAAGTTCATCAAATGCATTACAAATCATTATGAGATGCACAATCACTTTATTACTTTCAAAATTAATATTTGGATCTAACGTATTAGGCTTTAATGGATTATTAGGTTACTTTGGCCAATGGTTTGGAACAGTTCTATCAAACGTTAGTCCTTCAATTTCTACTGAAACTTTAGCTGGAGTATCTTTCGGAGTTGATCTTGATGTAGCAACATATATTGGTCAATTAGTATTAGCTGGTGCATTAATGGCATCAGTGATTGGTGCAGCTATTTCATATTTAGAAAGAATATTATCTTTTGCTGTATCAGTTATCTTTGGGCCAATTTTTATTACATTAAATGCAAGTTCAGAAACATCAGATACTTGTAAACAATGGATATTATCTTTGTTTACTCAATTTGCAGCAATACTTTTAAGTTTAGTAATGTGGTCTTTGTTTATGAATAAAGTAAATTCTCTTCCAAGAATTATTACTGATTCAGGAACTTATATTTTTGATTTAGCAGTTGCAATTGTTTTATTAAACCTTATGAAAAATTCAGAAAAAATATTTGCTGCATTTGGTTTAAGAACAATGCCAAATACTGATTCAGCTAGATCAATACTTGCTGGCTTTGGTGCATTAGGTGCAGGCTTAATGCTTACAAGGACTGCTGCAACATTTATCGGAAGAGGGCACTCATCTGGTGCTGTTGCAGGAAGTGTTAGAGAAACTGGTAGAGATAATTTATTTGAAAATGGAAATCTATCAAGCTCAGATAATAGCGTAGGTGCAAAATCTTGGGCTTATGCAAAATCTTGGAATCCATTAATTGGTAATAAATCTACAAGAGGATTGTCTGCAAGTCAAAATAAAGCAATCGATGCAATAAATGTTTCTATGAAGGAGGCAGAAGTTGGTAAACCTCTTCAGAATGTTTCATCATCAACAGTTAACGAAGCAATTAGAGGAATTGATGGAGCACAAGGATTCAACTATGAAAGTAGTGAACTAATTAAAGCAAATGTTGGCCAAGTTGAAGGCATAGTAGGTGATGCAACTTACATCAATAGAAATGGTGAAGTAGATGCAATTGGTAAATACTTTATGCCAACAGCTAATTATGATTCATCGAGTATGGTTGCTGGAACGTCAGTTGAAATGGGCGATGATAAGTCTTGGGTTTTAACTGGAGAATCACAAATTATTGATAATTCTGGAAGTAGAGCTTATCAAATTAAAGCGCCAGAACCTATGAATGTTCATGTAGAAAGCATATCGGAAAACGTTAAATTTGAGCAAAGTTCAGCAGGTGCACAATACGATAATATCTTCTCAAATGACTTGCCAAAACAAGAGCCAAAAGCCATAGAAAAAGAGTCAATTTTTGCTCCAAGTGATGAGATTGCAAAGCAATTTGCAAATGGAAATAAGGGGTAAAAATGAGCCAAAATAACGACAAAAATAGTAGTCCTATCAATGGCTCAACGATGGTATCTTCAAGCTTAAAACTAGCTAAAAAAGGCCTTAAATCAGCAAAAAAAGTAGCTTCAACAGCCCTAGAAGGACTAGCTGGAGAGACCATAATTTGCCTAGCTTGTATCCTTGGATTTCTACTATTAATCAACATAATTTTGTCCGTTGTACCTTCTGGAATCCTACTAAAAACAGAAGGCGATGTAGCCTCAATGGAGAGTAGTGTTGAAAGTGCAGTCTCGGGTGCATTTTCTAACGCAAAAAGCGATTCAAAAGACACAGTGTTGTCGTTTTTGAATGAAAACTTCGTTTGTGAGGGTAAAATAAGCGATTTTAAGGACAATAATGATGGATCATACGCATTATCGAATGATTTTTGCGAAATAAACGTGAATTTTACACCTAATTTGAGCCAAATTACCTCAAATGTGACCGCATATACGACCGCAGTCAATGGAACTATTGATTATTTAGCTCCAAAAAAGGATATGTTCGAGCCTGAAGATTACATGTTTGAGGTTGATGAACATGGTGAATTATCCTTGTCGGACTATGGTTGGAAGGTATATAAGCAGAACGCTAATGAGTTTAATGACTCTGGAAGCGATGAATTTGCCCAAGTTATAAAAGAAAACGCTCGTTCATTTTTTGTTTTTGATGAAGAAAGCGAAAGATGGGACCTAAATGACTTCTATTTAGGCACAAAAACCAAGTTAGAAGATAGATGTTCTATCACTTATACAAATCCAACTACAAAACAGACAACTACATCTTCAGTTAGTTGTTCTAGTGCAAGTAGTTATCAAAATAGAGCGAATTATACATTCCATAAAGAACAAGTAGAGGTAGAAGTGCCTTGTTGGTATGGAAAAATCACAATTCCAATTTATTATGACTTATCTAGCTATAAAGACGATGAAATCACTCAAACTATCGATTATGTAGCTAATAATTCAAATTTAAACGATTTTGATTCATCTTCGTTTGTAAATTCATTACTTAATGATTATTACAACAATTATTACGAATTATTAAGAAATGGCGAAGATGATAACCGTAATGCATACTTCCAAAAACTAATTGATGATGGAGTCATAATCTACGTTCCAATATCTGGTTTATCTTCAAGATTTATCCAAGGTGAGCCAGGCTATGATGGCGAAATCTTCGTTTATGGAATGAATGGTACATTCGTTCAAATCTGGAACACGATTGGTCAATTAAGAAGAGAAGGAACATTAAGTACATATGCTACACGATATAACTGTACTGAGTTTGCTAATTATTGGTTCTATTGCGTATATGGTGAAGGGTTTGTGTTATCTGGAGATGGTCATTCTATGGTTAGTAATTTACTTAATTCTGATTATGGAAAAGAGCATTTCTATTTAGGATCTTCACCAGCACCAGGCGGAATATATTCAATCGGTTCATCTTCGTCAAAATATGGACATGTAGGATGTGTTGATGCAGTTGATTATGAAAATAAAACAATAACAATATCTGAAGGCAATTATGGAGGAGTACACGGAACTATAAATGCCGGAATAAGAATTAGAAAACAAATGACCTTTGATGAATTTTATCAATATGTAAATGCCACGGGTGGTGGTCAATCATCGTGGGTTATGTTTGCTAATCCAAAACAATAGGAGGATAGAATGCAAAAATATATAGCGTTTTTTAAAAGACAAAAGCTATGGATGAAGTTACTTTTAATTTTTATCCTTTTAGTTATTATTGTTATTTCCTACACTACATTAGCTTGGTGTTCTGGATCACTAATTAGAACTTTAACTCGTGGCGACAAAAATGTTTTCTATTATGCATTTAAAGATAAGTCAGGAAAACCAATCACAACAATGCTCTATGTTCTTGCGACATTTATTATTTTCTATACAGCTATCTTTATGTTTAGACATAACAACGTATCTGATAGAGATAACCGTGGAGTTAACTTTATGGAGCAATCAACATATGGATCTTCACGTTGGATGAGAGAAAACGAAGTCTATAAAGCATTTGAAGTAAACAAAATTATAGATACAACTACAACGATATATGGTCAATTATCTGAAGGCGGAAGAAAAGTAGTTGGATATAAGAAACCAGAAAGTGGTGGTACTGGTAATCGTAATGTAATTTGTGTTGCAAGTATGGGTGCAGGTAAAAGTTTTGGTTATGTTAGAACAGAATTAATTCAAGCAGTTTTAAGAGGTGATAGCTTTGTAGTAACAGACCCAAGTGCTGAACTATATACTGACTTAGCTAAATTTTGCATTGATAGAAACCTTGAAGTAAAAGTTTTAAATTTAGCAGAACCAGATTATTCAGAATATTGGAATTGTTTAGAAGAAACAATAGATCCAGATACTGAAAGATTAGATCCAACACGATTAAATGATTTTGCAGCAATCTATATGCAAAACTCAGGTAATGGAGATGATGACTTCTGGTATAACTCTGCGCTTAATTTACTTAAAGCTGTTATTGCTTATACTGCCTATGACAGAGAAAACGCAATATTAAATAACTATAAAGAATTATATACAACGATAACTGGTGATGTAGAAGGTGAATTTTTTCGTGCAATAGAAAATGAAATGGTTTCTTTAAAACAATGTAGAAAAGAAATATTAGATGCAGCTATGTCTCATGGTGTAGATAAGAAAAAAGTTATTGATGCATTAGAAGCAATAGATGCTCATTCATCAAAGTATGGTTATACAATGTCTCAAGTTTTCTATAATTTACTTCATTTTAGTGAAGTTGAAACAAACATTGGGAATGTACCTAATTGGCATCCAGCACATATTAATTATTTAGTTTATGCCACAAATGATACGGAAAGTGTTAGAAAATCAGCTCTACAAGGAATCCAATTACGTTTTCAACTATTTTCTGATGGAAAAATAAAAGAAATCTTATCGTATGATGGCATACATTTAAGTGATGTAAATCAAAAACAATCTGCATATTTCGTTATTATGTCCGATAAATCTATTGCAACAAAGCCAATTGCATCTTTATTTTTCTCATTCTTATTTAAAGATGCTCAAGATATTTTTGATAAAAAAGCTCAAATTGCAAAGTCACGAGGTATTCCTAATCCTTGTTTAAATTTAGTAACAATGTTAGATGAGTTTTATTCAATTGGTGTAATTGGTGGCTCACCAGAAGCTTTTGGTGTAACAATGTCTAATTCAAGAAAGAGAAATATCTTCATATCTGTTATCATTCAAGCTTATTCACAACTTGAAGCTGTATATGGGCCACAAGTAAAAGACATCATACAAGGTGGCTGTTCAACGCTTTTATATCTAGGCGGTAATGATCCAGAAACATGTAAGTTTATCTCTGAATTTGCAAGTGGAGAATCGACAGTTTTATCTGAAATGCATGATGAGTTTGGTTTATTACATAAAAATGATTTGAAGTTAAAAGTTAGAACTGATAAACGTTTCTTGTTAACAGTAGATGAGGCAAGACGTTGGAAGAACGCTGTACTTGTCGTTAAACAAGGTGAATATCCATTGAAGCTTAATCCATTCCCTTGGATTGAACACCCTTGTTTTATAAACAACGATACAGTACCAACTAGTGTATATGAGCATGTGTTGCGTCTTGAATTAAGAGCCGAAATTAAAAAGAAATTTAATAATTTTGATAAATCAGTATTTATTAAAAAGAAAATTGAAGCATGTTCTTTAACACCAATAACAAATGAGGGCGTAATTACAGAAAAAGATATACCAAAAGAAGAATCAATTGCAGAAGAAAAGATAGTAAAAAAGGTTAAAGAAGAAGAACCTCAAGAGAAACAAACTGTTAAAGAAGTTGAGCCATCAAGACCTCAGCAAAAACCAAAACATGAACTTAAAAAGCAAAACAAGAAAAGTACTCGTAAAAAAACACTAATGAGTTAAAAGAAAGGAGCTTTATGCCAAGAAAGAAAAAAGAAGAGCCCGTAATTGAAAATGGGCCAACAACAATAGATAACGAAGATATTGGTAAATTATCAAGTGAAATTGAAGGTGAAAAAAATTGTGAAATATCACCTCAAGAAGAAGAGAGTGAAGTACTTGCAGAAAAAGAACCTTCAACATTTGACAACGAAGATGTAGGAGTGTTGTCTAGCGAAATAGAAAATGAAAAAAGTTTTGAGTTAACACCTCAAGAAAAAGAAATAGAAATCTATAAAGAAATAAAGGAACACGAAAGAGATAATCAAGTTCTATGGGGCCAAGTATATTCTGTAGATCGTGCTGATAGGAAATCATGTCGTTTCTTTATCTCGGTGTTGTTTAAAGGCACTAAAGTAAGTATTCCAGATCATATGTATTTTGAATCGACGTTCGATTTTGGACGAAATTATGAAAATAAAATGTCTGAAGAAGAAAAAATGAATCTTAGAATGGCCATGGCTACATACCAATTGGGTGCAAAAATATGCTTTTGTGTTGAAAAAGCTATGCGTACAAAAATACTTAAAGGCGAGTTTAAGGATGAGTATACAACAATTGTTATTGGTAACCGCAACAAGGCGATGGAAGTATTAAGAAATATTTATTTCTTTCATAAAGGCCGTACAAAATCAGCAAAACGTGCACCAAGAAATGTTGCTATTGGTGACGTAATTAATAATGCACATGTCTTAGCTGTAAAAGAAGATTCAGTTTTAATTGAAGCTTGCGGAATTGAAACAAGGCTCGATGCCTATAACTTAAATAAAGAATTTGTAGATAATTGTAAAAAATTTGTTTCTCCAGGTGATACAATTCCGGTTCGTGTAAGGAAGCTACATATCAATAAAGATTCTGTATATATGTCATGTTCTGGAAGATTAGATAATATTTCAAAAATGATTAGTACTATCAAAAGAGGTGATGTATTAATTGGAGTCGTTGATAGATACAACAAAGAGAAAAATACTTACACAGTTATTTTAAAAAATAGTGTTCCAGCATCTTGCCAATCATATACAGTTAGACAAAGAATACCTCTAGCAATAGGTGATAAAGTTTATGTTCGTGTTGTTGAAGTGGTAGAAGATTTAGGATTTGTTGTAGGTCATGCCACAAAAATCTAAGTCCGTACACCCAATTACTACGGATTATTACCAAGAATATTTACCAAAAACAAGTAACGAACGTGAACTCGTAAGAGAATATTTAAACAAACAATCAATCTATTTTGAAGAAAGTAGTTGGAATATTTTCTACGTTTATTTTGATTGTCTAAAATCTAAAAGAAATTTTGAAAAGTATATGAAGGAGTATGGATATGACTACAAATTCTGAAGAATATCGAATTAGGAAAATACCAGATAATTTTGAAAATGGTATTAATTTTGCAGGCTTTAACTTTAGACCAATATTTCTAATCGAAGGGATTATTTTAGGAATACTATTCTTTGGCTTATCAATTGGATTAATGTTTGCGTTTGGCATTAGAAGTATCAGCTCATCAACTATTGGTATATGCCTTGTTCCAAGTGTTCTCGCTATCATTTTGGGGATAAAAGGCATAAACGATGAACCATTAACTACATTTATTAAAAATCTAAGGCATTTTAATACCAGCAAAAGGACTACATACTACAATCCACGCATTAAAACAGAAATTAAATCTATCGGTAGTGGCGGAGATAACTCAGGACAATATATTCTTCCACGAGATCGAATAATTGCTTTATTTACAAAATACAAGAAAGCCTTAGATGAAAAAAACATCAAAAGGCTTGAAGAAGAGAAGGGCACAAACAAATTTGTTCAGGCCCAAATGTATTTTGAGGACGATATTGGAGTTGTAGATAAACCAATAGAGTATATGAGCAAACAAGAATATAAGGATTACAAAATTAAGTTAAAACGAGAAAAAGAATTAAGAAAGAAGAAAAAACATGAGTAAAACAATGAGAAAGACACCAGTTCAATCAACTCAGCAGAATATTCCGATCAAAGAGTTTATTAATGGGTTAATTGTTACTAAAGATAATAAATACATTAAATTATTAGAAGTTTTGCCATCTCCATTCTTTTTAAAGCGCGTTAAAGACCAAAATAAAGTATCAGAACAGTTTCATTCTTTATTAAAAGCTGCACCTGATGAATTACACATCAAGTCAGTAACTGTTCAAGCTGATTTGTCTTATCAAATTAAAGATATTAGAGAGCATATTGAACAAGAAAAAGATGAAAACTGCAAAAAGATGGGCAAAGAATATGAAAATAGATTACTAGAAGCTCAAGAGTATGGCACAACACATAGATTCTTTATCTCGTTTCCTTATAGTTCCAATAAGTCTAATCAATCATTAAAAGAAATATCATATCAACTTAATGTAGATGCTAATAGACTTGTTAATCTTCTTAGAATGTGTGGAAACGATGTAATAACTAACACTGATGAAGAGCAAAATAATATGTATGCCAAACTGTTCTATATGCTTTATAATCGAAACTCATATATTAGTGAGCCATTTGAAGAACATGCTAGTGAGATTTATAAAAAATACATCGAAGAAACTGGTGACATCAATACATTTGTTCCACCAACTGATTACATAGCACCAAAACAAGTTAGTTATTCAAATTCTAAATATCTTGTAATGGATGATAGATACTATAGCTTCTTATACATTCCATCATATGGTTATAACCCTGATGTAATTGCTGGATGGTTAGATAATTTCATTAATTCATATCCTGGAGTAGATGTAGATATATTTTTAAAGAAATTATCAAAATCTGAAGTAATTAATAAAATTAAACGTTCTATTGGCCATTCTCAAGTATCTTTATCTGAAACTTACGATACAACTGAACAATATGAAAATTCTAAAGCAACTTTACAAGCTGGTTATTATTTAAAAAATGGTTTATCTAGTGGTGAAGATTTTTACTATATTGCAACAATGATAACCGTATCTGATAAAGATCCAAAACAAGTTGAATTAAGAATAGAAGAATTAAAGAATATCGCAAGACGATTTGATATTGTTTTAAGAGAAAACAGATATGAAGCCGAGCAATCATTTATTAAATGTTTACCTACAAGTATGCTTGAAGGCGATTTTTTCACTAAAATGAAGAGAAATACTTTAACTGATGGTGCAGCAAGTTTATATCCATTTACATCATTTCAAATACTAGATAAAGATGGTTTATATATTGCTGATAACTTATCAAATGGTTCACCAGTAATTCTAGACCAATACAATCGTGCAAAGTTAACTAATCCTCATATGGTAGTCTTTGGTTCATCAGGATCAGGCAAATCAGTTTCGGTTCTTGAATATTGTTTAAGAAGCCGAGTCAAAAACATACCTGTATTCTTTTTAGCACCAGAGAAAGAGGACGAGTTACTCCGTGTTTGCGATGCTATAGGAGGGCAGTTCGTATCAATTGGCTCTGGAAGTTCACAACGTCTTAATGTAATGGAAATCTTTATGGAAGATGAAGATAGTAAAGAATTTAAAGAATTAATTGGTAGTAGTAGAGATAACAGAACATTTTCTCGTTTAACAAATAAAATCTCATCTGTTATGGAATTTCTTCAACTTCATATAAAAGATATGTCTATAGAAGAGAAACAACTTTTAAATGAAGCAATCATAGAAACATATGCGAAAAAAGGAATCACTGTATCTAATAATTCTTTATGGAATAAGCATCACACTGGATATAAAGAGATGCCTATCTTATCTGACCTTGTAAAAGAACTTGAATCAAAAAAAGAAACATTAAGACTTGCTAGAGCAGTTAAGTTATTAACTACTGGTTCAGGTGCATACTTCAATGGCAAGACTAATGTTGATGTTAATAAAGATTTCTTTGTTATAGGACTAGAACACAACACCGATGAAATGTTAGGCTTAGCAATTTATGTTGCTATGGAATACTGTTGGTCAAAGATTAAAGAAAATAAAGCTCAAAAGAAAGTATTAGTTTGTGATGAGTGGTGGCGATTTGCGTTTAATCCAATTGCTGCAAATAAGTCTCTTGAAATATCTAAACTTGCTAGAGCCTATAACGCTACTTGTATATTTGCTACACAAAACCCAAGCGACATCATGGCTGTAGAAAATGGTAAGTATGGAAATGCTGTTTTAGGTAATTGTGCTACCAAGCTGTTACTAAAAATGGAAGATAAAGATATTTACTCTTTAGCAGAAATGATAGAACTAACTGAAAACGAAATTAGTGCAATATCTAGATTTAAGTCTGGACAAGGATTAATGGTAGCAGGTGAAAGTAGGGTAAGAATCCAATTTACTCCAAGTGAAACAGAGAAACTTCTTACATTCACGGATGAAGCAACACTAATTAAATATGCTCAACTAAAAAAGCTAGAACAAGAAGAAGATAAGAAACAAGCAAAGCTTGCTCAAGCTGAAGTCATTGATGGAGAGCTTGAAACATATGAAGAGGCAAAACAAAATCTTGAACCTGAGCAAATGATAGATCTAGAAACACTAAAACAGAAAATGAATTATAGAGATAATCAATTACTTAATGTAAAAGACTTTGTTAAGAAGAATTGGGAGGGCAAGATGAATGATTTATAATATTGAAATTTATGGTGATTTTATAAGAAAGATTCTAAGAAAGATACCATACATCAAAACTAAGATTCTAATTCGATGCCTTGTAAATAATTTTAACGATGTCGATGAAAAAATGGCTGAGAAGATTCTATATGAACTTCAATCACAAGGAGAATGTCTACTATCATCTGATGGATGGGCAATTACTAAAGGAATGTACTATCGCATAAGTGACGATAAGTTTAGGGATAACTTTAAATATCATAACGATTGTAGACTTTCCAATGTAGAAGCATACTTAGAAAATCTAAATAAGGATGATGTAGACATAATGTGGCTAGTAGCTGATCTAATGCCAGATGCTGAAAACTTTATTGTATGTGATACACCTTGGAATATTATGTTCGATGTTCCAAGTTCTGAGTGGCAAGAGCCAAGGCTATTTCAATTAATAAAAATACCGGGGAACGTAGAGGATGAAAGAATTGAGCTTCTTAAAAATTCTAAACGTTTAATTCCTGAAGAGAAGTTACTTGGTTCAATAAGAAGGATTGCATTAATTGATAATCCTGCACATGCATTTAAAATACCTCAACTTGGTTTTACCCATATTTGTGTTTTAGATGAATCACAAAAGAAGGGTTACCGAATAGTTGAAAAAAGAACAAAAGATATATGGAGTGACATAAAGAAATATGATAATCAATATTAAAAATAGAATCACAAATATAGATGGAATTAACAAATCCATTGGAAGAATGCAAAGGTTTTTGTTTGGAAAAGACCAAGAAACTGACTTAACTTCTTTACCTATAAACGAGCTAGATGAAGTAGTTTATAACAGTGAAAAAATAGCTTTGTCTTGTAGGCAAGCCATCGAAATTAAGGAGTATAGAGAAGAGGATTATTTTGATGAAGATTATGAAAAAATCAGTTTAAAAGACAATCCAGTATCAGTAAAATATGATGGTGAAATTCTAAGAATTAAGACTCCTATGACATTCAAAAGGATGTATAGAGATGGCTCTCTAAAGGAAAATTACATGCTTATGAACTACGTTGATATTGCATTGAAGGATTATGTAGAGAGACATCAATCGCTCTTTGAAGGGGTCAAAATTCCTCTTGTAGCGATTATAAAAAGAACGTCCGATGGATTTAGTTCAACCAAAATTTGTGACAATGACAACCTTGAAAATGGTCGAATCATAAACAAAATAATGAGTGCTTTAGGCCATAGTGACAATGCTATGGTAATGGATATTTATTCTTGTTTTAGAGTTTGTAAAACAGAAGAAGAGATAGGCACTGAGTTTATAATTGTGCCTTTTGATAAATTTAAACTTGTTTTTGATGAATTAAAAATGATTTCTTAACTTGTTATTTATCTAGTGCGTACACAAGTCCCCTAAATAACAAGGTTATTTTAATAAAAAGTACGATAAATAAAGGATTTTTGTAAAAAGCTGAGCGATTAGTAAAGAAAACAATACTTACTAATAAAAGCAAAATAGAAACTTCTTTAAAAACAAAAACTTCTTGGCCAGTCTTAGGCCGTTAGGCATAAGACCGTAACGATACATGGATGAAGCGAAGCGGAATGCATGGAGAGTGGAGCCTGAGACAAAATTGACGGTGACAATTTTGGCGAATGGTGGCCTTAACAATCTTAAAAAACTTTTCTATAAAAACGACACTTGCCAGTTGGCAGCTCAGCGTTAGCGGCTCCTGCCAACCGTAGTAGTTAGATCTCTTGAGATCTTACTACGAAGCCCGAACGGAGCCCTGCACAGGGCTAAAGTGAGTGGTGGCATAACAATCTCTTGGGAGGTAACTTGGAGCGTGTAGCGCAACAAGGAGGGGCCCAAGTAATAACTTTTCTAAAGAAAGGAGA
>JAUNQJ010000002.1 GCA_030536265.1 Erysipelotrichaceae bacterium
AAGCACAAAATGGTGGTCAAAGATTTGGTGAAATGGAAGTTTGGGCACTTGAAGCTTATGGTGCTGCACATACATTAGGAGAAATCTTAACTATTAAATCTGATGATATCAATGGCCGTACAAAGGCTTATGATGCAATTCTAAAAGGTAAACCTATTCCAGAACCTGGAGTTCCAGAATCATTCAACGTATTAAAGAGTGAACTTCAAGCATTAGCTATCGACATTAAGATGTTAGATGCTGATGGAAATGAAGTAACAATTTCTAACGCTGATGATGATGACATTCAAGAAGCACCTAAGGATGCTATGATGCCAGATACTGAAGGTTTAACTATTAAAGACTCACTTGATGATGATGAAGAAGAGGCTGCAGTAATTGGCCTTGATGAAGAAGAGTAAGGAGGAAAACAATATGGCTAAAAGTAAATTTGAAGCAATTAAAGTTGGTTTAGCATCTCCTGAAAGAATTCTTGAATGGTCACACGGTGAAGTCACAAAACCAGAAACTATTAACTACCGTAGCCAAAAGCCAGAAAGAGATGGCTTATTCTGTGAAAGAATTTTTGGTCCATCAAAAGACTGGGAATGTTACTGTGGTAAATACAAGAAAGTACGTTATAAAGGCGTAGTTTGTGACAGATGTGGTGTTGAGATCACTAAATCATCTGTAAGAAGAGAGCGTATGGGACATATCTCATTAGCTGCTCCTGTAGCTCATATTTGGTATCTAAAAGGTATACCTTCAAGAATGGGACTTGTATTAAATGTATCTCCTAAGACTCTTGAAGAAATCGTATACTTTGTAACTTGGATTGTTACAGATCCAGGAGAAACTGAACTTGAGTACAAACAAGCACTATCAGAAATGGAAGTTAGAAACTACCATGCTCTTTATGGTGCTAATGCTTTCAAAGCTGCAACTGGTGCAGAAGCTATTAGAACATTACTTGAACAAGTTGATGTTGTAAAAGAAAAGAAAGCAATTAAGAAAGAACTTGAAAAAGCTCAAGGTGACAAACGTAAAAAATTAATTAAACGTTTAGAAACTATTAATGCATTTGTTGAATCAGATAATAAACCTGAGTGGATGGTACTTACTGAGTTACCAGTTATTCCACCAGATTTAAGACCAATGCTACAACTTGATGGTGGTAGATTTGCTACATCTGATTTAAACGATTTATATCGTAGAGTTATCACTCGTAACAATCGTTTAAGAAAGTTACTTGAGATTGGTACTCCAAACATTATCGTTCAAAACGAAAAACGTATGTTACAAGAAGCTGTTGATGCTTTAATTGATAACGGTAGACGTGGAAATCCTGTTAAGGGTTCTGGTAACCGTCCTCTTAAATCTTTATCACACAGCTTAAAAGGTAAACAAGGTAGATTTAGACAAAACTTATTAGGTAAACGTGTCGACTTCTCAGGTCGTTCAGTTATCGCCGTTGGACCAGATCTAAAGATGTACCAATGTGGTATTCCTCGTGAAATGGCTATTCAACTATATAAACCATTTGTTATTAATGAACTTGTTAACCAAAAGATTGCTCAATCACCTAAATTCGCTGAAAAGATGATTGAAAGATTAGATCCACAAATCTGGGACATTCTAGAAGATTTAATGGATAACCATCCTGTATTCTTAAACCGTGCCCCAACATTACATAGATTAGGTATTCAAGCATTCAAACCTAAACTAGTAGAAGGTAGAGCTATTCGTTTGCATCCATTAGTATGTACAGCATTCAACGCTGACTTCGATGGTGACCAAATGGCTGTCCATCTACCTCTATCAGAAAAGGCAAGAGCTGAAGCTGAAATCTTAATGTTAGCATCAAACAACATCTTAGGACCAAAAGATGGTAAACCAATCGTTACTCCATCTCAAGATATGGTTCTTGGTAACTTCTATCTAAACATGGAAGAAACTACTGATGAATTCTATGAAAAAGCAGATTTCATTGAAGCATTAGGTGATGCTGAAAAAGCTGCTATGTGGAGAAGATTCGGTGATATGGAAGGCCATGTCTTCAAAGATTTCAATGAAGCATTAATGGCTTACCAAAATAAACAAGTGCACTTACATACAAGAGTTGCAGTACCTGCAAGAGCTTTACGTAAGACTTGTTTCAGCGACAAACAATTAGATATGTATCTAATCACAACAATCGGTAAGTTAATCTTTAACGATAAATTCCCTAAAGATTTCCCTTACATCAACTATGTAACACCAGATACATTAAAGAATGTACCAGATGATTACTTTGTTCCTGTTGGATCAGATATTAAAGAAATTATTAAGAATAGAAAGATCGCTCCTGAATTTAAGAAGAAAGATCTATCTAGTGTTATCGCAGAAGTATTCGCTAGATACCAAACTGAAGGTTCTAGTGCAGTATTAGATAACATCAAAGACTTAGGTTTCGAATACTCTACAGTTGCAGGTATGACTGTATCTCTAGCTGATATTAACGTTGCTCCTAATAAGGAAAAATATGTTACTGAAGCTAAAGCAAAAGCAGAAGTACTACAAAACTTATTACGTAGAGGTATGTTGACTCCACCTGAATGGGAAAAATTATTCTCAAAACTATGGGCAGATACTAAGGATGTTATTGGTGATGAAGTTATGAATAACTTACCAAGAAAATCTCCAATCAACATGATGGCTGTATCTGGTGCCAGAGGTAATAAATCTCACTTTACTCAATTAGCTGGTATGCGTGGATTAATGGGTAGACCAACACAAGCTAAGTCAAAAGAATACCAACCTTCAATTATTGAGGTTCCTATTTATTCATCATTCCGTGAGGGATTAAATGTATCAGAATTCTTCATTTCTTCTCACGGTGTTAGAAAAGGTCTTACAGATACTGCCTTAAAGACTGCTGGTTCAGGTTATTTAACTAGACGTCTTGTTGATGTATCTCAAGATGTAATCATCATGGAAGATGATTGCCAAACTGACCAAGGATTCTTTGTAGAAGCTATTATCGATAGAAAAGATAATAGTACAATCGAAAAATTCATTGATCGTATTATCGGTAGATATTCTGCTCAAGAAGTAGCTGATCCAAAGACTGGCGAAATCTTAGTAAGCAAGAACGAATATATTACTGAAGCTATTGCTGACAAGATTGTTAAAGCAGGCATCGAAGGTATGTCTATTAGAAATACTTTCACATGTCGTTGCAAAGATGGTATTTGTCGTAAGTGCTATGGACGTAACATGGCTACTGGTAAAGAGGTTGAAAACGGTGAAGCTGTAGGTATTATGGCTGCTCAATCAATCGGTGAACCAGGTACTCAGTTAACAATGCGTACATTCCATACAGGTGGTGTTGCCGCTGGTGATTCTGATATCACTCAAGGTCTTCCACGTGTTGAAGAACTATTTGAAGCACGTTGTCCAAAACGTCCAGCTATTCTATCTAAGATAGATGGTGAAATCACAGCAATCAATGAAACAGAAGACCATACTTGGGTTGTTGAAGTAACTAGTGAAAAAGAAAAGATTGAACATAAGCTAGGCTTATCTCAAACTGTTCGTTCATGGTTAAAAGTTGGTACAAAAGTTAAAGCTGGTGACAAGTTAACTGAAGGAAATATTGACCCTAAGGAATTACTTGAAATCGCTGGTGTACAAGAAGTTCAAAAATACATTATTAAAGAAGTTAAGAAAGTTTATGCTGCTGCTGGTATCGACATTTCTGATAAACACGTTGAAGTAGTTATTAGACAAATGTTGAAGAAGGTTGTTATCGTAGATCCAGGAGATAGTACATTCTCTGCAGGTCAAGGCGTTAACTTAAGAAAGCTAAACGAAATCAACAACAAACTTCTATTAAAAGGTAAAGCTCCAGCTAAGTTTGGACCATTACTACAAGGTATTTCTAAATCTTCTGTAGAAACTGAATCATTCTTATCAGCTGCATCATTCCAAGAAACAACAAAAGTTCTTACAGATGCTGCAGTAAACTCTAAGATAGATACATTATTCGGTATTAAGGAAAACGTTATCATTGGTAAACTTATTCCTGCCGGAACTGGATCTCAATTCGAAAGAGAAACAACACGTTTAATTAATGAACGTGCTGCTGAGTTAGATGAAGAAAGAGAAATCAAAGCTGAAGAAGCAAGAGCTCTTGAACAGCTACCTCCAGAAGTTACAAATCTTCCTGAAGATGAAGATGACTTCGATGATGAAACAGATTTAGTATTAAAAGAAGAAGAATAATTCTTGAATCAAAAGGCATGTAGAAATACATGCCTTTTTTATTGGTGTATAATTTTATTATGCTTAATAGAAGTTTATTAAATATAGAAAAAGAGAATACTTTCTCAAAATCAACAAGACTTGTTAAAGAATATAAATTAGCTCATCCTGATGCTGATGTTATTTCACTTGGCATAGGTGATGTATCAATGCCTATTATTGAACCAGTTAGAAACGCTATGAAAAAAGCAGTTGATGATTTAGGGTCAATGGATACATTTAAAGGCTATGGTTTATATTTTGGTCTAGAAGAATTAAGACAAACTATTTTAGATAATGAATATAAAGGATTAGGCTTATCTATTGATGAAATATATATTGGTGATGGTACAAAATCTGATTCAACAAATATATTAGAATTGTTCGATAAAGATTCAAAAGTATTAATTGGCAACCCAATATATCCAATTTATGAAAACGGTGCATATGCTTATCAAAGAGAATTACATTTTGGTGAAGTTGATGAAGAATTCAAATTAAAAATTCCAAAAGAAAAATACGACATTATTTATTTATGTTCACCAGCAAATCCGATAGGAAATGCTTTAACAAGAGAAGAACTAAAAGAGTGGATTGACTATGCAAATAAGAATAAGAGTGTAATTATTTTTGATAATGTATATAAATCATTTGTTGAAAGTGATAATGTTCCATTAACTGCATATGAAGTTGAAGGAGCAAAGAAATGTATTATTGAAATGAGATCTTTCTCAAAAGATTTATCATTCTCTTCTTCAAGATGTTCATATTATGTTATTCCAAATGAGATTGATGAAGATATCAATTATTACTGGAAAGAAAGAACTACAAATAGATTTAATGGAACAAGCTATGTATCTCAAAAAGGCGCGATTGCCGCATTTTCTGATGAATCTAAAAAGCTAATTAAAGAGAATATTAAGAAGTATAAAGATAATATTAAATACCTAAGGGAAGAACTAAACAAGCTAGGTTATAGTACTATTGGAGGCTATGATTCGCCTTATTTATGGGTAAAAACAAAGAATAATATGACTAGTTGGGAAGCCTTTGATTACTTCCTTACTAAGCTAAATATTGTTGTTGTACCAGGTGAAGTATTTGGTAGTAATGGTAAATATAACTTTAGAATAAGCGGTTTAGGCAGTATTGAAAACTCAAAAAGAGCAATTGAAAGAATAAAGAAATATGAAGAAAATATTTAACATCTTAACACTAGTAGGATTGCTACTAGGCGTTATTGTTGGATTGAATATTAAAGAAATACCTTTAGTAATTGATTTAATTGGTACTTGGTATATAAAGATACTAAAGATTTTTATTACACCTGTTTTATTTACTAGTATTGCAATAACAATATATGAAACAAGTAAAAAGAAAAATGGTTTAATAGGTAAATCAGTTTTATTATTTACTATCATGTATACAATAACTTTTATTATTTCTAGTGTTGTAGTATTAATTATTAATCCTGCAAATGCTTTTATTTTTGAAGGTGTTGAATGGAGTGGTAATACAACAACATTTAATGTCACTAATGCTTTAACAAGTTTATTACCAAGTAGTTTAAGTGATATATTTGTTAATCCAAAAGTATTCTTTGTTATTGTTGTAGCATATTTGTTTGGAAAGATATGTTCTTTAATAAAGGGAACAGAAAAAATATTTAGTGCTTTAACAACATTTAAAAAGTATGTTAATAAAGTATTTGAATATTTTATGTATGTTACACCAATTGCAACATTTGCTTTAATAACTTCAACAATTTCTAAGTATGGATATATATTACTTGGAATAGGAGCAAAATATATTTTAGTTGCTTATATTTGTGGAATTATTGCTTTAATACTTGTAATGATCTTACCTGTATATCTTGTTAAGAAAGTAAATCCTATTGAGTATATTAAAAAAGTATATAAAGTATGGATTATTACTTTATCAACATGTTCAAGTGCTGCAACACTTCCTTATACTGTAAAAGTATGTAAGGATGATTTTGGTATAGATAGTGAAGTAACAGATGTGGTAGTGCCACTAGGCTGTACTATCCATATGTGTGGTGGGGCAGTATCGTTTGCATTACTTGGATTATTCTGTTCAAAACTATATGGAGTAGAAATTAATCTAGGAATATACCTATTGATGCTACTTTCATCACTTTTAATCAATATGGCAGCACCCGGCATTCCAGGGGGTGGCATAGTAATAGGGGCTACATACCTACAATTGCTAGGAATTCCGCTTGGTTTTATAGGTTTCTATAGTGGAATCTATAAATTCTTAGATATGTGCTATACAACGCTTAATGTAACGGGCGATATATCAGCTAATATTCTGTTAAATAAAAAAGCATAATTATTAAAAAACGCCTTAAATAAAGGCGTTTTTATATTATTTTCTAGGAAATATTTTCAAATAGCAATAATATTATATATAGAGATAAGATAAAAAATCTGTTTTTACTATTTATGAAACAAAACACCGATAGGCGTTGAATTACATAATTTAAAAAATAATTAAAAATAGCCTATTTTTTGTATTTTTTTATTGAAAACTTTTTGTAATAAGACTATAATAATGGGGCACTCGCGGTGATATGGGAGATTGCTGGCACACTGAAACCTGTGTAATAGTGTGATAACCAGGGAACTCACATGGAGCAAGTTACTAAGCCACTATTTGAGCTTAGTAGATGAATGTAAGGAGGAAAAATTCATGGCAAAGAACAACGTAAGAATTAAGTTAAAAGCTTACGAACACAGATCTTTAGACTTAGCAACTGAAAAGATTGTTAAAGCTGCTGAAGATGGTGGTGTAAAAAAGGTCATTGGACCTATCCCTCTTCCAACTGAGAAGCAGGTTGTAACAGTACTTAGAGCAGTTCATAAGTACAAAGATTCTCGTGAACAATTCGAGATCAGAACGCATAAGCGTTTAATCGAAATCATCGGCCCTAGCGCAAAGACAATTGATGCATTATCAAGACTTGAACTTCCTAGTGGCGTTGATATCGAAATCAAGTTATAGAAA
Source organism: Erysipelotrichaceae bacterium (assembly GCA_030536265.1). GTDB lineage: Bacteria > Bacillota_I > Bacilli_A > Erysipelotrichales > Erysipelotrichaceae > Colivicinus. The sequence continues at coordinate 7,291 of JAUNQJ010000002.1, forward strand.
AGAAAGGTGACATCATGAAAGGAATACTTGGTAAAAAGCTTGGTATGACTCAAGTCTTCACTGAAGACGGTGCTCTTATTCCTGTAACTGTTGTAGAAGTTGAACCTAATACAGTTCTTCAAGTTAAAACAAAAGAAACTGATGGTTATGAAGCTTTACAACTTGGTTATGAAGAAAAGAAAGAAGCAAGAGCAACTAAGCCAGAATTAGGCCATGCTAAAAAAGCAGGCGTTAGCCCTAAGAACTTTGTTAGAGAAATCAAAGCTGATGAACTAATGAATTCTGAAGTTGGCTCACAAATTAAAGTCGATATCTTTTCCGCTGGTGACATCGTAGATGTTACTGGTATCTCAAAAGGTAAAGGCTACACTGGTGTAATTAAGAGATACAACCATCACTTAATTAATGAAACACACGGTGCTGGTCCAGTACATAGAAGTGTTGGATCTCTAGCAACAACTGGTAGAAACAATGGACGTATTGAAAAATTAACTCCAATGCCAGGACACGATGGAACATACAAGACAACAAATCAAAATCTTGAAGTTATCAAAGTTGATGCTGAAAAGAATTACATGTTAATCAAAGGTAATGTTCCAGGACCTAAGAGAGGTCTTGTAGTTATCAAAACTACAGTTAAGAAAGTAAAACATGTTGAACCAAAAGTTTTACTTGCAAAGGAGGCGTAATCTAGATGGCAAATTATGATGTATTCGATCTAACTGCTAAAAAGGTTGGAACTATCGATTTAAAAGATAACGTCTTCGGTGTAGAAGTAAATACACAAGCTATATTCGATGCAGTACTTCGTCAACAATCTTCATTAAGACAAGGTACACATGCAGTTAAGACTAAAGGCTTAGTATCTGGTGGTGGTAAGAAACCATTCAGACAAAAAGGTACTGGTCGTGCTCGTCAAGGTTCAAGCCGTGCCGTTCAATACAAAGGTGGTGGCGTTGCATTTGGACCAGTCGTAAGAGACCATACATTCAAACTAAACAGAAAAGTTAGAAGACTTGCATTAAGAAGTGGTTTAACTCTTAAAGCTAAGAACGAAAACTTATTTGTATTAGATTCAATCAAATTTGATGCTATTAAAACTAAAGACTTTGCAAAAGTATTAGATGCATTCAAAGCTGATAGAAAATCATTATTCGTAGTAGATGTTAATGAAGAATTCGACAATGCTTATATGTCAGCAAGAAATATCCCAGGTGTTGTTATGACAACAGTTGAAGGATTAAATATCTACGATCTACAAAATGCCAACAAGTTATTTATGACTAAGGCAGCTGCAGAAAAGACACAGGAGGTATTAGGCAATGAGTAATATGCGTGATATCATCGTTCGTCCTCTAGTTACTGAAAAAACAATTAAGTCACAAGAAGAAAAGAACACTGTAGTATTCGAAGTTAAAAAGGGTGTTAACAAGACAGCCATTAAACAAGCTATCGAAGAAACATTCAATGTAAAAGTTGAAAAAGTAAACGTTGTAACATGCCCTACAAAAACTAAACGTATGGGTAAATATGGTCAATACCATTACACAACAAAAGCTATCAAGAAAGCTTACGTTAAGTTAGCTGAAGGTAGTGAAATTAAAATCTTAAGTGATAAATAGTTATCACAATATATCGGAAGAAAAATGCTATTTCCGGATAATTGCATAAAAGGAGAAAAATAAAATGGCAATCAAAAAGTATAAGCCAATTACTCCTGGTAGACGTGGAATGACTGGTCTTACTTTCGAGGAGATCACAAAGAAAACTCCTGAAAGAAGTTTAGTTGAAAATCTAAACAAAAAAGGCGGTCGTAACAATACAGGAAGAATTACAACAAGACATCATGGCGGCGGTCATAAACAACTATACCGTGTCATCGATTTCAAGAGAAACAAGGATGATATCGAAGCTACAGTTAAAGCTATCGAATATGATCCAAATAGAAATGCTAATATCGCGCTTCTATTCTATGCAGATGGTGAAAAGAGATATATCTTAGCACCTAAAGGATTAGAAGTTGGTATGAAAGTAGTTTCTGGTACAAACACTGATATTAAAGTTGGTAATGCACTAGAAATGAAGTACATCCCTGAAGGTACTGTAGTTCATAACATTGAACTTCAACCTGGTAAGGGTGGCCAATTAGCAAGAGCTGCAGGTGTTAGTGCTCAAATCTTAGCAGTTGAAGATAAGTACGTAATCGTAAGACTTGCAAGTGGCGAAATGAGAAAAATCCTAAGCAACTGCCGTGCAACAATCGGTGTTGTAGGAAATGAAGATTATAGCTTAATCAACTTCGGTAAAGCAGGACGTACAAGATGGTTAGGCGTTAAACCTACTGTCAGAGGTTCAGTTATGAACCCAGTAGATCACCCTCATGGTGGTGGTGAAGGAAGATCACCAGTTGGACGTAAGTCTCCAATGACTCCTTGGGGTAAGAAAGCTATGGGTGTTAAGACTCGTAAGCTTAAGAACAAATCTAACGCTCTAATCGTTAGAAGAAGAAATGCGAAATAGGAAAGGGGAAGAAAATAAATGAGTCGTAGTTTAAAAAAGGGTCCATTCTGTGATGAATCCCTAATGAAAAAAGTTGAAGCATTAAATGCTAACAACAAAAAAGAAGTTATTAAAACTTGGTCTCGTAGATCAGTAATCTTCCCTAGCTTCGTAGAACATACATTCGCCGTATATAACGGTAAAGAACATGTTCCAGTTTATGTTACTGAAGATATGGTTGGACATAAACTTGGTGAATTCGTTGCTACTAGAAAATTTGGTGGTCACGGAACACATGCTGAAGAAGATAAGAAAGCAAGTACAGGATCAGCTCCAGCAGCATCTGCAGCACCAGCTGCAGCAGCTCCAGCAGCACCTGCACCAGCTGCAGAGTAAGGAGGTTTAATTAAATATGGCAAGAACTAAAAAAGTTGATGCTCCAGTTGAAGAAGTTAAACCTACTGAAGTAAAGCTTGTAAAAGCTACAGCTAAGACAATCAGACATCCTGCAAGAAAAGTTAGATATGTCTTAGATATGATTAGAGGAAAAGATGTAAATGAAGCATTAGGAATTCTAAAGTTCACTCCTAACCATGCTGCTGAAGATGTTAGCAAGGTTGTAAAGAGTGCAGCTGCTAATGCTAAAAACAATTTCAAATTAGATGAAGCAAAACTATACATTAAAGAATGTTATGCAAATGAAGGCTTTACATTAAAACGTTATATGCCTCGTGCAAAAGGTTCTGCAGGATCTATTATGAAGAGAACAAGCCACATTACAGTTGTGGTTGCTGAAAGATAAGGAGGGAAGTCATGGGTCAAAAAGTTAGTCCAATTGGAATGAGAGTCGGCGTAATTCGTGATTGGGAATCTAGATGGTTCGCAAATAAAGAATATGGTGACTTATTACAAGAAGATATCAAGATTAGAAAATATATTGATAAGACTTGTAAAAAAGAATGCATGGTTTCTCGTACTGAAATCGAAAGAAGCAAAAATAAAGTAAATCTTATTATCCGTACTGCTAGACCTGGTATGTTCGTCGGCGAAGACGGTAAGAAGATTGAAGAACTTAAAAAAGCACTAGTTAAATTAACTGGTGGTAAAGAAATTAACATCAACATCGTTGAAGTTAATAATCCAGATTTAGATGCAAGACTTGTTGCTATGAAGATTGCTAAGATGCTAGAAGAAAGACAATCTTTCCGTACAGCTCAAAAGAAAGCAATTCAATCAACAATGAGAGCTGGCGCTAAAGGTATCAAGACTTCTATTGGTGGAAGACTTGGTGGTGCTGATATCGCAAGATCTGAAGGATATTCTGAAGGTGTTGTACCTCTACATACTCTAAGATCAGATATCGACTTTGCTTGGGAAGAAGCAATGACAACATATGGTAAATTAGGCGTTAAGGTTTGGATCTGCCGTGGAGAAGTACTTCCTGGTGAAATGGTTCAAGAACCTGAAAAACCTAAGGGAACTATAAATCCTCGTGGTGCAAACCGTAGAGGAAACAGAAGAGCTCCTAAAGCTGAAGAAGCTGCAGCTAAGGCTGAAGCTCCAGTAGTTGAAGAAACTGCTAAGCAAGAAGAAGCTCCTGTAACTGAAGAAAAGGATGGTGAATAATTTATGTTAATGCCAAAAAGAACTAAATATCGTCGTCCTCATAGATTGAGTTACGAAGGTAAATCAAAAGCTGGTACTGAAATCGCTTTTGGTGAATATGGTCTTGTAGCTACAACTGGTGCATACATTTCTAGTAATCAAATAGAAGCTGCCCGTGTTGCCTTAACAAGATATATGAATCGTGGTGGAAATGTTTGGATTAAAATTTTCCCACAACTAGCAATAACTAAAAAACCTCTAGAAGTACGTATGGGTTCTGGTAAAGGTGCACCTGAAGGTTGGGTTGCCGTTGTACAAAAAGGAAGAATCTTATTCGAAGTTGGTGGCGTTGATGAAGCTACTGCTCGTGAAGCATTCAGACTTGCGTCAAACAAATTACCAGTTAAAACTAAATTTATAAAGAAAGGTGAGTAATTATGAACGTTAAAGAAATTAGAGATAAGTCAAATGATGAACTTCTAAAAACTTTAGATGAATCAAAGAAAGAATTATTCGACCTTAGATTTGAAAGAGCAACTGGTTCAATTGATAATCCAATGCGCATCAGAGAATTAAGAAAAACAATTGCTAGAATCTTAACAGTATTAAAAGAGAGAGAAATGGAGGGCAATAAATAATGGAAAGAACAAATACTAGACGCGTTCTTCGCGGTGTAGTTACATCTGATAAGATGGACAAAACTATTGTTGTTGAAATTATGGAGAAAAAAGCCCACGCATTATATGGTAAGAAAACTAAATTCTCTCGTAAATTCAAAGCTCATGATGAAAAAGGTGAAGCTCATATCGGTGACACTGTAGACATCATTGAAACTAGAGCACTATCTAAAGATAAACACTTCCGTTTATTAAAGGTAGTAGAAAAAGCTGTAATTCTATAGGAGGTAAATCATGGTACATAATGAGACAAGATTAAAAGTAGCTGATAACACCGGTGCTAAAGAATTACTAGTAATTAGATGCTTAGGTGGCTCTAACAGAAAGACAGCTAATATCGGTGATATCGTTGTATGTTCTGTTAAAGACGCTACACCTGGTGGAGCAGTTAAAAAAGGCCAAGTAGTAAAAGCTGTAATCGTAAGAACTAAATATGGCCTATCAAGAGAAAATGGTTCTTACATTAAATTCGATGATAACGCTGCCGTTATTATTAAGGAAGACAATACGCCAACAGGTACACGTATCTTTGGCCCAGTAGCAAGAGAACTTCGTGATAAAGATTTCATGAAAATCATCTCTCTTGCACCAGAAGTATTATAAGGAGGATCTGAATTATGAAAATTAAAAAAGGTGATAAAGTTCAGGTCATCACTGGACAAGATAAAGGTACTGTTGGAGAAGTATTAGCAGCATTCCCAAAGGCAGACAAGATTGTTGTAGAAGGCGTTAACATTCGCCGTAAACATCAAAAACCATCAAATGCAAATCCTGATGGTGGCATTATTGATAAAGAATGCCCAATTCATGTTTCTAATGTAAAACTTTCTGAAGGCAAAAAAGCTGGTAAGAAAGCTACAAAGAAAACAGATAAAAAGGGAGGTAAGAAATAATGAACCGCCTTCAAGAACGTTATACAAAAGAAGTTAAGCCTGCATTAATTAAGAAGTTCAATTATTCTTCTAGTATGCAAGCTCCTAAACTTGTAAAGATCGTTATTAACATGGGTGTTGGTGAAGCTGTAGCAAACCCTAAATCATTAGATGATGCTGTAGCAGAATTAACACAAATCGCTGGTATGAAACCAGTAATCACTAAAGCAAAGAAATCAATTGCAAACTTCAAATTAAGAGAAGATACACCAATTGGTTGTAAAGTTACTTTACGTGGTGAAATGATGTATGAATTCTTAGATAAGTTAGTATCAATTTCACTTCCACGTGTTAGAGATTTCCGTGGAGTAAGTGCTACTGCTTTCGATGGTAGAGGAAATTATACATTAGGTATTAAAGAACAAATCATCTTCCCAGAAATCCAATATGATAAGATTTCAAAATTACGTGGAATGGATATTGTTATCGTAACAACTGCAAAATCAAATGAGGAAGCCAAGGCTCTATTAGAAGAACTTGGCATGCCATTTGCTAAGTAAGAAAGGAGAACTTATGGCAAAGACATCATTAAAAGTTAAAGCACATCGTCCTGCTAAGTTCTCTTCAAGAGCTTACACAAGATGTGAAAGATGTGGTAGACCACATTCAGTATTAAGAAAATATAAACTATGTCGTATTTGCTTCAGAGAATTGGCTTATCAAGGTCAAATTCCTGGAGTTAAGAAGGCTAGTTGGTAAAGGAGGATAGCACAATGATGAATATGACAGATCCAGTAGCTGATATGCTTACTAGAATCAGAAATGGTTTACATGCTGGTCAAGAAACTTGCAGTATCCCATGTTCTAAAATCAAAGTTGAAATTGCTAAAATCCTAAAAGCCGAAGGTTACATCACTAACTATGCAGTAGCTGGTGAAGGTAAGGACAAGGCAATTACAATCACATTAAAATACACTGCTGATGGTAGTAAAGCTATCACAGGTATTAAGAGAATTTCTAAACCTGGTTTAAAGGTTTATGCAAAATCTGATGCAATCCCTAGAGTATTAAATGGCTTAGGTATTGCTATCATATCTACTTCACAAGGTTTAATGACTGACCGTGATGCTCGTAAGAAAGCATTAGGCGGCGAAGTTATTGCCTATGTGTGGTAATAGTTAAAGGAGAAAACTAAATGTCACGTATCGGAAATAAGACGATTACCATTCCTGCTGGTGTTGAAGTAACAGTATCAAGCAGTAATGAGGTGACTGTAAAGGGTCCTAAGGGAACTTTAACACGTCAATTCAGCCCACTAATTACAATAAAGGCTGAAAATGGAACAGTTGTTTGCACTAGAGCAAATGAAGAAAAACATACTAAACAACTTCATGGAACAACAAGAGCTCTAATCAACAATATGATTATTGGATGTAACGAATGCTATTCAAAAACTCTTGAAATTGAAGGTATTGGTTACAAAGCATCATTAGCTGGAAATAAACTAACATTAAACTTAGGTTATTCTCATGACATCGTATATGATGCAGAAGAAGGTATTAAATTAGAAGTTCCAGATCCAACAACAATTATTGTTTCTGGAATTGATAAACAAAGAGTTGGTGAAGTAGCTTCATTAATTAGAGGCTATCGTAAACCAGAACCTTATAAGGGCAAAGGTATTCATTACAAAGGTGAATTCATTCGTCGTAAGGAAGGTAAGACAGCTGCTAAGGCTGCTTAATAGGGAAAGGAGTAACGTATGATTAATAAAGTATCTAAAAATAAAGAACGTCAAAGACGTCATGAAAGAATTAGAACTAAAGTTATCGGTACTGCTGCTTGCCCTAGATTAAGCGTGTACAGATCAAATGCACATATTCATTGTCAAGTAATTGATGATGAAAAAGGAAACACTTTAGTAAGTTGTTCAAGTCTTGAAATGAAATTACCTCTTGGCAGTAATGTGGAAGCTGCAAAGAAGGTTGGAGAAGAATTAGCTAAGAGATGTTTAGCTAAGAAAATTGAAACTGTTGTATTCGACCGTGGTGGTTATATTTATCACGGAAGAGTAAAAGCATTAGCAGAAGCAGCTCGTGAAGCTGGACTAAAATTCTAGGAGAAAACTATGACACAAAAAGATAATCGTAGACCAAGAAAAAATAATATGCCACGCGAACAAAAAGAATTTGAAGAGCGTGTTGTAAAAATTAACCGTGTATCTAAAACTGTAAAAGGTGGACGTCGTATGCGTTTCTCAGCTCTAGTTGTCGTTGGTGACAAAAAGGGCAGAGTTGGTTTCGGACTAGGCAAGGCTAATGAAGTTCCAGATGCAATCAGAAAAGGCGTTGAAGCTGCTAAGAAAAATGTAATTAGAGTTCCTCTAGTTGACGGTTTCAGAACAATTCCACATGCTACTACAGGTATCTATGGTGCTGGTAACGTTGTAATGCGTCCAGCTGCTGAAGGTACAGGTGTTATCGCTGGTGGCGCAATAAGAGACGTATTCGAACTTGCAGGTGTAACAGACGTTGTTACTAAATGCGTTGGTTCTCGTACATCAATCAACATGGTACGTGCTACATTCACAGGCTTAAAGTCATTAAAAACTGTTAATGGCGTAGCTAAGACTCGTGGCATCAAGGTTGAAGAAGTTAGATAGGAGGCCACATAAATGAACTTAAATGAAATGAAATATAACGACGGCGCAAGACGTGATACAAAACGTTTAGGTCGTGGTCAAGGTTCTGGTCAAGGTAAGACTGCTGGCAAAGGCCATAAGGGTCAAAACTCTAGATCAGGCGGTGGCGTTGCTATCGGATTTGAAGGTGGTCAAACTCCATTCTTCAAGAGAATCCCTAAAAGAGGATTCACAAACTTCACTCGTAAAGAGTATGCTGTAATCAATCTTAAAGATTTAAATAAATTTGAAGATGGTGCAACAGTTACTCCAGAAATCTTAAAGGAATCTGGTATTGTTAAAAAACAATTAGATGGTATTAAGGTTTTAGGTAACGGTACTCTTGAAAAGAAATTAACTGTTAAGTGTAACAAAATATCAGCTAGCGCTAAAGAAGCAATCGAAAAGGCAGGCGGAAGCGTAGAGGTATTATAATGTTAAAAATATTTGGAGATTTCTTTAAAAATAAAGAAGTCAGAAAAAAGATTTTCTTTACATTATTAATTCTTCTAATCTATAGATTAGGCGCTGCTATTCCTGCTCCAGGTATCAACGATACAATCATTAAGTTGAGTGCAAACTCATTACTTACTATGATGTCTATCCTTGGTGGTGGATCAATTGAACAGATGTCTATCTTCTCACTAGGTGTTGGACCTTATATCACTGCAAGTATCATTATTGAATTACTTGCTATGGATATCATTCCACCACTTGCTGAAATGGCAAAATCTGGTAAGAAGGGTAGAAAACAAATGGATATTATTACACGTTATGTTGCTGTAGTATTATCTCTTGTTCAAGGATACTTCATTGTTCAACTATTATCTAATTCATATGGTGTAGTTGATAATCCTGGATTCTTGTCTTATGCATATATTGCTGTAATCTATACAGCTGGATCAATGTTCCTACTTTGGTTAGCTGATCAAATCACTACTAAAGGAATTGGAAATGGCGTATCTGTAATTATCTTCTCAGGTATTGTTGCTGATATGCCTACAAATTTCAAAACTGTATATTACACATTCTGCGGTGAAACTGCTACAAGTCCATTAGGCTGGTGGGGATTCGCAATCTACTGCTTAATGTTTATCGCAATCATCGTACTAGTTGTTGTTATGCAAATTTCAGAAAGAAGAATCCCAATTCAAGGTTCTTCTAGCTATAGAACAAATAAGACTAAGGGTGATCTTAACCATTTGCCATTAAAGATCAACTCAGCATCTGTTATTCCAGTAATCTTTGCTGGAGCATTAATTCAAGGTCCTCAAATTATTGCATCTTGGGTTAATACTGATGCTTATAATTGGTTAGCTAAGATATGTGACTTCACATCTCCTTGGTTCTTAGCATTCTATGCATTGTTAATTATCCTATTTACTTTCTTCTATACAAACTTACAAGTTGATCCAAATAAGATTGCAGAAGATTTCGGTAAACAAGGTAATTATATTCCTGGTGTTAGACCTGGCACTGAAACTAAGAATTATGTTTCTAAAGTATTAAATAGAATCACAGTTCTTGGTGCCCTATTACTAACATTTATTGCTCTTCTTCCTTATATAATATCTAACCTAACTGGCTTACCTCAAAGAGCAGCAGTTGGTGGAACAGGTATTATTATCGTAGTAGGTGTTGCAATAGATACTATTAAGGGGCTTAAGGGTCAATTAACAGCAAAACAATATAAAGGTTTTGTTGGTAAGTAGGAGGTAAACATGAATCTTCTTATTATCGGTGCTCCCGGTGCTGGTAAAGGCACAATGTCTAAGATGATTGTTGAAACATTCAATGTTGTTCATGTGTCAACAGGTGATATGTTAAGACAAGCTATTAAAGATGAAACAGAAATTGGTAAATTAGCCAAAGGCTACATCGATAAGGGTGACTTAGTACCCGATTCTGTAATTAATGACATTATTGTAGATCGATTAAACAAAGATGATATTAAAAATGGTTTCTTGTTTGATGGTTATCCAAGAACAGTTAAACAAGCTGAATCATTAGCTGAAATCTTAAAAGGATTAGGCAAAGAAATCAATGCGGTCATCAATCTTGAAGTAAGTGATGATATCTTAATTAAAAGAATTGAAGGAAGAAGATTATGTCCTAAATGCGGCGCAAGCTATAACGTATTCTTCAGTGCTCCTCAAGTTGAAGGACACTGTGATAAATGCGGTAGCAGCTTGTATATCCGTGCTGACGATAATGCTGAAACTGTTAAAAACAGATTAGTAGAATTTCGTCAAAACACACAACCAGTTATTGAATACTATGAAAAGTTAAATCTAGTTCATAACATCAGTGCTAATGCAGACCGCTATGTTGTGTTCGATGATATCAAAAAAACTTTAGAAGGTATTGAATAAATGATATCAATCAAATCTCAAAGAGAAATAGAACTTATGGACAAGGCTGGCACAGTCGTAGCCTTAGTCCATAAGCATCTTAGAGAAAACTTAAAACCAGGTATGACAACTTTAGATGTTGATAAGATGTGTGAAGAAGTTATACGTAATAATGGTTGTACACCATCATTCAAAGGGCTATATGGATTCCCAGGTTCTGTATGTACAAGTGTTAACGAAATGCTAGTACATGGCATACCTGATTCAAAAACAGTTCTAAAAGATGGAGATATCATTACGGTTGATGTAGGTGCTTGTTATAAAGGATATCATGGTGATAGCGCTTGGACTTTCCAAGTTGGTAAAGTTACTGATGAAAAAGTCTTAGATCTATTAAAGGTAACTGAAGAGTCTTTATACGAAGGCTTAAAACAAGCTAAACCTGGTAATCGAATTGGAGATATATCTAATGCGATTCAAACATATGTTGAAGCTCATGGATATAGCTTACCAATTGAATATACAGGTCATGGTATAGGTAAACAAGTACATGAAGATCCATATGTGCCAAATGTTGGAAAACCACACACAGGTCCAGTACTAAAAAAAGGAATGTGTATTGCGGTTGAACCAATGGTATTTATGGGAAAGCCACATTGTTATACATTAGATGATGGCTGGGGTGTGAAAGCTATAGATCATTCTATGGCAGCACACTACGAACATACTATAACTATCACAGATGATGGTTATAGAATTCTAACAAAGGAGGACTAGCTTTTGGGAAAACAAGATGTTATTGAAATGGAAGGTTTGGTAACGGATACTTTACCAAATGCTCAGTTCAAGGTGAAATTAAATAATGAAGCTGGAACAGAAATCATTGCTCACGTTTCTGGCAAAATCCGTATGCATTACATTCGCATTTTACCAGGTGATAAGGTAACAGTTGAAATTTCACCCTACGATTTAACACGTGGGCGTATTACATTTAGACAAAAATAGTCTATAGGGAGGAAATAAGATGAAAGTAAGACCATCTGTAAAACCTATGTGCGACAAATGTCGTGTTATTAAACGTAAAGGTCGCGTTATGGTTATTTGTGAGAACCCTAAACACAAACAAAGACAAGGTTAAAGAAGGGAGAAAAATAATATATGGCTCGTGTTGCTGGAGTAGATATTCCTGATAATAAAAGAGTAGTTATATCATTAACTTATGTTTATGGCATTGGTTTACCAACTGCTAAAAAAGTATTAAAAGAAAATGGCATCTCTGAAGACATCCGTGTTAAAGATTTAACTGATGATCAATTAGCTGCTATTCGTAAAACTTTAGACTCTTATAAACTTGAAGGCGATCTTCGTAGAGAAACTCAATTAAACATCAAACGTTTAATGGAAGTTGCTTGCTATAGAGGTATTCGTCATAGAAAAGGCTTACCTGTAAGAGGCCAAAGAACAAAGACAAACGCTCGTACACGTAAAGGACCTCGTCGTACTGTAGCTAATAAGAAGAAGTAGGAGGTGTAAGTAATGGCAGAGAAAAAAGTCGTTCGTAAGAAACGTGTAAAGAAGAATGTCGCAACTGGCGTTGCTCACGTTCATTCAACATTTAATAATACAATCGTTACAATCACTGATGAAGCAGGAAACGTAGTATCTTGGTCAAGTGCTGGTGCACTTGGTTATAAAGGTTCTCGTAAATCAACACCATATGCAGCTCAATTAGTTTCTGAAGCTGCTGGAAAGACTGCTATTGATCATGGCATGAAGAAGATTGAAGTTAACGTTAAAGGACCTGGTCCAGGTAGAGAAGCTGCTGTTAGAGCATTAGCTACTGCAGGTTTAGAAATCACTGCAATCAATGACGTTACACCAATTCCACATAATGGTTGTCGTCCACCAAAGAAACCTAGAGGTTAATAAGGAGGAAACACATGCAAAAATTTGAACGTCCTAAATTTAAAATTAATGAATACGTTGAATCTGAAAACTATGGTAAATTTGTTGTTTCACCATTAGAAAGAGGATTTGGTACAACACTTGGAAACGCTTTAAGAAGAACAATGTTATCTTCTTTACCAGGTGGTGCAGTTTACTCTATTAAGGTTGACGGTGTATTCCATGAATTTTCATCTATTAAAGGTGTAAGAGAAGACGTTACAATGATTATCTTAAATATTAAGAATTTAATTCTTGATATTATTGATGATGATACTTATACATTAAAAATCGCTGCTAAAGGACCATGCACAGTTACAGCTGGTGACATTATTTGTCCTGCAGGCGTTGAAATCTTAAACAAAGATTTAGAGATTGCTCATCTTGAAAAAGGTGGTTCTCTAGATATCGAATTAATGGCTAAGAATGGTAGAGGTTATGTATCAGCTGATGAAAACAAACTTCTATATCAAGGTTCAAGCCAAGGTATTGGTACTATTTACACTGATGCTATTTATACACCAGTTGTAAAAGCAAACTTCGAAGTTGAACCAACTCGTGTTGGCCAATCTGCTAAGTTTGATGAATTAACAGTTGAAGTATGGACTGATGGTTCTATCAATCCAAAAGAAGCATTTGCATTAGCTGCAAAGATTCTAATCTCTCATTTAGAACTATTAACTGAAGTTGATCAATTAACTTCTGAATTAGGTTCATTAATGGAAGAAAATACTCATGAAAATATGGGTAACATAATTAACATGTCTATCGACGATTTAGACTTAACAGTAAGATCTTATAATTGTTTAAAGAGAGCTAATATTAGCACTGTTGAAGAACTAATTAATAAGACTGAAGATGAAATGAGTAAAGTTCGTAACTTAGGTAAGAAATCACTTAAGGAAGTTAAAGAAAAACTTGCTGAACTTAATTTATCTTTCAAGCATTATGAGTAAGGAGAAAAAAGCATGCATAATCGTAAATTAGGTCGTACTGCTGACCATCGTAAAGCATTACTTAGAAATCTAGCTACTGAAGTAATCTTGAGAGGAAAAATTGAGACTACTGAAATGAAAGCTAAAGAATTAAGAAGCGTTGTTGATGGCTTAATCACTATCGCTAAAAAGAACACTTTAGCTGCTAGACGCCAAGCTGCTGCATACTTAAGACCAGTTACTAACAAAGCTGGAAAAACAGCTGTTCAAGTATTATTTGATGAAGTTGCACCAAAATATGCAGACAGAAAAGGTGGCTACACTAGAGTTACTAAGACTGATATCAGACGTGGTGACCAAGCACCAATGGCAATTATCGAATTAGTATAATTGAAACATCAATAAAAGCCCTAGAAATAGGGCTTTTGTAATGCTTTGACTAAAATTTGACTAAAAGAAATCATATTTTCATAACATTTAGGGTTATTTTAACCCTTTTTTTGATTGTTGCTGTTATGAATTTTAGAGTATTCTTTTTTATAAGCTTCTAATAACTGCTTAGATATATCTACAATTTCATCATTCTCGTTCATATCTAAGTTCTCAGTTATAATACAACTTTGTTGGCCTTCAATGCAAATGCTTAGAGGGTCATTTTGTTCCCTTGTGCTTATCTGTAGAGACATATGATCATGTACTTTAAGTTTGATATCATTGATGTTTTTGCTAATATTTGCTTCTTCGTTAATTCTTGAATCATTACCAAACAGTTTATTAAGAGGATGATTTTGAATCTTTTTGTAGATGTTTAGTAGGAACTCTTCTGAACCATAGAATTTTCTATCGAGAGGTGCATTTGACATATCGTGCCCCATGACATATTGTATTTCAGTTTGGTCAAGTGATAAGTTATGGTACATTGTCGCTATATTTCTTCTCAGAATATAGGCTGTAGGAGTTTTCTCATCAATATCATATTCTTCATCTTTTTGTTCGAGTAAAGCGGAAATGGTTGAGTAATCTTCTTTTGAATAGCCTAGAATATCTTTAAGCATTGCTTTACCAGCTGCAGAGATTTCTTTGGCTGTACAATTTGTTATAAAATCTTTTTTGCAAGCAATTGGCAAATCATCAACATTATCTCGATTTGTCATTTTCTTTACATATTCTTCTCTTTTTCTAAGGAATGTTAAAAGAAAATTTATTAATGGATTAGCTCTTGGACTATTACATGTTTTTGATCCAGATTTTAGAACTCTTTTGCCATGAACTGTGCTGTTATATCCAGTTTCCATAAAATAGGCATCATAATCACCAATTTGTTTAATCGAACCAAACGTCATACCGACAACTTCATTTTCTCTTGAAGGCAAAGCAAACATAATAGCTAGACCTATTTTCTCACCTTCTTCGCAAGGGTTGGTATACAAGTAATCGTATGCTTTGATATTTTGATCAATTGATAGTGATTTAGGAATTTTGCTTAAAGCATCATTTAAATTATTTGTGTTATTTGATGCATAGAATTGAAGAGATGTACCCCATAGAGGATTTATACTTTCTTTTTCATTTCTTTTGTAGTAGTGATTTATTGCGTCAGTAAATAGATGACTATAATTCTTTCTCATGCTATCATCACTAGAACCTGTTTTATTTTGAATAACGTTCAAATATTTTTGGATTAATTCTTCATCAAATTTATCCATCGTTAACGCAATATTGATGATTGGAAAAATATCATCGTTATATCTACCGATATATGTATCTTTTGTCTCATCATTACAATTTGATTTAAAATCATCAAAATTTTGAATGACGTAGCCAATAAAATTTTGTTCTCCCTTAGGAGTTAGTTTCGGATATTTAATAGAAAATAGTCTTACGTTTTTATTCATTTTCGTTCTCCTCGTTATTTGTACGTATCATATCGAAACCATAATCGTTTGATATGTTAATAGTTGCTTGTACATTGGCACAAACTTCAATATTCAAAATAGTTCTTGAAGAAATATTGTGTGATAAGTAATTAATAGTTTCATTATTGTGAGTTTGCTTATATGACAAATATTTCTTTTCATCAAAAATAAGCGATGAAAGCCTTTCTTGTTTAATAAGCATTTGATACATGCTTGGTTCGCTATCATAATCGCAATAGTTGTTGGAAAAAACATCTGTTGCTATATTACCGCATGAATGTTCAAGCTCATCTTCGGTATATTTGCATTCCATGATGCTGTAATAACGGTAATTATTCCTTAGTAGATCACTATGTGAATTACTCAAATTAACTTCCTCTTTACCATCTTTTGTATGTAAATATGTAATATCATCCTTAATGTTTAATTTTTTAAGTTCTTTTTTACACATTTTAGAAAGCTTATATGGTGATAAGATAGCATATTCTTTATTAGCTAGAATTAAGTCACCTTCAAATAATGGCGTTTCTTGTACTCTTAAGGCAGGAATATCTGTGTGACTTCTGACAATGATGTTTTTTAATGCTAGCAATAAGTCAGACAGAAATATTGGTAATACAATATTTCGATATTTGTAACTGGTTGTTAACTGTTTGAAATGCCCACTGTCATCAACGAATCTTCTTATTTTCAGATAGTATATCTCTTTACCTTTGTATGTAAAGTGTTTGAATTTAAAAATGTCCATAATTCTTAGAGCACATATTTCTCTATATTCTAATGGAGTAAATATCTTAAGAAGAATTGCTACCATTATTGATAAGTTATGCTTGTAAGATGATTCTACATTCCTGACAAGAGTTTTAAATTGCTTAAGGTTTATTGATGCTTTATTTCTTGCATTTTTAACATCAATAATTCCTTGTCTATCCTTGTTGATGAATCTTAATTCACCTTTAATAGGATTGTTTTTTGCATGCCCTTTTGCAATAGCATAATCAAATAATTTTGATATAAGTCTTTTTGCAATTATTTTGTTTTTATTATCTTCACTTTCTCTATAGTAATTATCAAGATAATCATTAATCAATTTTGAATTAAGATTTCTTGGAAGAATCCAACCAAGTTCGCCATCAAGTAGTTCTTTAATAATTGCACTTTCTTCTTTTGATAGACTGTTTTCAATATCTTCATAAAATAGAAATAAAGATTTGAAAGATATTTCTTCGCTACTTAATACATTTTTGAATTCATTTGATACATCACTACGAATAGATAAGCCATCCATATTTGATCTTTTTGAAATGAAGAAGTATTTATCATTTATGAAACTATCTAATTGAGAAAGTAAGATATTGGTAATTTGTTTTCTACTGCAATCCATTTTGTTTCCTTTATCTTTATTAATTGTTCCATTTCTATTTTTAATAGGTGTTTTAATATAAACATTAATCACAGGACAATTACTATTTTTCTGAGGTGATGCAGTGTAGCGAATACGTATTTCATTTGAATAATCAATGAATGACGAAATCTTTCTTTCTTGATTGGTAAGTAGCAAATGATTATCATATTCATGGTTATAATATGCCCTTAAGTTGCTATTCTTATATACTTCGCTTTGCATTGTAGCTTGATAAGGGATTAATTTAAGCAATTGATATTCACCAGAACGATTTAGAGAATATGAATTAATATTGATAGAACTTACTTTTTTTCTCGAAAAAATAAGCAATATCTTTCTTTCGGGTTTTGTGCAATTGTTTATTCCAGAAGGGAATAGTGTGGCAGAACAAACCGAATATTTATTATCAACAAGATATCTTTTAATAGTTAATTTATCTGAATCAATTCTATTATCGGGGCCAAATATCAATACATTAGTAGTTTCGTCATGATAACTTTCAATCATTTCGATTATTGATATCAAATTAGAATCGTTTTCATGAGAATTAGCAAAAAACAACATCGTTCCTACTAATTCAGAAGACATCATTGCATTAAACTCAAAATTTTCCATTGTAGTGAATTTAACATTTTTTTGTTTATATACTTGACTATATATAATAACCATATCCTCGTTATTTACAACAATGATATACTCGTTACTATTGATTAATGAATCATTTAGTAGTTTTTTCACAAAGAATGGAGAAGGGAATGCAATTATATGTCGCTTATTAACACTATTTAAAATGAATGAAGAATAGGCATAATAAACATTTTTATTTTCCACCTCGCAATCATTTGAATCTGGATTTGTAACTATTAGACTTGCAGCATCAAGGCATACTTTTTGCTTAAGTGTTCGTAAACATAACTTCACTCTTTTTCTTTGTTCCTTACTAATGTCTTTATCAAGATAATCAATTAGTTCATCTTCAGTTATGCCATTAGTAGATGATGAAAATGATAGAAAATGTACTATTTCATTATCTGAAAAATTTAGTATTTTAAGAATGTTTACAAGTTCATATGCTTTTTCTACACAATCGATTTCTTTGCCCTTTAATGTAGTTGAGTTTATGTAACTGTAGAATTTAATAAATTCATTAGAAGACAAATGCTTGTCCTTGTATATTTCACAAAATTTATCATATAACTCATTTTTGTTGTTTGCTGAATGACTTCTATATTTAATGAAATACTCGCTTGCTCTATGAAGAGCAGAAATTAGGTTATATTTCTGCTCTTCTGATTCCGAAGTAGATAGTAAGTACGTTTTTAAGCCATCTATATCATTCACAAGTTCAGGAGCTTTGGTTCTAATAAACCCATATACTGTTGTGTGGCTTGTTGCTTTGTTAGCTACAATTTTCTTTAGCTCATTCAATTTGTCAATTATTAATTCCATGGCTAATCTTCCTCATAATTAACAAAACCAACAGATCCTTTATTGGTGACGATTTTATAACATGTTCTTTGATTGTTACCAAGAATCCTTTTTAATTCTCCAAAGATAATAATATTCTTTTTTTTACTTCTTGGTATTTTTGTGTTATTACCAGTAACTTTTGCTTTGAATGATTCATTTATTTTATCGTTATTAAGTTTTGTTGCGATATATACTTCTTTATCACCGCTAATTAAACTTGTTAGCCTAAACCATGTATAAGTATCATCAATACTTTTTATAGAAGTTCTAGGCATGCATCTTTCAGTAATGAAAAGCATAGGTCTATTAGCCAAACCCTCGTTTGTCATGATTGCAAATTTTTCAGCGTCAAGCACGATATCATTTATTGATATTCCAAGATCTGTAATAGTACAACCAAGTCCTTGTTGATACAATTTATATATGCCCAAAGCAGTGTTAAAATTATCTGGTTTTTCAACTCTTTTTTTTGGTCGTCCATTGATTTCATCAATATCTAGATTGATATCAGGTGTTGGACCACCATCATCACCTTTTGGTCGCTCTTTTGGGTCTTTGTCAACATCAACAAGTAAATGAGCAATATTTGCAATTACATCACCGCTTTTCACCGTCTCTGTTCGTCTTTTCCCAATTGGGCATCCTTTCTTGTGACAATTTGAATAGAAGCAGTTCTTCTTATTCTTGTTAATGCGAAGGTGTGCTTTTTCGCCACAAATAGGACAATAATAATCTTTATCCCTATCTTTTTCAGATAAATCCTCTGCTTTAATAAGCGGAACGCTTTTATCTTTGCTTGGTCTTGCCATACTAAATGGCAAATGTTTCATTGGCTTATTAGCTAATAAACCAATTTCGTTTTCATATAATGTTTTATTCATTTTGTTTTTCTCCTATAAATAATTAATGTGATTCATTATTGATTTATTTGTTATCAACTATTGATGATTAATAGCAAAAAAGATAGGATTTAAAAATCACTAAAATAAAAACTATCTTAAAATTATATTTATTAAAACAACAAAAAAGGATGTTAATCCTTTTTTTCTTCTCTAACCAGATATTTTATACACTATAAAAAGTGTTGTTTTGAGGTGCTTATTCAAGAAACTTACCTCTTTCTCCCTCTTTTACCCACATCAATAGGTGATAGATATCATATTAAATAGAGCTTGAAATATTTAATATATAAATAATCACGTGAGTACAGTTTTACTCAACAATATAGTGTTGAGTATTTCTTCTTTACTTAAAGCGTTATTTCATCTATATCTAGTATCAACGAAATCTTCTAAATGTGTTATTTTGTAAGTTGAGCATAGTGCTTCACTAGAATATGCAACAGTACTTCTTATTACTTACATATCCATCATACTAATAAATATAAATATATTCAACTATCACAGACTATATGACGAGTAATAAAAAAGCATAATTCATTTATGCTTGTTTTTGATTCTTTCGATCTCTTTATCAGTCAATCTATTTAACATTGAATTAACAGATTCACCATTTGCTACAGCACATTCATTAATTAATTCTTTTTTTCCTTTAGGCACACGAAAACGGATAGATTCCATATTGTTATCTTCCCATTTCTTACTAGCTCTTTTCTGTGCTTCTGATGCTTTCATATTTTTCCCTTTTCTTAATTATATGGTACCACATAAAATAAAAATGTAATATAAAACTTTAATTAAAATCTCTAAATTATAGCAATAAATGGACTTAAATATAAAATAACAAAGCTTATTAAAAACACTTGCATTCCATAAAAATATATGGTACCATATACTTAGAAAATAAAAGAACGGCAGTGTTGAAGGACGGCAATCCGACAACACCTGTATAGGTAGTCTCAGTACCTACACAACGACAAGCGCACCGTAACTATATTTTATCAAAGTATTGGATAAATGTAATTATGGAATTCTTGTCAGTTATCAAAGCTAGCATGATAACACCGTGTAGTCTACTATGACCCACGGTGTTTTGTTTTCTCTAACTTAGTAAAGGAGAAAGAACCAATGTTAGATCAAAAACTATTTTTAACGGCATCTGATGTATCTCTTTATATGTCAGTGTCAAAGCCCATGGCTTATAAGATTATTAAAAAGCTCAATGATGAACTTGATGCAAAAGGTTATTTAACAATAGCCGGTAAAGTTAATCGTAATTACTTTGAACAAAAAATTTATTGTAGTAATACTGCGATGGAGGTATCACATGCCAGCTTATAAAGACAAGAATGGTAAGTGGATTGTTAAGTATTCCTATAAGGGACTTGATGGGAAATTCAAAGGTGTTACCAAAAGAGGATTTGAAACAAAAAGGGATGCTTTGAATTGGGAGACTGATGCAAAGAAAAAAATTCATGGAATGTTGGATATTTCATTAGAGAGCTTTGCTAGTCAGTACTTAAAATTTATAAGCAACAGAATTAAATTTAGCACATATGTTACTAAAGAAGCAATTATTAAAGCTCACATTATTCCATATCTTGGTAGATTCAAAGTTAATGAGATAACTGCAAGGGAAATTGTTGCTTGGCAAGATGAAATGCTTAAATGCATAAACAAGAAAACAAATAAAAAATTTTCAAAAGCATACTTAAGGTTATTGCAAAACACGCTGAGTTCAATATTTGCTTATGCGACAAGGTACTATAATTTACCAATCAATCCTGTTCATGTGTCTGGAAGCATTGGCGGTGGAAAAGACCGAGAAATGATGTTTTGGACTCAAGAGCAATACAAAAAGTTTTCAGAAGTGATGATGGATAAACCAATATTCTACTATGCATTCAATTGTCTATATTACCTAGGTATTAGAGAAGGGGAACTATTAGCACTTGAAGAAAGTGATATTGATTTTGAGAAAAAAGAACTTTCCATTACAAAAACTTACTTAAGAATTAATGGTAAAGATTATATTAATACTCCAAAAACAAAAAAGAGTATTAGAAAAGTTTCAATTCCAGATTTCTTATGTGAAGAATTAAAAGAGTATTTAAATCTTGAGTATACAAAAAACGAAAATAATAATCGCATATTTCTGATAGGTAAAACCGCTTTGACAAAAGCATTAATCAAAGGGGCAGATAAAGCAGGTTTGCCTCGAATAAGAGTTCACGACCTAAGACATTCACATGTTTCATTGCTGATTGAACTTGGATATTCAGCTGTAGCAATCGCTGATAGAGTTGGACACGAAAGCATTGATATTACATATAGATATGCTCACTTGTTTCCAAACAAACAAAAGAGTATTGCCAATGATTTAAACAAAATTGCGGAGGATAAGTAAAATGTGTGAAAACAGAAAAAGAAAAATATTAGTTCGATTCAGAGTTGATGAGAAAGAAAAAGAATTACTTGACAAATATGTCTCTTTGTCTGGCCTTTCAAGGCAAGAATACTTACAATCCAACATGCTTCATCAACAAATTATTGTTAAAGGCAATCCGAGAGTATTTAAAGCTCTAAAAACTCAAATGGAAGAAATTCTTCTTGAGTTAAAAAGAATTGAAAATGCTTCTGAAGTAGACGAAGAGTTTCGAAGACTAATTAAATATGTAGAAGATATGGCTGTAATAATGGCTGAAGAAAACCAACAATTTAATTTAAAGAAGGAGAAAATATGTACTTAATTCAAGATGAACTTAACGATTGTTCTATTAATCGTAACACCGATTGTGAATTGTGACTTCACTACGATGGCAAAAGAGAAGATAGTTTCTTAGCTGTCTTCTATACAACCACAAATAAAATGATGGAGTGTTATAGAGATGATGAAATGTTTAGTCCTATAACACTTCCTCAAACTTCATCTTTATATAGAATCTTACAAATCGCATGGAATATCGCAGATTTGCAAGGTCTAGATAAAACTGCAACAGTGATTATTCACTTTAGAGAATTAATTGATATCGATGAAGAAATTAAAGATTTCATTAATGATCAAAACAATGAAAAAGGAGTAAAAATTTATGACTAAAAACGAAATTAAGTGCCCAAATTGTGGCACAGCAATTCAAATCGATGAGTCTACATATGATTCAATCGTCAGCCAAGTTAGAGATGCTGAATTTAATAAAGAAATCTCTAAAAGAGAAGAATTAATGGCTAAAGAAAAACAAGACGCCATTAAGCTTGCTCAAACTCAAACTGAGTCTTCTATGAAGGATAAATTAGCAGAAAAAGACGCTAAAATTAACGAATTAGATAAGAAGTATGAAGAGTTAAGAGCTAAAGCAAATGTTGAGTTCACAAAAAAGAAAAGTGAACATCAAGATGCTTTAAACGAAAAAGATAAGCAAATTAGTGATTTGCAGAATCAACTAAGTAATAGCGAATCAGCTAAGGAGCTTGCTATCAATGAAGCTACGGAAAGCTATAAGCAACAAATCTTTAAACTTGAAAACGAGTTAAACACTAACAACGAAAAGTTCAAGGCTTATCTAGATAAGGTTAATGCTGAAAATCAATTAAAACTATCTGATAAAGAAAAAGAAGTAATTGATTTACAAGTGAAATTAAAAGAAAAAGACTCTGAGAAAGCACTTGTCATCAGCGAACTTGAAAATAAAAGTAAAGAACAAGTAGCTAATCTAAACGCTAAAATCAATTCACTAAATGAAGATTATAGAAACAAAGAAAACAGTATTAAATCTTCATATGAAGCACAGCTAAAAACCAAGCAAGATGAAGTTGATTTCTATAAAAACTTCAAAGCTAAACAATCTACTAAAGCAATTGGCGAAGATCTTGAACATTATTGTAGTAATCAATATGACAAGACACTTCGTTCAGTATTCACTAATGCTTTCTTTGAAAAAGATAACGATGTTTCAAAGGAAACTGGTTCAAAAGGAGACTTCATCTTCAGAGATTATGATGAAGAAAATACTGAATTCATTAGCATCATGATTGAATGTAAGAACGAAGCTGACGAAACCGAACACAAGCATAAGAATCAAGATTTCTTTAAAGAATTGGATAAAGATAGAACAGAGAAGAACTGTGAATACGCTGTTCTAGTAACAATGCTTGAACAAGATAACGACTTGTATGATGATGGCATTCTTGATGTATCACATCAATATCCAAAGATGTATATAGTAAGACCTCAATTCTTAATTCCACTTATTACTCTACTAAGAAACGCAGCCTATAAGTCATTAGATTATAAGAAACAACTTGTAATTGCGCAAAACCAAAATTTAGATATTGCTCACTTTGAAGAGAATATGAATAACTTTAGAGATACGTTTGGTAGAAATTATAAGTTAGCTTCAGATAAGTTCAAGAAAGCAATTGAAGAAATCGATAAGTCAATTGATCATCTTCAAAAGATTAAAGATTCTCTTCTATCAAGTGAGAATAATCTAAGACTAGCAAACAATAAAGCTCAGGATTTATCTATCAAAAAGCTAACCCACAATGCACCAAGTGTTGCAGAAAAGTTTGAAGACATTGCAACCGAGGAGGTACCGCCTGATGATGAATAAATATCTAGTTCAAGATTGTGATGATGTTCTAGTTAAAGTGTTTGATCTAGAATCTGATGCACTCAGGTTTATTAAAGCTAAGGGTCAAAATGGGGATTATCATTTATTAGTAGATAGAATAATGGGATACTAGTGCAAAGGATAAAGGCAATAATTTAACAAATGATTATATTTTTAATAAAAAGAAAAAACCAGGTTCATCATACACCTGGTTTTTAAAAGAAAACAAGTTACAGTGGTATTCACACCCATACTTATATTGATTTAAGTGATGTCCATTAAATAACAATTTAACGGACATTTTAATTCTTATTATTAAGAAAGCTAGAGGAGAAACTATATTGTTTGGTTATTTTATTAGTTAGGATTATTAAAATATTACTAATAGTCATAGTAATTAATACAAATTGTAAGGATAAGGGTGAAAAGTAACAAGTTCCATTAATAGTCTATTGACATATATATATATATATATGTATAATGAAATCGCTTACAAAGCAAAGAAAAGGGGATAATATTATGAAGAAACTTCTAATGGTTATGCTAACAGCATTATTAGCATTAACTGCTTTAGCTGGATGCTCTAACAATGATACACCAAATGATACACCAGTTGAAGAAAATTTATCTGAAGTTCAAAAGATTATTGCTGAAGCAGAAGGCATGACTCTTGAAGAACTTGCAAAGAAAGCAATCGAAGAATCTAATGGTAAAACTTTCTATGGCGTTGGTAACTCATCACGTGGTAAGACAGCTCTTCCTTTATTCATTGATTACTTAAAGTCAATCGATTCTAGTTACTCTATGGATTTTGAATGGCAACAACCAAAGAACAATAAGATCTTCGAACAATTAACAGCTGATGGTCTTAAAGAAACTGGTACATTTGCTATGACATTAATCCAAGATGGTAACCAAATCGAATCTAAGATGGTTCAAACTGGTGTCTTAGATACATTCATTCCAAAAGAATGGGCAGAAGCAAATAACACTACTGCTGCTGATTACACTGGATATCTTCCATTACAAACTTTAAATAAGATATTCGAGTACAACTGCGTAAATCCAAACAAGACTTACACTAACTGTTGGGATTTCGTTGCTGAAGGTGAACATGGATTATTCATGGATATCAACTCAGAAATCGTTGGTAAGAACTTCTTATACATGTTAACAAAAGATGAATATGCAACTATGTTAAAAGAAGCTTATGACAAGCTTCCTGCTGACAAGCAAGCATATTTCAAAACTACTATTGACGCTGTAGCTGTTGATGCAACTGACTTAGGCTTAGGCGAAAATGGTAAATACGCTTTAGCATGGATTAAATTATGGGTTAACAGCTATAATGCTGTAACTGATGATGGTCCTATCTGCAATACTTTAGTTACTAAATCTGCAGTAGACCAATTTGGTCTATTAGTTTACTCAAAAGTTCGTTCAGTTGAAGAAACAGACGAAGTATCAGTTAACAACATTAAAGTTGCTGCATATCAAGATGGTTATGAAGGTATGGGTGGATATGCTTACTGCCATTACTTATTCGTAACTGACAACTCACCACTTCCTTGGACAGCATGTGCATTCATCGCTTATATGACTGAAACAGTAGATGGATTCTCTGCTTGGGGTAAGGATATTGGTGGTTATTCTTCAAACCCAGTTGTTGCTGCAGGTACTGAAGAAAAATTCCATCACTCAACTGGTGAATCATCAACAGTTGCTTGTGAAACAACAATGGATAAAGGCTATGACTGGTGGACTACTACTGGTAAGCTAGTTGTTGAAGATCCTAAATATTGTGCTTCTGTAGCATTCACAGTTGGTTCTTGGATTGAAATGCTAGACAAGTACACAGCTGAATAATCTAATTATTAAAATTTAATTATTTTAAAAAGCGATAGTGCCTTCGTAGTATTATCTACGAAGGCTCTTTAAAATTTTAAGAGGTATAAATATGTCAAAGAAGACAAAAATTAAATTAAATAGTATAAAAACATATCTAAGCAAACCTCAAAATGTAATTTTAATTCTTACAGGAATTTTAGTTACTTTTACAACATTATCTCCAATAATCGCAATAATTGAAGACACAATCAAAATTCATCCTGGAACAATTGATCAATATTTAACAGGAAAAGTAAGTGGTTATTCATTTATGAACTATATTGATTTGTTTACTAGTAAACTAGCTAAAACAAATCTATGGACACCACTATTAAATACGACAATTCTTGCTATTGGTTCTTGTAGTTTTGCAATTCTTTTTGGTGGTATTTTTGCATATCTAGTTACAAGAACTAATTTAGTTTTTAAAAAATATTTAAGTTCTATATTTATTTTTCCATACATAATGCCTCAATGGACTTTGGCTGTTGTATGGCAAAATCTTTTTAATTCTAATGCGATAACTGGAACCGCAGATGGTTTACTTGCTTCACTATTTAATATTCATATGCCTGCATGGTGGTGCGTTGGTTTATTCCCATGTATTATCGTATTAGGCATGCACTATGCACCATTTGCATATATTTTAATAGGTGGCATTTTCAAAAATATGGATGCCAATTTAGAAGAAGCAGCAACTATTTTAGATACACCACGTTGGAAAATATTTGCTAGAGTTACTATTCCTATGGTTAAACCTGCAATACTTTCAACAGTATTATTAGTTACAGGAAGTACAATTGGTTCTTATCCAGTACCACATTATTTAAATTTAAGTACACTTGCTACAAAATATGTTTCAATGAATGATAAATATACAGGTGAAGCATCAATCATCGCAATTATTATGATGTTATTTGGTGTTGCCATAATGTATTTAAATCAAAGATCATTACATTCACGTAAATCATACACAACTGTAACTGGTAAGTCAGGACAAATATCAAAAGTTAATTTAGGAAAAGTTGGCAAATATGTTATTGCAGCTGTATTTGTTGTAATTACATTCTTCACATCAATTTTCCCAATTATATCTTTTGCGTTTGAAACATTCTTACCAAATCCTGGTGATTATTCATTCTTATATACAGGTGACACTAGAAACCTTACTACCAAGTGGTGGATAACAAGTGAAAACATTACCGAGAATGGTATGTATGGACAATTTGGTATTTTATACAATAAGACAATATGGACAGCATTTAAAGGAACAATTACTGTTGCGATTGTATGTTGTTTAACCGCAGGTATTATCGGAACATTAATTGGTTATGCTGTAAGTAAAGATAGAAGAGGAAAACTTGCAGGCTATGTTAACTCAATGGCATTCTTACCATACTTAATGCCATCAGTTGCAGTAGGTGCTGCATATTTCATCTTATTCTCTTCAGGCAAAATTAATTTATTTAATACATATACCGCATTAATAATTGTTGGTACTGTTAAATATATTCCATTTGCATCTAGAAGCTCATTAAATTCTATGTTGCAATTATCAAATGAAATTGAAGAGTCTGCGATTATTCAAGATGTACCTTGGATAAAAAGAATGACAAGAATTATTATTCCAATACAAAAAACATCAATTGTATCTGGATTCTTATTACCATTCATGACATGTTTAAGAGAATTATCATTATTCATGTTGATATGTGTGCAAGGATTTATCTTATCAACGACATTAGATTATTTTGATGAAATGGGATTATATGCATTCTCAAGTGGTATCAACTTAATCTTAATCATAACAATTTTAATAAGTAATTTCTTAGTTAATAAGATAACAGGCGCTAGCCTAGATGAAGGAATCGGAGGATAAAAAAATGCCAGTAATCAAATTAGAACACGTAACTAAAAGATGGGATAAATTTTATGCAGTAGATGATTTAAATTTAACAATCGATGATAACGCATTTGTTACATTATTAGGACCTTCAGGCTGTGGTAAAACTACTACATTAAGAATGATTGCAGGTCTTGAAACTCCAACAAGTGGAAAGATTACAATAGGCGATAGAGTAGTTTATGACTCAGAAGAAGGAATTAATATTCCAGCTAATAAACGTAAAGTTGGATTCTTATTCCAAAACTATGCATTATGGCCAAATATGACAGTTTATGAAAATATTTCTTTTGGTTTAACAAATATTAAAGAAGAACTACCTGTGGTATATAGTGATGCTAAAGCAGCTACAGCTATGATTAATGCATTAAATAAAGCAAGTGATATTGTAAAAACTATTAATGAATGTGTTGATAAAAAAGGAAAAATAGATTCTAATAAAGCAATGATCAAACTAATTGATCGTTATGAAATATCTCAATATTCTGCTAAAAAAATATTGAGTTATAAATTAGAAAATAGTTCTGATATTCAAAGTGAAGCTAATAAACATATTACAGAGCTTCAAAAAGTAATAGACAGTGCCAATGAAACTGCAAAATCTAAAGGATATTCAATAGACGATAATTTCCAAGCAACACAAAACGGAAGCGTTGTTAAAGAAGTTAGAAAACTATCTAAAGAAGAGATAGATTTATCTGTAAGAAGAGTTTCTCGAATTGTAAAAATCGGCATGTTTATGGATAGGTATCCAGCTGAATTATCAGGTGGTCAACAACAAAGAGTTGCTATTGCAAGAACATTAGCACCTGAGCCAACAGTATTATTTATGGATGAGCCACTTTCAAACTTAGATGCAAAACTAAGACTTGAAATGAGATCTGAACTTCAACGTTTACATTTAGAAACTGGTTCGACATTTGTATATGTAACACATGATCAAATGGAAGCCATGACATTAGCTACAAGAATTTGTTTAATAGATAATGGTTTATTACAACAATACGATGCTCCATTAGATGTTTATAATAGACCAAATAATTTATTTGTTGCAGATTTCGTAGGTAATCCAGCAATTAATTTTATTGATGCTAAAGGTAGCCAATCTGGTAAAAATATTGAATTAAGTATCTTTGATGGAAAGAAAGTTGTATTTAAACCAAATGAAGAAATTAACATTGATGATTGGCATAAACAACTTGATGATGCTATTGCCAAAGAAAATGCATTGTATCATGAAAAACTAAATACTAAAGGTTTTGTAGAAAAAACAAATAAAGAAACTAATTTCAAATATCATATTGCTCAAATTGATGAAGAAGAAGATTATGATGATGAAATTCAATTATCTAATGAAGACTTCGTAATTGGAATTAGACCTGAATTTATTGAAGTTGGAAAAGATGAAAAATTAGCAGGTGAAGTATATTCTTCAATGCCTACTGGTATGGAAACAACTGTAAGAATTGCCATTGGCAATTATCTATTAACTAGCGTTATGTTTGGTGGAGTTGTTTACAATCTAGGTGACGAGGTAAATGTTGGATTTAAAGGAAATAACGCTATTTTATTTGATAGAAAATCCGGTAAATTCATTTGCCAAGGTAAGATTGAAATTAAATAATCAATATTATAAAGGAAAAGTACTTTTTATTAGAGAAATCATAATGGAGTGTTCACTATTTTGGGCGCTGTATATGATAGTGACAATAAAACAGTTACTATCCTATCTAATAAATTATCAAGTTATGCTTTAACATACAAGGATACAACTACAGAACCTTTTAGTGAGCCAGAAGATTATCATTCACCAAAGACAGGCGTTGAATAGTAGAAACATTCAAATAGAATGGGAATAGCATATATTTTATGTTGTTATAATTTGACTAAAAAATGACTAAAAAAGTTTTGGTAAATGTATATAATGTGTATAATTTGGATAAAATAACGAATAAAACCACACCAGATATACTGATTATTACACTATTTACTATATCAATTATAGAATTAGTATAATTCAATCAAAGCTCTTCGAAAGAAGAGCTTTTATTATGTCTTTTTAACTTGTTAAAAAATAATTTTTTAGAACAAATGAAAATATTAATATTATTTTCAATAAAAAAATATTATTTTTAAAAGTTAATAATAATCATGAAAAATCCATATAAATGAAAAGAGAATTGTAATATAATGAGACTTGAATTTGGGAAAAATATCACAAGTCCCAAATGGAGTTTAGAAAGAGGGAAAAGTATTATGAAAAATGTTGATTTAAGTATTTATGGAATCACTGGTGCTACAGAGATAATCCATAACCCTTCTTATGAGTTCCTTCATGATGAAGAAATGAACCCAGCTTTAGAAGGATACGATAAAGGAGTAAACACTGAACTTGATGCTATCAATGTTATGACCGGTGTTTATACTGGTCGTTCTCCTAAAGATAAATATATTGTAATGGATGCAAACTCAAAGGATACTGTATGGTGGACTACTCCTGATTATCCTAACGATAACCATCCAATGAACGAAGATGTTTGGAATAATGTTAAAGAATTAGCAAAGAAAGAATTATGCAACAAGAAATTATATGTTGTTGATGCATTCTGTGGTGCTAACAAAGATACAAGAATGGCTGTTAGATTTATCATGGAAGTTGCTTGGCAAGCTCACTTTGTTAAGAACATGTTTATTAAGCCAACTGATGAAGAATTAGAAAACTTCGAACCTGATTTTGTAGTTTATAATGCTTCAAAAGCAAAAGTTGAAAATTATAAAGAATTAGGTTTAAATTCTGAAACATGCGTAGCATTCAATATTACTTCTCGTGAACAAGTTATTATTAACACTTGGTATGGTGGCGAAATGAAGAAAGGTATGTTCTCTATGATGAACTACTATCTTCCATTAAAAGGTATTGCTTCTATGCACTGTTCAGCTAATACTGATATGAACAAAGAAAATACTGCTATCTTCTTTGGCTTATCAGGAACTGGTAAAACTACATTATCTACTGATCCAAAACGTTTATTAATTGGTGATGATGAACACGGATGGGATGATCAAGGTGTATTTAACTTTGAAGGTGGATGCTATGCTAAAGTTATTAACCTAGATAAAGAATCAGAACCAGATATTTATAACGCAATTAGAAGAAACGCATTATTAGAAAATGTTACTGTTGATGCAAATGGCAAGATTGATTTTGCTGATAAATCAGTAACTGAAAATACACGTGTTTCTTATCCTATTAATCATATTGAAAAGATTGTTACTCCTGTATCTAGTGCTCCAGCTGCAAAGAATGTTATCTTCTTATCTGCTGATGCATTCGGAGTACTTCCTCCAGTATCAATCTTAACTCCTGAACAAACTCAATATTACTTCTTATCAGGATTTACTGCTAAATTAGCAGGAACTGAAAGAGGTATTACAGAACCAACTCCAACATTCTCTGCATGCTTCGGACAAGCATTCTTAGAATTACATCCAACTAAATATGCTGAAGAATTAGTAAAGAAGATGCAAAAATCTGGTGCTAAAGCATATCTAGTAAATACTGGATGGAACGGAACTGGTAAGAGAATTTCTATTAAAGATACTCGTGGTATCATTGATGGTATTTTATCTGGTGCTATTAATTCTAGCGAAACTAAGAAGATTCCTTATTTCGATTTTGAAGTTCCAACTTCTCTTGAAGGTGTAGATACAAACATCTTAGATCCTAGAAACACTTATGCTAATCCAGCTGAATGGGATACAAAAGCAAAAGATTTAGCTTCTAGATTTATTAAGAACTTCAAGAAATATGAAAGCAATGAAGCTGGTAAAGCATTAGTCAATGCTGGTCCAAAACTATAATTTTTAAAGGTCACTTTTTGTGGCCTTTATTTTATCTTTTAGAAAGGAAATCATATGGTAAGAATAGTTGAAACATCTGTTCGTGATGGTCATCAATCATTATTCGCAACTAGAATGAATACTGAAGAAGTGTTATCAATTTGTAAAGAACTTGATAATGCTGGCTATTACGCAATAGAAGTATGGGGTGGCGCTACATTTGATTCATGTATGCGTTTCCTAAACGAAGATCCATGGGAAAGATTAAGACAAGTAAGAGCAGTTTGTAAGAAAACTAAACTTCAAATGTTATTCCGTGGTCAAAACATCTTAGGTTACAGACATTATTCAGACGATGTTGTTGATATGTTCTGTAAGAAATCAATTGAAAATGGTATCGATATTATTAGAGTATTTGATGCTTTAAATGATGTAAGAAATTTAAAAGCAGCAGTTACTTCTACTAAGAAATATGGGGGAGAATGCCAAATCGCATTATCTTATACAACATCTCCAGTACACACTATCGATTATTATGTAAATCTTGCAAAAGAAATCGAAACAATGGGTGCTGATTCAATTTGTATTAAAGATATGGCTGGAGTTCTTACTCCTGAAGATGCTACTAAATTAATAGGAGCATTAAAGAAAGGTGTTAAGATTCCAATTGAGCTTCACTCACATTGCACAGGCGGTATATGTGAAATGACTTATATGGCAGCAATTAAAGCTGGTGTAGATATCATTGATACATCATTATCACCTCTATCAAATGGAACAGCTCAACCATCTACTCAAGCTATGAATACAGCTTTAAAAGGAACTGAATATGATCCTAAGCTAAATGTAGATGCGCTTCATAAGGCTGAGCCAATTATGAGTAATATTGTAGCTAAGTACTTAAAGAATGGTCTATTAAATCCTAAATCATTCCAAGTTAACCCTAATATCTTAACTTATCAAGTACCTGGTGGAATGTTATCAAATTTATTAAAGCAATTAACTGATCAAGGTGCTGCTGATAAATTTGATGAAGTATTAAAAGAAGTACCTAATGTTAGAAAAGAAATGGGTTATCCACCACTTGTTACACCATTATCACAAATGGTTGGAACTCAAGCAGTGTTAAATATTATTTCTGGCGAAAGATATAAGATGGTAGCTAAAGAAATAAAGGACTATCTACATGGTAAATATGGAAAAGCTCCAGCACCAGTAGATGAAGCTATCAAGAAAAAGATAATTGGTGACGATGAAGTAATTACTTGTCGTCCAGCTGATCTTCTTGAACCTGAATTTGAAAAACTAAAAGAGAAATATAAGGATATCGCAAGAAGCGATGAAGATGTATTGTCTCTAGCTTTATTTGAACAAGTTGCGACTGAATTCTTACAAAAGAAATACAATCCTCAAAGCGCAAATGAAGTTGAAGAATTTGAAATGTATATTTAGGAGAGTAAGGCATGAAAAGTTATCTAGTAGACGGAATGCAATATGCAAACTATAAAGATGGTGCAGTAATTGCTCTTCTAGCAATAGTAATGGTATTCGCTATATTGCTTCTAATTATCTTCTTAACTGATTTAATTACTAAATTAGCAGGAAAAGAAACAGAAGCGAAAGAAAATGTAGTTGTATCAAATACAAATACAGTAGCAAATCCATTAAATGTTAATGATGAAGATGCGGTTATAGCAAGCTTAATAGCTTCTATTGATTATAGAAACGAAACAAAAAAGAATATTCAAGTAGTTAGTGTAAGAGAGGTTAAATAATTATGAAAGTATATAAAGTAAAAGTAAATGGAAAAGTATATGAAGTAGAACTTGAAGCAGTTGAAGAAAGAAAAGAAACTATCAAAGCAGAAGCTGCTCCAGCAACAAGTGCTCCAGTAAGTGCTGGTGCAAACACAATATTAGCTCCAATTGCTGGTAAAGTAGTTGATGTAAAAGTTAATGTTGGTGATGTTGTTAAAAAAGGTCAAACAGTAGCTATTATTGAAGCTATGAAACTTGAGAACGAAATTCAATCTCAATTTGATGGAAAAGTTGTTGAAATCAAAGTAACTAAGGGTGCATCAGTAAATAATAAGGACGTACTAGTAGTACTAGGTTAATTCTATGAATATTAAAGAATTTTTAATTCAATTCTTTAATTCAACAGGTATCGCAAATTTCTTTAAAGATACTGGTTGGATGAACCTACTAATGGTTGTTGTTGGATTAGTATTCCTATATCTAGCAATTAAGAAAGATTTTGAACCTTATTTACTTATTCCTATTTCATTCGGAATAATACTTGTTAATTTATTCCCTGAAATATATATCACTTATAACGAAGCAGGCGAAGTTGTTTCTAGAGGATTATTAGGATGGCTTCATGTTGGCGTTGAATGTGAATTATATCCATGTCTTATTTTCTTAGGCATTGGTGCAACAACTGACTTTGGACCATTAATTGCTAATAAGAAAACTATGTTATTAGGTGCTGCTGCACAAATCGGTATTTTCGTAGCATTCTTCTTAGCTCTATTCTTAGGCTTTAATTTCTATGAAGCGGGTTCTATTGGTATTATCGGTGGAGCTGACGGTCCAACCGCAATCTTAACTTCAAATAGGTTGTTATCATTATCTACAGATCCTACAAGTAAGGATTTACTTGCTCCAATTGCTCTAGCTGCATATTCTTACATGGCACTAGTTCCAATTATTTTCCCTCCAGTAATTAGATTATTTACTACTAAGAAGGAAAGACTAATTAAGATGGAACAATTAAGAGAAGTATCAAAGAAAGAGAAAATCTTATTCCCAATCATTGTTACTTTAATCGTTTCAATTATTGTTCCAAGTGCTACACCTTTAATTGGTTGCTTAATGCTAGGTAATTTAATTAAAGAATCAGGAGTAGTTCCTAATTTAGCTTCAACTACTGCTAACGCACTATTATATATTTGTACAATTTGTTTAGGATTATCTGTTGGCGCTACAGCTAATGGTTCAACATTCTTAACATTATCTACATTAAAGATTTTCGCATTAGGTATTACAGCATTCATCGTAGCTGCAATATTTGGTATCTTAGGTGGAAAGGTAATGTGCGTGTTAAGCCATGGCAAAGTAAACCCAATGATTGGTGCTGCTGGTGTATCAGCTGTTCCAATGGCTGCAAGAGTTGTTCAAAAAGAAGGCCAAAGAGAAGATCCATCAAACTTCTTATTAATGCATGCTATGGGACCTAACGTTGCAGGTGTTATTGGTTCTGCCATCGCTGCAGGCATCTTACTAACTATATTTGCTTAATGAAAAAGATTCATCTATCATCTGTTGATTCTACAAATGCTTATATAAAATCAAATTATAAAGAATTAGATAATTATACTTTTGTAAGCAGTGATAATCAAACAAATGGTAGAGGAAGAAATAATCGACAATGGAAAAGTGAAAATGGTAAAAACTTACTGTTTTCACTTTTAATTTTGGATAAAGAACTAATAAAACATTTTAAAGAAATTTCTATTATTTCTGCATTAACTATTGTTGAGATTCTAGAAGAAATGGATATTAAAGATGTATCTATTAAATGGCCAAACGATGTTTATGTAGGCTCTAATAAAATATCTGGAATACTGCTTGAAGCAGTAACAAGAGATGAAGTTGAATGTTTAATAGTAGGGGTAGGTATTAATGTAAACCAGAAGGAGTTTGTTGGCGATTATTTAACGAAGCCTATTTCCATATTAAATATTATTAATAGGGAAATAGACATTAATAGCTTTAAAGAAGTTGTTTATGGAAGATTAATAGATAATCTAGAAAGTCTATTAAAAGGGCACGATTTCTATCCTTATATATATAGTCATGATTATCTAAAAGGAAAACAAGCTTATGCTTCAATAAACAATATAAACGAATTAGTTCAAATCCACGGAATAAATAATGACTATTCCTTAAAAATTAGCGTTAATAATAAGGAAAAAAATATAGATTCTGGTGAAATAACATTCCATATATAAACCGCCAATTATTATGGCGGTTTTATTATATTTATTGATAAAATAGTACTATGAAATATGCGATGTTAGTAATATTTGTTATTACGACAGGTATTCATTTATATGCATCATTAAAACAAAACAAGCCTTTAAGAGATAAGACTAAACCTTTTATCTTGTTATCGTTATTAGGCTTTTACGTATATAGCGTAGATAAAATTGTTCCAACTGTAGTATTAGCTTTAATCTTTAGTTGGATAGGCGATATGTTCTTAATATTAAAAGGAGTAAAATGGTTTGCTGTTGGTGGCGTAGCATTTATGATTAGCCATTTCTTCTTTATCTTAAGTTATATTCCTAATATTGTATTTGCCAATATTAATGTTGGCATAATAGTTGCTCTTGGAATATTCTTCTTTATTGTTGTTTCAATTATATTTAAGAATCTTAAACCACATTTGCCAAAAGCTATATTTTATCCAATGTATTTATATTTATTAATAAATGGAGCAATGAACTGCTTTGCAATTTTTAGATTTTTAAGTAATATAGAACTAGCAAGTATTATTACTGCTATTGGTGCAATCTTGTTCTTTATCTCTGACTGTTCATTGTTCTTTGTTAGATTTAAAAAAGATTGTTTATTAAAAACACATTTCTTAGTTATGTTAACTTACTCAATTGGTGAGTTATTAATAGTAATAGGACTAATATTAGGATAGGGAGGAATATTATGAAATACTATTTATACAATCCTTTAGCAAACAATGGTATTGCACCTAGAATTGAAGGTGTAGATCTAAAATCAGTAGTTGGCTTAGACTATAAGAAATTCTTTGATAGTTTAAACAAAGAAGATGAAGTTGTCTTAATTGGCGGTGATGGAACTATCTCTCATTTACTATTTGAATTAGAAGACTACCAAATTAAAAACAATATTTATTTATTAGCTAATGGTACTGGCAATGATTTCATGAATGATATTAACCAGCCTTTAGATAGAATAGTGTTATTAAATCCATATTTAAAGAATCTACCTATCGTAAAAGTAAATGGTATTGAAAGAAGATTTATTAACAATATGGGATTTGGCATTGATGGATATTGTTGTGAAGAGGCTGATAGGATTAAAGCTAAAACTCCTAACAAGAAAATTAACTATACAGGCATAGCTATTAAAGGGTTATTGATGTTCTTTAAACCTAGACATGCAGACATCGAAATTGATGGACAACATTATGAATTTGATAATGTATGGCTTGCTCCTACAATGAAGGGTAGATATTATGGTGGTGGTATGATGATTGCACCTGACCAAGATCGTAATTCAGACAAATTAACGGTGGTTGTATATGCATGTAAGTCAAAGTTAAAATCATTAATAGCATTCCCATCAATCTTTGAAGGAAAACATGTTGAAAAAACTGACATGGTGCATGTGTTTACCGGTAATAAGGTACATGTTAAATTCTCAAAGCCATGTGCAGCTCAAATTGATGGTGATACAGTATTAAATGTTTCTGAATACAGTGCCGAATTATAATTCTTATTAAAAATAATAGTAAAAAGGTCTTAAATAAGACCTTTTTAATTGCTTAAGGAATGCTAATTTAATAAAATAAAGATAATTATTATTAAGGGGGAATTAACATATGGGATTTAATGTTAATCATCCAGTCTTATATATACTTGCAGGTTTATGCATAGTAGTTGTAATAGTTCAATCTGCAGTATTCTTAAAAAAGGCTTGGAAACACTCTTTAGAACTAGGAATTTCTAAAGAAAAATTAAAAGAAATTGCTAAATCATCAATTGTCTTTACTATTGCTCCAGCAATTGGTATTGGCATTGGTATTATTACTTTAGCACCAACATTAGGTATACCACTACCTTGGCTAAGATTATCAGTTGTTGGTTCAATTGTATATGAATTATCTGCAGCTAATACTGCAGCAGGTGCAATGGGTTTAACTTTAGGAGCAAGTTCATTAACTGCTCAACAATTTACAACAATTGCATTTACTATGACTATTGGCATTATTACTGGTCTTATATTGATTCCTGCATTCTGCAAAAAGACTGTTAGCGGTTTATCAAGTGTTGGTATGAAAGATAAAAAGTGGGGAGAACATTTCTCTAATGCTTTATTCTATGGATTGATTGCAACATTTGTTGGACAAGGTTTATCTGGTGTAACAGTAAATGCAGCAGGTAGAGTACAAGCTTTAGTGTTACTTGTATCTGCTATTGTTATGGGTTTATGTGGTTTCTTAAGAGGAAAGTTCAAATTGAAGTGGATTAATGACTATGCACTTCCAATTTGTATGATAGTATCAATGGCTGCTGCCATTCCACTATCAATATGGTTAGCGTAAGGAGGTAATGAAAAATGTCTAAAGAAAAAATTATATTAAGCGAATACGAAGAAGACATTCATAGAACTGGTAAACGTTGGTTCTTCTTTGCTTATTTATTCATTATCTTATTTCCAATTGGTGCTGCTATTTATTTTAATGCATGGCCAAATCCATCTGAATTATTAAATGCTGCAATCGGTGTTGTTCCAATTTATTGGGCAACAGGATTTATTGAAGCATTCACTTACATGCCTATGCTTGGTGCTGGCGGATCTTATTTAGGTTTTATTACAGGCAATATGTCTAACTTAAAAGTTCCAGTAGCTATTCAAGCAATGGATCAAGCAAATGTAAAGCAAGGAACAGAAGAAGGAGACTGTATCTCAACAATAGCAATTGCTATTTCTTCGATTGTTACAGTTGTTATCATTATTATATTTGTTGTATTAATGGTACCTCTATCTCCAATTTTCTCTAATCCTGTTTTAACTCCTGCATTTAATAACGTTGTTCCATCTTTATTTGGTGGTTTAATGGTTGCATATTTAATGAAGGATCCAAAAGTTGGTGTTCCTATTATATTATTAGGCGCAGCATTATTTATTGCATTCCCAGTATTAGCCGGAATATATCCAGTAGTACTACCAGTATTAGCTGGTCTAGCTATGGGCCTTGCTAGAATCTTATATAAGAAAGGAAAACTAAATTAGTATGATTTTGTTGGTTATTCTTGCTATTATATTAATTCTTGCAGCTATAGTATTTATTAGAACTAAGAATTTTAATCCTATTGAAGAAGCTCCAAGAAAATATGAAAAGATAAAATTTGATGAAAAAGCTGCTGTTAAATCATTAGCTGAACTTGTAAAGTGTAAAACAGTATCTTATTACGATCATTCAAAAGAGGATAATAAAGAATTCAAGAAGTTAATTGCACTTCTTCCAAAACTTTATCCTAATGTTTGCAAAACTTTAACTTTAAAGAAATTTAAAGGTGATAGAGCATTATTGTTCCATTGGAAAGGTAAAGTAAAAGGTGATGCTGCTGTATTTATGGCTCACTTTGATGTAGTTCCAGTTGTTGAAGATGAGTGGACTAAACCTGCATTTAAAGCACTAATTGAAGATGGTGTTATGTGGGGAAGAGGAACACTTGATACTAAAGTAACATTTAATGGTATTATGTCTGCTGCTGAAAACTTAATTAAACAAGGCTTTAAACCTGATAGTGATGTATACTTTGCTTTCTCTGGTGGTGAAGAAGTATCTGGTCCAGGCGCTCAAATGATTGTCGATTATTTCAAGAAAAACAACATTAATTTATCAATGGTTATTGATGAAGGTGGTGCTGTAGTAAAAGATATTTTCCCTGGCGTTAAAGAAGAATGTGGCTTAATCGGTATAGCTGAAAAAGGATTATTAAATCTTAAATATGATGTTAAATCTTCTGGTGGACACGCAAGTGCACCAGCTCCTCATACTCCAGTAGGTATTTTATCTAGAGCATGTGCAGCTGTTGAAGATCATCCATTCAAAATGCATCTTGAAGGTCCTGCCGCATTAATGTTTGATACATTAGGCAGAAGATCAACTACTTTATATAAAATGATATTTGCTAACCTATGGTTATTTAAACCAGTGTTAGATATTATCTGTAAAAAATCTGGTGGTGAATTAAATGCGCTAGTAAGAACTACTTCAGCATTTACTCAAATGGAAGGTTCACTTGCGCCAAACGTTGTTCCACCAACTGCTTCAATGGTTGCTAACTTAAGATTAAATCCAAGTGACACAATTGAAAGTGCAGTTGAATATATAAACTCAGTTGTTAAAAATCCAGATGTTAAAGTATCAGTTCTAGAAGGTGAAAATCCAAGTAGAGTATCAAGAATTGATGTTAATGGTTATAAATGGATTAAAGAAGCTGTTGAAGATACTTGGAGAGGATGCGTTGTTGCACCATACTTAATGGTTCAATGTTCTGATTCAAGACATTACTCTGAAATTTCAGATCGTGTATATCGTTTCTCAGCAATGGATTTAACTGCTGAAGAAAGAAAAACAATTCACGGAAATGATGAACATATTAGAATAGAAACAATTCATCATGCTGTAGAATTCTTCATGAGAGTAATGAAAAATTGCTAATACAATAAAAAAGGTTCTGAAAACGAACCTTTTTTCATGTTCTAATTGAGTTATAATTGAATAGATGTTTAGATTATTAAGAAAATATACTCAAGATGGTTGGTGGGCCGCAATACTCGGTCCAGTTTTTACAATTATTGAAGTAATATTTGATGCAGTAATTCCTTATGTAATGTCTTTAATAATAGATGAGGGAATTACAGCAAGAGGCGGAGATGTAGACTATATTTTTAAGATGGGATTAATAATGGTAGTTCTTGCTTTCTTTGGAGCTATCTCTGGAGCATTGTCTGGTTTATTCTCATCTATTTCTTCAACGAGATTTGTTACAAACATTAGAAAAGCTATTCTTGAAAAGATTCAAACATACGATTTTGCTAATATAGAAAAATTTCCAGTACCTACAGTAGTAATGAGAGTGACTACTGATATGCGTATGATGAGAATGGCATATGTATCAATTATTAGATTGCTTGTTCGTGCACCATTCAATTTAGCTATATCAGCATACATGATTTTTAGAATTAACAATGTGCTTGCGGGAATATTTGCAATTGCCATTCCTGTTTTGGGACTTGGTATGTATTTAATAGTAATGAAAGCTCATCCAAGATTCCGTCAAATGATGTTAAGATTTGATGAAATGGATGCTACTTTAGAAGAAAACATAGATGGTATTAGAGTAGTAAAAACTTTCGTAAGAGAAAAATTTGAGAGAAATAAATTTAATAAATCATCATCAAGTGTAACAAAAGCTCAAAGATTTGCTGAAAGCTTAGTTATTTTAAATAGACCATTCTTTGAACTAGTAATGTATACTTGCATGATCTTAGTATCTTGGTTTGGTGGCAAATTCATAATTGCTGGAAGTATGACAACTGGTCAATTTATGTCATATTTAGCATATTTAAAAGCTATTATGTTCTCTTTATTAATGTTCTCAAATGTTGTTATGCAAGTTACAATGGCTTCTGCATCTGTAGATAGAGCAAACGAATTATTAGATGAAGAACCATCTATCAAAGATGATGATGCTGATGAAAATTTAGAAGTTGAAAATGGAAACGTTGAATTTAAAAACGTTTCATTTAAATACTCAGAAACTGCTGAAAAATATGTATTAAGTGATGTAAACTTAAAGATTGAATCAGGAGAAGTAATAGGAATATTGGGGACAACAGGTTCTTCAAAGACAACTTTAGTTCAATTGATTCCAAGATTATATGATTCTTCTGTTGGCGAAGTATATGTTTCTGGCAGAAATGTAAAAGAATATAAGTTGGACAAATTAAGAGATGCTGTAGCTATGGTTCTTCAAAAAAACACCTTATTTTCAGGAACAATTGAAGAAAACTTA
Source organism: Erysipelotrichaceae bacterium (assembly GCA_030536265.1). Classification (GTDB taxonomy): domain Bacteria; phylum Bacillota_I; class Bacilli_A; order Erysipelotrichales; family Erysipelotrichaceae; genus Colivicinus. Next base: position 48,637 of record JAUNQJ010000002.1, read on the forward strand.
AAATGGGGTAATCCAAATGCTACTCATGAAGAAGTAGTTGAGGCTTGTAAATGTGCTCAAGCAGAAGATTTTATTGAAAGAATGCCTGAAAAATATAACACTGATTTAGGCCAAGGTGGAGTTAATGTTTCAGGTGGCCAAAAACAAAGATTATGTATAGCTAGAGCTTTATTAAAGAAACCGAAGATTATTATTTTAGATGATTCAACAAGCGCTGTAGATACTGATACAGACCACAGAATCCAATTAGCATTAAAAGAAAAATTATCTAATATGACAACAATTATTATTGCTCAACGTGTATCTAGTGTTAAAGAAGCTAATCGTATTGTCATTATGGATGATGGTAAGATTATTGATATTGGTAAACATGATGAATTAATGAAGAGAAACGAAGTGTATCGTGATCTTTATAATACACAGATGGAAGGAGTGTCTGAATAATGGCTAATACAAAATATAGAGACATTCGTACATCTAGAGCAAACGATGTTCTTGGAACAATTAAAAGAACATTCTCTTATATTGGAATTCATTATAAGGGAAGATTTATTCTTGCTATAATATTCATCTTATTATCTTCGTTAGCTGGTGTTGTATCTTCTTATTTATTCACACCTATTATTAATGATCATATTATTCCTCATATTGGCGAAACAAATCCTGATTTGTCCGGTTTTGTTAATATGATTGCTATTTTGATTGTTGTATATGTTATTGGTGTAATATCTTCATATGTATTCCAAAAATTAATCTCTATTGTTTCTACAGGAATGTTAGATGATATGAGACAAGATTTATTTAGAATAATGGAAAAGATGCCTGTAAGATTCTTTGATAGAAGAACACATGGCGAAGTAATGAATTATTATACTAATGATATTGATACTATTAGGCCAATGATAGCTGATGGTTTCCCAACATTAGTAACAACAGTATTTACTTTGGTATCTTGTTTTGCTTTAATGTTTACTTTAAATGTTAAACTAACATTTATAGTACTTGCAGCATTAGCTGTTATGCTTGTTGTAACATTCGCATTAGCAAAATCGTCTAGAAAAACATTTGCTGATTTACAAAGACAAGTATCAAATATTAATGGTTATACTCAAGAGATGTTCTCAGGACAAAAAGTAATAAAAGTATTTAATCATGAAAAGGCTACATTGGATGGCTTTATGGTATTTAATGATTCATTATATGAAGCGGCCGTTAGAACTAATGCTTATGCATCTATGTTGATGCCCATTAATGGAAACTTATCTTATATAACATATGCTGTTGTTGCTGTTATTGGTGGCGGGATGGTTATTAAACAAGAATTATCAATAGGTGCTTTAGCCTCTTTCCTATTATATGTAAGGCAATTTGCAGGCCCTATTTCTAACTTATCTCAACAATTTAATGGCATTATGATGTCTTTAGCTGGTGCTGAAAGAGTATTTAACTTAATGGAATCTGATCCAGAAAGTGATGAAGGCCAAATCAGACTTGTTAGAGCATATCGTGATGGTGATAATTGGGTTGAGTCAAATGATTCAAAAGTACATAATTGGGCATGGAAAATTCCTGTTGGTGATGAGTTTAAGTATCTAGAACTTCAAGGTGATGTTCGACTAAACCATGTTACATTCTCTTATAATCCAAATAAAGTCATATTAAAAGATGTGTCATTATATGCTAAACCAGGACAAAAGATTGCGTTCGTAGGCTCTACTGGTGCAGGCAAAACAACAATCACAAACTTATTAAATAGATTCTATGATATAGATGATGATAAAGGTAATATTACTTTTGATGGCATTCCAATTAAAGAGATTAAAAAAGATGATCTTAGAAGTTCTATAGGTATGGTTCTTCAAGATACAAATTTATTCTCTGGAACTGTTATGGATAATATTAGATATGGAAGATTAGATGCAACAGATGAAGAATGTATTGCTGCAGCTAAACGTTGTAATGCTGATTCATTTATTTCAAGACTTCCAAATGGATATAACACCGTATTATCTGCAAATGGATCTAATTTATCACAAGGTCAAAGACAATTATTAAATATTGCTAGATGCGCTGTTATGGATCCACCTGTTATGATATTAGATGAAGCTACTTCTTCTATCGATACACATACTGAAAAGTTAATTGAAAAAGGTATGGATGAATTAATGAAGGGTAGAACAACATTTGTAATTGCTCATAGATTATCTACAGTAAGAAATTCAAATGCAATTATTGTTCTTGAGCATGGTGAAATAGTTGAAAGAGGAGATCATAATCAACTGTTGGAACAAAAAGGTAGATACTATAAGTTGTATACGGGAAAAGCTGAATTAGATTAAAAAAAGTTCTCTATGAGAACTTTTTATATTTTATAGAATTGATCAACATTTAATACAAATACTGTAGCACCACCAACTGTTACTTCAATTGGTGCTGCGATTAATTCGTTTGCATCAAATGGTCCTGTGCCAGGTACTAATTCGGTACGTTTCTTAGATTGAGTACCAATAATATCAATTACCTTTTGAACATCTTCATCTTCGCAACCAGTGATTAAAGTCGAATTTCCTTTAGATAAGAATCCACCAGTAGTTGCAAGCTTAGTTGTTTGGAATCTTTCTTTTGCTAAAGCTTTTATTACAGAGTTAGTATCATCAGTAGATACGATAGCTAATACAAGTTTCATATTTATCACCTCTCCTTAATTATAGCCATTTTTCCTTATTTAATCTAACATATAACTATTGTATAATTATAAAGTATGATTAAACTTTCAAATGTTTCTTATAGATATTCTGATGGCACACATGCTTTACATGATATCAATTTAGAGATTAATGATGGTGAATTTGTTTATATTACTGGAACTACAGGTTCTGGTAAATCGACATTAATTAAACTTTTAGATACTGAAGTTGTTCCTACAAAAGGTACCGTTGAAGTAAATGGCGTGAATGTAGGAAAACTAAGATATTCTAAGGTTCCACTATATAGAAGAACAATAGGCGTAGTATTCCAAGAATATAGACTTCTTGAAAAGAAGACTGTTTTTGAAAATATTGCTTTTGCCTTAGAAGCAGTAGATACACCAAAAGTTAAACTTAGAAAAAGAGTAAGGGAAGTACTAAAGCTTGTAGATTTATCTGATAAATATTCATCAATGGCTAAAAAAATATCAGGTGGTCAACAACAACGTACTGCCATTGCTAGAGCTATAGCGAATAAACCAAAGATTTTAATTGCTGATGAACCTACTGGTAACTTAGATCCAACAACATCGGATGAGATTATTTCTTTATTTGAAAAGATAAACAAAGAAGAGGGTACTACTATATTAATTGTTACCCATGATGCAGATGTTGTTAGAAATCATCCTAAACGTACAATAAAGATTGAACAAGGACATATCGTTGATGACCGTTTTGGTGCAACAATTGATGATATTGCTAAGGCTGAAATGGAAGAAACTCAACAATTAGAACTAACTCGTCAAGAGCAAATTATTAAAGAGGAAGAAGAAAGTGCTAAGAAGATAGAGGCTGAATACAATGTTTAGAAGATTTGGTAGACATATTAAAGAGGGCTTCATTGGAATTGGTAGACATTTCTCAATGGCTTTATCAAGTATCGCTTCAGTTACTATTACATTATTATTAATAGGATTATTTTTAGTACTTGTTGTTAACCTAAACGTATTAACTACAGAAGTTGAATCATCTATTTCTTTAAGTGCATTAGTATCTTATGATGTTACTAGTTCAAGTGAATTAGATAATATTAAAACTTCTATTGAAAGAATTGAAGGCGTAAAAGAAGCTAATTATCAATCAAAAGATGATGAATTTACTTTCTATGTAAATCAATATCCTGATTTGTCTGATTTCTATGAATTATATAGATCTGATAATCCATTCCACGATGTATTTTTAGTAAGTGTTGATGATGGAAGTAAATTAGAGAGTGTCAAAGTATCCCTTGAAAGAGTAAATGGTATAGATTCAGTACATGATGGCGGATCAAATACGTATGTATTAATCAGTGCTTTAAATAAAATTAGAATTTTTGGTGGTATTTTAGTTCTTGGCTTAACACTATTAGCAGTATATTTAATTTATAATACTATTCATATTACTATTGAAGCTCGTGAAACAGAAATATGGATTATGAGAAATGTTGGAGCTAAAAATGGTTTTATTAGAGCCCCATTCCTTGTTGAAGGAGTTATCATTGGCATCTTAGGTTCTATTATTCCGATTGGAATTATCATTGGTGGTTATTTATATGCTTTCGATATTTCTGGTGGAATTATTCTAGGTGTATTTGATTTATTACAACCTTATCCATTCTTACTATATTTAAGTTGTACACTATTATGCATAGGAGTGGTAGTAGGCTTTATTGGATCTTACTTCTCTGTAACTAGATCATTAAGGAGAACAAGATAATGACTAAAAAAGTCATTATTGTTACTTTATCTATATTAATGTGTGCTCTTAGCTTTGTTAAGAGCTCAACTTTTATATATGCTGATGATAGTAATGGTGTTTGTGATTTCCAAAACAAAGAAACTTATGATAAAGAAAAATGTAGTGAATATCAAGAATCAGAAATAGAAAGAATTGAAGCTGAAATAGAAGAGAAGAGTAAAAATTTAGAAGAAGCTCAAGCCCTAGCTAATGAATATGGAGAGCAAATCGCAGGACTAAGAGAACAAATTAATGAATTAATTCCTCAAATTGAAGAACTAGAAGCAAAGATTGAAGAATTAGAAATAAAGATAGAAGAAAACGAGAAGAAAGTTGAAGAATTAAAAGTTCGTATTTTAAGAAGAATGGCTTCAGCTCAAACAACAATGCATTTTAATCCATACCTAGATTTTATTTTAGGATCTAATGGTTTTGCTGATATGCTAAGAAGAAGTTATGGTGTTGAAGCTATTACCGCTAAAGAAGAAGCTGACCGTAATGAACTAATTGATATTTTGAATCAATTAAATGCTGATAAAGAAGAATTTAAGAATGCTAAATTTGAATTAGATGCTAAGAAAGAGAACTTAGAAGCTGATGAGAAATTAGCTGAAACGATGCAAGTTTATTTTAATGAAATTGTTGAAAGAACTAATGAAGAATTAGAAGAATTAAGAGAAGAATCATTATCTCATAAAATGATTATTAGCCAAATCTCTTTTGATCTTGAAGATTTACTATCTTGGGATGTTAGAGATGGCTTTATTCATCCTGTAAGTAGCTCTGTTATTTCTGCTGGTATGCCTTATTATCCTGCTGATTTTGGCGGTGGTATGCATATTGGTATTGACTATGCTGCTAGTTATGGAACTAATATTTTAGCTCCTTCTGATGGTGTTATTATTGCTTCAGTTAATGGCTGCTCTAATGATAGAGGATATAACTTAGGAAATAGGTGTGGCTATGTTGAAGGTAAAGGCATGGCTGCTGGTGGTAACCAATTAAGCATGATTATGTCTGTTAATGGCTATATGTATGGCTTAATTGCTTTCCATATGTTAGATGGTTCAGTTCACGCAGAAGGAAGTGTAAAAGCTGGAACAGTAATTGGCCAAGTTGGTTCTTCTGGTAACTCTACTGGAGCACATTGTCATATTGAGTTATTCTATCTTGGTGAAGGTGATCCCGAGGATATCGTTGATTATTTAAATAAAGGATATAGAGTAGGTTTTAACTTAAGTTATACACTTGATTCATTATGTAGTAGAAGAGGATATGCTCCTTGTAGATTGGATGGTTCTGATTATTTTGGCTATGGAGACGTGTATCCTTATAGTTATTTACTTGATTAATTATGGAAGAAGAGAAAGTAAGAGTTAAGGTTCATAAAGTATTACTTGAATCTGAAAGAGAAGAATTAAGAGCAAAAAGAAGAAGAAAATTTTTAATTTCTCTTCTATGTGTTCTTTTCTTAATAATAGGTTTAGGAATTGGCTTTGCAGCAACAAGTTTATTACGTGGCCAAAGCATTGCGGCTTTTAAAACTAATAAATTAGATAAGATTAGTTCTTATTTTAATTCTGTTTGGTTATATAAAGATAATTATGAAGATTTAGAAGGTACTATGGAAGACAAAGCATTCTATGGTATGACTAATTTTGAAGAAGATAAATATTCTTCATATATGTCAAAAAAAGAAATAGAAGACTTTGCTGCTAATATAAATAAAAATTATGTTGGTATTGGTGCCCAATATTCTTATGTTGATAATATAGGAACTATTACTCGTGTATTTAAAGAATCCCCAGCTGAAAAAGGTGGTCTATTGCCTGGTGATATTATTTTAAAAGTTGATGGAAATACTGTTGAGAATCTTACTTCTGATGAAATAAAAGATAGAATTACTGGTGAGGCTGGTACTAAAGTAGATGTAACGGTATTAAGAAGTGGAAAAGAAGTTGAATTAACATTTATAAGAAATGCAATTGAATATACCGCTTATGCTGAAACTATTAATGATTTAGTATATTTGAATATAATGAGTTTTGGTGAATCAACAATTGATGAATGCGTTAAGTATTTAGATCCTTATTCAGATTATTCAAAAATTATCATTGATTTAAGAGATAACACAGGTGGTTACCAAGGCTCTGTTCAAGGCGTTGCAGGATTATTCTTAGGTAAAAATGTTGTTGTATTAAACGAAACAGATAATACTGGAAAAACTATAAGTTATGAAACAACAGTTGAAAAATATTATGATAATTTTAAAGATATTGTTGTATTAGTTAATGAAAATACAGCTAGCGCTGCTGAAGTATTATCTATTTGTTTAAAAGAACAACATCCTAATGCTACTTTAGTTGGAACAACAACATATGGAAAAGGCGTTGTACAAACTTCTTATTATTTAGAAGATGGCAGTGCAATTAAAATTACTACATCTGATTGGACTTCTCCAAATGGAACTTCAATACACGGTGTTGGTGTTAAACCTGATGTAGAAGTGTATTTAGATGATATTATGTACGAAACAATATATGCAATGAACGAAGAAACTTATGAATATGATTCTGTTTCAAATTTTGTTAGAATAGCTGAAATGGGATTAAGATTCTTAGGATATGATTTAGACAGAACAGATGGATATTTTGATAATTCTTTTGCTGAAGCATTATCTAAATACAAGATTGATAATGAATTAACTGAAAACGAAGTGCTTGATAAAGAAACGTATGAAGCCATTATATCTAGTGTTATACGTGAGAATAGTATTAATGAAGAAAAAGATCTGCAACTACAAAAAGCCATTGAGATCTTGGGAGACTAATTATGGAAGTGTTTAATAATGTTGTTTCTTGGTTAAATGATGTTTTATGGGGTGTACCAATGATTATCTTTTTACTTGGTACTCATATTATTCTTACTGTCGCGACAAAAGGCGTTCAAAGAAAAGTATTTAAAGGTATTAAATTATCTGTAGAAAAGAATAATGGAAAAGGTGATGTTTCAGTATTTGGTGCTTTAACAACGGCTTTAGCTAGTACTGTTGGAACAGGCAATATCATTGGTGTTGGAACTGCTATCACTATTGGTGGCCCTGGGGCTGTATTATGGACTTGGCTTACTGGTATTCTTGGTATTGCAACTAAATATTGTGAAACTTTTATTGCTGTAAAGCATCGTAAAAAGATGGATGATGGCAGTTATATTGGCGGAGCAATGACTGCTTTAGATGATTTAAAGAAGCCGTTTTTAGCTAAACTGTTCTCAATCTTTACAATGCTGGCTGCATTTGGAATTGGCTGTGGTGTTCAATCAAATGCTATTGCCTCTATGCTCGATGAAAACTTTAGTTTCCCAACATATATTACAGGAATTGTGCTTGCTGTTTTAACATTTATTGTAATATTTGGTGGTATTAAATCTATATCTAATGTATGCACAAAATTAGTTCCAATTATGTCTATACTATATTCTATTGGATGCATTGTTATATTGTGCATTAATATATCATATGTACCTGAAACAATATTATTAATTGTTAAGAGTGCATTCTCTGCAAGAGCTATGGCTGGAGGTTTTGTTGGATCTACTATATTAATAGCTATGCGTTATGGAATGGCTAGAGGTTTGTTTTCTAATGAATCTGGTATGGGCAGTGCTCCAATTGCTAGTGCAGCAGGAAACGCAGAAAATGCAGTTAAACCTGCTATTGTTGGTTCAACTGGTGTGTTCTGGGATACAGTTGTCATTTGTTTATTAACAGGACTAGTACTATGTACTTGTGTTGTAGCAAATCCAAACATTGATGCAGTACTATTAAATAATGGCAGTAAGTTATGTTCTGCATGTTTTGCTTCTATTCCATATATAGGAACACCAATTCTTGTATTTGGTGTAATAACATTTGCTTACTCAACCATATTAGGTTGGAACTATTATGCAACTCAATGTGTTAAATATTTATTTAATAAAAAAGCAGTTAAAGTATATTTATTCATTTGGGTAGTTGTAATATTTGTAGGTTCTGTAATGGACTTAACAGCTGTATGGAATTTAGCTGATGTCTTAAATGCTTTAATGGTAATACCAAATGTAATCGCTGTATTATTGTTAATAAAAGAAATCAAAAAAGATACAAATTATTATCTATACGAAAATCATCTTGATGAAGTAGACAAAGAATTAATTTAAGGCCTAATTAATAGGCCTTTTTAAATACTAAAAAAGTTCATATCTACGATATAATATATTTATTATGTTTGATAGAAAAAGTGCAAAACAAAGAGCAAAAGTGACGCTAAAAAAACATTATGTTGTTTTTGTTGTCGCTTGTTTGCTAGCTGCCATAATAGGGGCAGATTACACTAGCACATTAGCTAGTGCTGAAACTAAAACTACTGAAGCTAATATCGTAGAAAATTTAGCTGAAAATGGATCAACTTCAATTGGTATGATTACTGCCGATGAAGTACTGAGTTCACTTCTTGAGGGAGATGAGGAAAGGGCTGTTAAAGCATCTGATGCTATCAGTCAAACACAAAATGAAGTGAAGATTGGTGCTTTATCATTAGGTGCTGGTAAAGGTATCTTATCTGGTGTGATTAATAAAATTGGATCAGGTGGATTGTTAATAACAATATTTCAAACTATTAAATCAGTAAGTAATTCTAAAAGTGTTGCTACTGCAATCTTTATTGTTTTAGCTGCGTTAGTTTATTTATCTGTTACAGTATTTGTTACCAATACTTATAAAGTTGCATTTAGAAGAATTTTCTTAGAAGGATATAACTATGATCATGTTAAGACTTCAAGATTCTTATTCTTATTTAGAGTAAATAAGTTTATTCATGCAGCTATCACTATATTTGTAACTAGTTTATTTGAACTATTATGGGATTTAACTATCGTAGGTGGTGTTATTAAGCATTATTCTTACTATCTAGTTCCATATATTATTGCTGAAAATCCTGGAATTAAGACATTAGATGCAATCACTTTATCTCGTAAGATGATGGATGGTCATAAATGGGAATGCTTTAAATTAGAACTATCATTTATTGGCTGGGAGATTTTAGGCGCTGTTACATTTGGCGTTTCTCAAGTTTTCTATTCTAATCCTTACCAAGAATGTACATATGTTAATTATTATGTATGGCTAAGACAACTAGCATATGATAATAAAATCGAAAATATCGAATTATTAAATGATGAATATTTATATAAGAAGGCTAGTGAAGATCAAATTAAAGAATTATACTCTGATGTATATGAAATAATGTATGATGACATTCATTTAGAAGATTGTAAACATACAGGCATAAGGGGATTCTTTGAAGATAATTTTGGTGTTATTTCTAAATATGATAAAGATGAAGATAAGTTTAATACTGCTATCGAACAAGAAGTGAAGATTAATGAATTTAAACATATCTTAGCTTTAAACGCATATCCTGGAAGATTATTCCCAATCAAAGAAGATGAAAAGAACCCACGTTTAGAAAACGTACACTATTTAAGACATTATTCTATTTGGTCTATTGTTGCGTTGTTCTTTATTTTCTCATTTATTGGTTGGTCATGGGAAGTATTACTTCATATCGTAAAAGATGGAGTGTTTGTAAATAGAGGAGTCAATCATGGGCCTTGGCTTCCAATATATGGTTGTGGTGGAGCATTAATATTATTGTTCTTATATCGTTTAAGAAGAAAACCAGCAGCTCATATTGTAGCTACTATTGCTGTGTGTGGGGTTGTTGAATACTTTACTTCTTGGATTCTTGAATTAACTAAGAACACTAAGTGGTGGGATTATTCAGGTTATTTTTTAAATCTAAATGGAAGAATTTGTGCTGAAGGATTACTAGTATTTGCTCTTGGTGGAACTGCTATTGTTTATGCATTAGGACCAATTATTGATAATAATTTAAGAAAAGTTAATCAAAAAGTATTAAAAGTAATATGTATAGTGCTTTTAGTAATATTTGCTGTTGATGTTGTATATTCTAATGAACATCCAAACGTTGGAAAAGGCATAACAGACTATGGTGATAATACTGCTGTAGTGTTAGTAGATGAAAGGTATAATTCGTGATTGCTTTATTTATTGCACCATTATATTTTGGACTTTTAATAATATTGCTTATTAAAAGTATTAAGTATTTTAAAAATAGAAAGAAGGTAGTATTTACCTTCTTTACTATAATGTCTTTTATTGTGCTAATTTTAACGCCTTTAACTATTGTAATTGGCTTTTTGCTTCCAACAGGAACTGCGAAAAGGATATTTACTTCTGTAGGTAATTATTGGCTAGGCATTTCATTATATATGCTTATTGCGGTTGGCATATGCGACCTTATTAGATTGATTCTTAAAATAGTATTGAAAGACAAGTATATGAGTATTGATAAGATGTGCAAGAAGATATCTAATGTAATCGTAGTACTATTTACATTAATGATGAGCATATATGGCATTAGTAACGCCCATAATTTACAGATTAGCAAATACGACATAGAGACTGATAAAATATCAGCTGTTCAAGATATTAATGTTGTCTTAATTTCTGATTTACATCTTGGATATAATGTTGGGACTAAAGAGATGATTAATATGGTTGATAAGATAAACTCTTTAAATCCAGATGTTGTTGTTATGGCAGGAGATTTATTCGATAACGAATATGAAGCCTTAGATAATCCAGAAGAATTGTCTACTATATTATCAGGTATTAAATCGAAGTATGGCAATTACGCTGTTTATGGAAATCATGATATTCAAGAAAAAATATTATGTGGATTTACTTTTTCTTGGGGGAAGAATAAAGGCGAGGTTGTATCAACAAAAGAAATGGATGAATTCGTAACTAAATCAGGATTTACTTTCTTATATGATGATTACATTAAAATTAATGACGAAAATGGCGAAACAGTTGCTTATATATATGGAAGACCTGATTATGAAAAACCAAACTTTGGTAATAGCACTAGAAAAGAACCTAAATATATTACTAAAGAAATAAATAACGATAATTATATTATTTGTGTAGACCACGAACCAAGAGAATTAAACGAACTTGCAGAAGCTGGAGTCGATCTAGATCTTAATGGTCATACACACAATGGGCAAGTATGGCCAGGGACATATACAATTAATCTATTTTGGGATAATGCATATGGTTTAAAGTATTATGGTGATATGGCTGATATAGTTACTTCAGGTGTTGGATTATTTGGCCCAAATATGCGAACAGGATGTAAAGCTGAAATCGCAGAAATATTTATACATTTTAATAAATAAAGCAAACTCTAATATAGAGTTTGTTTTTTATAAATATCAATATTAAATTCACACGTTACACTCAACTTGTCTAAAGTTTTAAGCTTTTCCTTAGATTCTAAACTTGTATGATGTGAATATGGGGTCATCATAAATAGATTTACAATGTCCTCATTTGAATCTAATTCAATATTAAATGAAATAACAAGTGAATCTAATAGTTCTAATCTATCATCCTTTATTGGTTCGTTATCATTTAAATAAACTTCATCATATATTGCTTGCTTTAGTTCTATTAAATGATTTTTGCCAACTTTAGTTGTTATTAGAATTCCGTTTTTTCCTAGAACTCTAGTTATTTCATTAACATCTAGAGGAGTAAAGTTATTTATTACTAAGTCTACTGATTTATCAAATAATGGTATATCTTGGACACTTCCTACTATATAATTAACATTTCTATTTTGTTTAGAAGCAATTCTAACAGCTTCTTTTGCTATATCGATGCCTACTATATCAGCATCGATTTTATCTTTGAAATAATTTGTGTAATATCCTTCGCCAGACCCTAAATCTAATATAGAAGAGGGGCTATAATTCTTAATAAGCTCTGTAAGTTTAATTTTTAGTGGATGGTAATAGTCTTTTGAGAAAAAAGCTCTTCTTGCCTTTACCATATCAGGAGAATCACCGAAGTCTTTTCCTCCTTGTTTTCTTAATAGATTAATATATCCTTCTTTAGCAATATCATAATTATGTCTATTTAAACATCTATAGACATTATCGATTTTAACTAATTCTTCATTACATATTGGGCATTTAATTTTCATAATTATTTAAATTTAATTTCTAATTTCTTATTCATAGCTAAAGCTAATGCGGATAGAGTATGAATAGTAGGTGAACAAGCACCACTTTCTATTCTACTAATATTTGATTGTCTAATACCAGATAATTTAGATAATTCTTTTTGAGTAATACCAAGTTCTGTTCTAGCTTCATATAGATTTAAGATGGCTTGGTATTCGGGTTCTATTAAAAGCACTTTTTTAATAGATTCTTCGTTTTTAACTTTAAATTTCTCTTTCATATATATTATTATATTCCTTAAAAGGAATATTCGTCAAAAAAGTGTCATTTTTCTATTGCTATAGCAATAATAATAGGTTATTATTAATAAGCCTTATATTTTGTAGCCCCGGAAACTACAAATATTAAGAAGGAGAAAATTATGCGTCAAACAACAATTTTAAAAGCTGAAGACGTAAAGAAAAATTGGTATGTAATTGATGCTAGCGAAAAGAATCTTGGTAGATTAGCAACTCAATGTGCTACTATCCTAAGAGGAAAGAACAAGCCTACATTTACACCAAACGTCGACTGCGGTGACAACGTAATCGTTATCAACGCTGCAAAGATTGTCTACACAGGCGATCAAGAAGAAAAGAAGATCTACTACCACCACAC
>JAUNQJ010000059.1 GCA_030536265.1 Erysipelotrichaceae bacterium
TTTGTATTTCAGGAAGTTCTGGCATTCTACTTTGCCTCGTACCAATCTTTTCCAACAGCTAATGAAGAATCTAATTTACATTTCATTTTATAAGCACTAGACATTTCTTCTAAGATTAATTTCTTCATCAATTCTTCCTCATCTTTAGGTACATCAAAAATTAATTCATCATGCACTTGTAAGATTAATTTAGAATTTAGTTTTTCTTTTTCTAAACGATTATAGATATTTACCATAGCTATCTTAATAATATCTGCAGCTGAACCTTGAATTGTTGCGTTCATTGCTGCACGTTTGCCAAATTCTCTAATCATCCATTTAGAATCTTTAATTTCAGGTATGTATCTTCTTCTATTAAGCATCGTCTTAACATAGCCATTCTTTTGACAGAATTCAACTTGTTCATCTAGATATTTCTTAATATTAGGATATGTTATGAAGTAATCTTCTATGAACTTCTTAGAATCTTTTAATGATAAACCTGCTTGATTAGCTAAACCAAAATCTGATATTCCGTAAACTACACCAAAGTTAATAGCTTTAGCCTGCCTTCTAATAAGTGGAGTTACCTCTTCTTGTTTTAAGCCAAAAATATCCATAGCGGTTTTATCGTGGATATCAACGCCATTATTAAATGCATCTATCATATTCTTTTCGTTAGCTAATGAACATAGTACTCTTAATTCAATTTGAGAGTAGTCGCTTGAAATTAAAACGTTTCCTTTAGATGGTTTAAATGCTTTTCTAATTTCTCTACCATCTTCATCTCTAACAGAAATATTTTGTAAGTTAGGATCATAACTAGAAAGTCTACCTGTTGCAGTGATTGTTTGAGAAAAAATAGTGTGAATCTTATTATCTTCACAAATATACTTCTTTAATCCTTCTGCATAAGTTGAATATAATTTTGAAAATTTACGATATTCAAGAATCTTTTCAACCACCGGATCATAATCAACAATCTTTTGAAGGACTTCAGCGTTAGTAGAGCCCTTCTTCAAATCAGGCAAATCAAGTTCGTCATATAATACTTCTTTTAATTGAGCTGGTGAATTAATGTTGAATTCATGACCTACAGCTTTATAAATATCTTTTTCTAGCTTAGAAATTATTTTAGAAGTATTATCAGCTATCGTATCTAATTCTTTCTCGTCACAATTAATACCATTTATTTCCATATCGTGTAATACGTAAACTAACGGCAATTCAACCTTTTGATATAAATCATAAATATCATCATCTTTTAATTGTTTAAGAGCTTTCTTATAGATATTAAATAGTATAGAAGTTAATTCAAATGCTCTTGATATTTGTTTAGATTCATCAATTTCTAACGGTTTCTTTTCAGTACCATAGATATCTTTTAATTCTGTATCAAGATAGAAACCATAATTATGAATAATAGTTGATAAATCTGAATTTGTGTTATTAGCTAGATATGCCATTAAATAAACATCATCAGTATTAGTGCCAATATAAATATCGTTATAATCTAACTCATGCTTAACAGCTTTTAAGTCATATACGATCTTATGATTATCTGAGCCAATATAATCGATAAAAGCCTTATCATTTTTAGCATCTTCAAAGCTAATATATTCCTCGCCTTCTTCATTGCATACACATATTCCATAACATTTTCTATCAAAATATGTAAATTCATCTGAATCGAAATATATTAACGCATCTTTTAATAAAGTCGAAGAAATCTTATTAACTTTTTTGTATTCAGTCTTTTTTTGTTTCTTAATAAAGTCTCTATTAACAAGAGATTTCATTTCATATTTTTCAAAGAATTCATTTTTAGTTTCTTCGTTAATATTTAATTTAAATGTTTCTAAATCATCAGGAATATCAACATCAGTTTTAATTGTTGCTAGTTTTTTTGATAAGAAACATGATTCTTTATCTTGAACTAAACGATCATGTAATTTTCCTTTAATCTTGTCGATATTTTCATATATACCTTCACATGAATTATAGTCTTGAAGAAGTTTTACAGCTGTTTTATCGCCTACTCCTTCAACACCTTTAATGTTATCTGACTTATCACCTGCTAAGCCTTTGTAATCAATAATTTGTTTAGGCAATAGTCCATACTCTTCCATTAGAGCTTTTTCATCTAATTTTTGAATATCAGACATACCTTTCTTCATGCAATATACAGATGTTGAATCATCTATCAATTGGAATAAATCATGATCGCTTGAAAACACACAAGTTTCCATGTCGTATTTTTTAGCCAATGTTCCAATAATATCATCAGCTTCTATATTGTCGTATTCTAAATACTTAATGTTATAAGCATCAAGCATCATTCTGACAGTTTTGAATTGCTCAACAAGTTCGGGTGGTGTTGGTTTTCTTCCACCTTTATAATCAGGATTTAAGTCATGTCTAAAAGTGTGCTTTCCTTTATCAAAAGCTACAACACAATAATCAGGTTCAATTAATCCTAAAGCTTTATTAAGCATATTAGCAAAAGCATATACAGCATTTGTATATGCACCAAAAGATGTTTGCATCATATTAGTGTAGCTTGTAGCATAAAAAGCTCTGAAAATCACAGAGTTGCCATCAATTAATAGTATTTTCATATTACTCATCTACCTCAACTTCTTTAACTTCTTCAGTTACAGTTGTTACACTAACTGCTATATTTTCTAAGACACTTAAATTTTCATACATAATTGTAAAGTAATCTTTGTTTTCTTCACTTTGTGTTGTTGTTAAAGATGATAAGTTAGATAAATTAACTCTCTTTAATCCTAATTCTTGTTCTAGCGAAGAAAATAATGAAGTCATTTCTTCAGTCATGTTAGGCTCATAAGCAATATATTTAACATCATCATCAATAATTCTTTGTTTAATGATTGCTAATTGTTCATCTGTTGGTAGAGTTCCATATTTAGATAGACATATTGGATAAACTGAGAATCCATATGACTTTTGCCATGCACCGAATGATGGAGTCATACAAACAAACTTTACTACTTTATTCTCAGATTTTAGTTTATTAGATAATTGATGATAAGAAGCTTCTAACGTAGTTAATTCAGTATATAAAGTATTGTAATTATCTTTAAAGAATTGTGATTGTTCAACAAAGTTATTTGATAAAGTATCATAAACGTCTTTAGCCATTGATAACATGCCGCTAGGATCTAACCATAAGAATAAATCAAAGTCATAAGTATCTATGCTGTCAAAACATTCGCCATCATAATAAGGTGATTCAATATATGTTTCAACACCACCAGAAGATACTCTAGTATATCTTTGGAATTTATAAATTGAGTTTAAAAGAGATAAATCAATACTATTTACTCCACTATCCAAAATATCGTCATTATATATTTCAAGATATGGTTCTAAATCACCAATATGAAAGAAATAAAAAGAATCATCAATTACTTCTTTAAAATTGTCTATAGGTTTTGCTCTTTCAACGATAGAATTATCTTGAACAGAAATAGTGTTTATTCTATTTCCACCAATTCTATTTAATAAATAACCTACTGGATAAACAGTATATGCGGTATATGTTTTAACTTGGCTACAACCTGTTAAAAGAAGTAGCAACAAGATAGTAATAAGGGCTTTCTTTAAGATCTTCATATCTAATATTATACCCTATAATAAAAAGGCTTAATTAAGCCTTTCTAAGTCTAACGTAGTAAATTGGATTACCCAAATCTTTAAATTTAGACTCATATCCTGTTAATGGTTCATCCCTTTTAACAGAATGATAATCCATATTTATTTCTTCGATAGATAAATTTGAACCTTCAAAATATTCTAATGAATCTTCAAACAATCCTTTATTATCAGTTTTAAAAACAATAGTTCCATTATCTTTTAAAATAATTTCATACATTTTTAAAAAAGTTGGATAAGTTAATCTTCTTTTATGATGTCCCTTCTTAGGCCAAGGATCAGAGAAATGAAGATAAATACACTCAACACTTTTTTCTTTAAAGCATTCAAGTAAATGTTCAGCATTAGCATGAGATATTTTTAAATTCTTCAATTCTTTTTCTTGTGCTTTTTTAATAGCGCGAGCAACACAAGTTGGCTCCTTTTCTAAACCAATATAAAACCTTTCAGGATGAAGAAAAGCAGATTCAGTAATAAAATCTCCCATACCCATTCCTATTTCTAAATAGATATTAGAATAATCTAATCCATTTTCAATTAAATAAGTCTTTTCATCTTGAAGAAATGAATCAACCCATTTTCTTTTTCTCATTCTCATAATTTAATTATATCTTATTAACAAAAATAAAATCTGGCTTGAGGCCAGATTTTACTAATTAATCTTTTTTCTTAAAGAATCTAACTTCACCAAAATGTTTCTTTTCTTTTGGTTCTTCTTTTTCTTCAGACTTTGGAGTATCTACTTTCTTATCAGCTTTTGGAAGTAAATCTTTCGCACTAACTGATACACCTTTTTCAGTTACATCAGTTACTTTAACTTTAATAGTATCTCCAATCTTTAATACATCTTCAGGTTTTTCTACTCTTTCATTTGAAATCTT
>JAUNQJ010000015.1 GCA_030536265.1 Erysipelotrichaceae bacterium
AACCTCTTACTGATCCTATTAACAAAATAGGTGTTGTTCAACTTGTTGAACATGATGCTCTTGATGCTGCAACACAAGGTTTCAAAGATCAATTAGAAAAAGATTTTTCTAACATTGTGATTGATGTAAAAAATGCTCAAGGTGAATCAGCAAACTGTTCAACTATTGTTAACGGATATGTAAGTAATGATTATGATTTAATTATGGCTAATGCTACACCTGCTTTACAATCAGCTGTAACAGCTACTGGAGATATTCCAATTCTTGGAACATCAGTAACTGATTATGGTGCTGCATTAGGTATTGATAACTTCACTGGTTTAGTTGGTGAAAATGTTTCTGGAACAAGTGATTATCTTCCATTAGATAAACAAGCTCAAATCATTCTTGATTTATTTCCAGATACAAAAACAGTTGGTATCTTATATTGTTCATCAGAAGACAATTCAAAATTCCAAGCTGAAGAAGTAACTAAATATTTAGAAAGTAAAGGTATTAAAGTAATAAATGATGATACATTTACTGACTCTAATGATGTTGGTTTAGTTACAGAACGTCTTTGTGATAAAGTTGATGTAATTTTTATTCCAACTGATAATCAAGCTGCTTCTTGTGCTGAAACAATTAACAATATTACTTTAGAAAAGAAAGTTCCTGTTATTTGTGGTGAAGAAGGAATTTGTGCTAAATGTGGTGTTGCTACATTAACAATTGATTACTATGAACTTGGTGTCTTAACTGCAAAGATGGCAAGACAAATATTAACTGGTGAAAAGAATATTGAAGAAATGCCAATTGAATTTTTTGAAAATCCTGTAAAGAAATACAACCCAGAAATTGCTTCTGCATTAGGAATTGAAATTCCTAGTGATTTCATTGCTATTGAACAATAATTATGTCTTTCGCTAATTTATTAACAAGAATTCCAGGTGGTGTTGCCCAAGGTATTATTTGGGGCATAATGTCACTTGGAGTATATATTACTTTTAGAGTTTTAAAGGAATCAGATTTAACAGTTGATGGATCTTTTACTACTGGTGGTGCTGTTGCAGTAATGATGATAACAAGTGGAATTAATCCTATAATTTCATTAATTGTAGCCTTTATTGCAGGCATTTTAACAGGTATTTGTACGGGTCTTATTCATACTAAATTAAAGATTCCTGCTATTTTATCAGGTATTTTAGTTCAATTTAGATTGTATTCTGTTAACTTACACATTATGGGTATGGCTGCAAATATATCATGTAATCCTAGTAAGTTTAATGTATTAATAACAATGAGAAAAATTCCTTTAACTATTATTATTAGTTTAGTAATAGCTATATTATTAATTGGAATTCTTTATTGGTATTTTGGTACAGAACAAGGATCTGCAATAAGAGCTACAGGTAATAATAATAAGATGGCTCTTGCTCAAGGAATTAATATTAACAATATGAAAGTCATTGGTTTTGGTTTAGGCAATGGTTTAGTTGCTTTAGCTGGTGGACTAATGGCACAATTCCAAGGATTTGCAGATATTAATATGGGTAGAGGTGCAATAGTAATTGGTTTAGCAGCAATTATTATTGGCGAAGTAATTTCAGAAGCTATATTTAAAAAAGGATGTAGTTTCTATATTCGTTTAAGTGCAGTTATCTTAGGTGGTATTATTTACTATTTAATACTGGTAGTAATACTATGGTTAAATATTGATTCTAGTGATTTAAAACTTGCTACTGCAATCATTGTTATGATTTGTCTAGCAATTCCTAATTTTAAAAAAGGAGGTACTAAGTAATGTTAAAAGTAGTTAATCTTAAAAAAACTTTTGATAAAGGACTTGTAACAGAAAAAGAAGTTCTTAAAGGTATCTCACTTGAATTAAAAGAAGGAGACTTTGTTACAGTAATTGGTTCTAATGGTGCAGGTAAATCAACATTATTAAATTCTATTGCTGGAACATTCTCACTTGATGAAGGACAAATCTTTATCAATGATAAAGATGTTACAAATCTAAAAGAATTTCAAAGAGCAAAATATATTGGAAGAGTATTCCAAGATCCATTAACAGGTACTGCTGCTGATATGTGGATTGAAGAAAACTTAGCACTTGCAAATCGTCGTGGTAATAAGCGTGGATTAAAACCAGGCATTACTAATGAAGAAAGAAAAAAATATTTTGAAGTATTAAAAGGATTTGATCTAAGTTTAGAAAATCGTATGACAACTAAAGTTGGATTACTATCTGGTGGTCAAAGACAAGCATTAACATTGTTAATGGCCACACTTCATAAACCACAAATATTATTATTAGATGAACATACAGCTGCACTTGACCCTAAGACGGCAACTAAAGTATTAGAATTAACAAATAAAGTTGTTACAGAAAATCATCTAACAACATTCATGGTTACTCATAATATGAAAGATGCACTTAAATACGGAAATAGATTAATCATGATGAATGGTGGAAAAATTATCTTAGATGTAAGTGGTAAAGATAAAGAAAAGTTAGAATTTAATGATTTACTAAAAATGTTTGATGAAGCTGGTGGAGTTGTTAATGATAATATGATATTAAGCTAATTAATATAGTAGAAAGGCCATAATATATGGCTTTTCTTTTATCTTAAAAATGATAATATATAGTTAGTTCGTTAACTAACTATAGGAGGTTTTATATGAAGACACTTACAATTGATATGGTAAGAGATTTACATCAAATTATTAGAAAAGCTATAGATGGAGAGAACCAAAAGCCAAAAGCTTTGAAAAATCTTACACAAATGCAAATAATGTTATATTTAGTAAACAATGAAGATAAAACAATATATCAAAAAGATATAGGTGAAGCATTGAAACTAAAGAAATCTTCAATTACAGAACATTTAGATTATTTAGAATCTGTTGGTGAAATTGAAAGAGTTCAAGATGAAAATGATAAAAGAAAAAATAGTATTCGTTTATCAGAAAAAGCAAGAATTAAAAAAGAAGAACTTAATGTAACTTTAAATAGTTTAAATGAAAAAGCTATTAAAGGAATTTCAAAAGAAGATTTAGAATGTTTTGAAAAAGTTATTAAGAATATGGAGGAAAACTTAAAGTAAAAACATGAAGTTGATATTTAAATATTTAAAACCATATATCATACTTGTCTTAGCAATAATAGGATTAACTTATGCTCAAGTGCAAACTGAATTAGCACTTCCAGATTATATGTCTAATATTGTTACTAATGGTATTCAATATGGTGGTGTAACAAGTGAAGTACCAGAATTAATTACTGAAAAAGATATGAATACATTAACAGTATTTATGTCTGAAAGTGAAACTGAAAAAGTTTTAAGTAATTATGTTTTGTTAAACAAAAATGAAACTGTAACACTTGATAAACAAAATATTATATTAAAAGAAAATACATATTCATTAATTAATGATGAAGAAATTGGAAATATATTATTAAAACCAATTGTTTATATTTATACTGCTAATCAACAAAATATTGAAGTTAATAATGTTAATATTGATCAAGTTAAACAAGAACTAGATAATTCTTTAATTGGTTTAGAAGATAATTATGAATCAATGGCTAAATTACAAATTAAAGAATTCTATATTAATGTTGGACTTGATGCAGCTAAAGTTCAAACAAACTATATTATTAAAACTGGTTTAATAATGCTAGGTATATCTTTACTAAGTGTTGTTGTTACAATTACATCAACATATTTAGCTACAAAGATTGCAAGTAATATTGCTGCAAAGATGCGTAAAGATATTTTTGAAAAAGTACAATCATTCTCAAGCTCTGAATTTTCAACATTCTCAACTTCTTCATTAATAACACGAAGTGGTAATGATATAACTAAGGTTCAACAGCTTATTCAGATGATGCTTAGAATGATGTTAATGTCTCCACTTATGGGAATTACTGCTGTTGTTAAAGTTATGAGATATCCTAGTATTTCTTGGATTTTATTAGTAGCAATAGGGGTAATAATAGGCGGAATGATATTCTTGCTAATTGTTGCAGTTCCTAAATTTGAGATAATTCAACGATTAGTAGATAAGATTAATAGCGTAACAAGGGAATTTTTGGATGGAATGCTTGTAATAAGGGCATTTTCTAATGAAAAACATGAAGAAAAACGTTTTGATGATGTAAACGCTGAACAAACTAGAATTGATAGATTCATTTCACGTTGTTTAGGTGTTGCTATGCCAATTATGACAATTGTTATGAATTTGTTAACAGTATTTATTGTTTGGTTTTCAGCTAAAGCAATAGATATAGATGCAATGACAATTGGTGATATGATGGCATTTACTCAATATGCTATGCATGTTGTTATGTCATTTATGTTTGTATCAGTTACATTCTTTATGGTTCCTAGATCATTAGTATCAGTAAGAAGAATTAAAGAAGTATTAGATACAAAGCTTACAATACTTGATCCGGATAATCCTGAAACACTTCCTGAAGACAATGGAGATTTATGTTTTGATAATGTATGTTTTAAATACCCAGGTGCAGCGGAAAATGTTTTAGAAAATATATCTTTCACTGCTAAACCAGGTGAAACTGTTGCGTTTATTGGTTCAACAGGATCAGGAAAATCTACAATAGTAAAACTTATTCCAAGATTATTTGATGTTACTGAAGGTAAGATTACATATTGTGGAAAAGATATTAGAAATATTAAACAACTTGATTTACATGATCGTATAGGTTTTGCAAGTCAAAAAGGAATTTTATTTACAGGTACTATTAAATCTAATATTGTATTTGGTAGAGATGTATCTGATGATGAATTAAATGAAGCAATAAGAATTTCTCAATCACAAAATATTCTTGAAGATAAAATTGATGGAATTAATGAAAAGATAACACAAGGTGGAACAAATGTTTCAGGTGGACAAAAACAAAGATTATCTATTGCAAGAACTTTAGCTAAAAATAGAAGTATTTATATTTTTGATGATTCTTTCTCTGCATTAGATTATGAAACTGATAAAAAGTTAAGAAATGAATTAAACAAATTAATTGAAAAAACAAAATCTACTGTTATTATTGTTGCTCAACGTATATCAACAATAAAGAATGCAGATAAGATTATTGTTTTAGATAATGGAAAGATAGTTGGTATGGGCAAGCATAATGATTTACTTGATAGTTGTAAGGTCTATCAAGAAATTGCTAAATCTCAATTATCTGAAGAGGAGTTAAATTATGCCAGGGCCTAATCGTAAACCAGTCGAAAAGCCTAAGAATTTTAAAGGCACAATTAAACAACTTATTGCTTATTCAAAACCTTACTATGGTCGTATTATTCTATCATTAGTATTGATGATCATATCTACATGTATGTGTATTTATGGACCTAAATTAATAGGAAATGCTACTACCTTATTAGCTACAGGAATAGTTAATAAATATAAAGGTGGAACAGGAATCGACTTTGATGCACTAGGCAAAATAGTGCTTATATTGATAGGTATATATGTTGTTTCAGCTATAATTGATTTCTTTGTTAACTTTATTCATGTTGGAATAGCAACAGATGTAACATATAGACTAAGAAAAGACATATCTGAAAAGATTAATAAATTACCATTAAAGTATTTTGACAGCAAAACACATGGTGAAATATTATCTCGTATCACTAACGATGTTGATAATATAGCTAATAATTTAACATCAACAGTATCACAAGTATTAAATTCAATGATCAATATTGTTGGAGTACTAGCAATGATGTTAATACTATCATGGAAGTTAACACTAATAGCTTTATTAATAATCCCATTATCAGGAATATTAGCAGCATTAATTGTTAAGAAATCACAAAAATATTTCTCAGCTAACTCTAAGTATTTAGGTGAAGTAAATGGACATGTTGAAGAAATGTATTCAGGTCATTTAATTGTTAAGGCATATAACTATGAAGACGATGCAATAGAAAAATTTGATGATCTAAATGGAAAATTATTAGATGCATCATTTAAATCTCAATTCTATTCTGCAATAATGCATCCAATAACAGGTTTCTTAGGAAATTTAACTTACGTTATTGTTTGTCTAGTAGGTGGTTTTGAAGCAATTAATGGAAGAATGAATATTGGTGATATTCAAGCATTTATTACTTATGTTAGAAGATTAAATCAACCTATTACTTCAATTGCACAATTATTAAATACTATTCAATCAATGGCTGCAGCAGCTGAAAGAGTATTTGAAGTATTGAATGAAACTGAAGAAGAACCAGATATATTAACTCCAATTAATGTAAGAAATGAAAATGGTGAACTTCAAATAAAAGGAAACGTAACATTTGAAAATGTTAAGTTTGGTTATGATCCAAATAAAATCATTATTCATGATTTCTCAATGTATGTTGAACCTGGAAAAAATGTCGCAATCGTTGGACCAACAGGTGCAGGTAAAACTACTTTAGTTAAATTATTAATGAGATTCTATGAATTAAATGGTGGAACAATTTATGTTGATTTCCATAATATTAAAGAATATACAAGACATGATTTAAGAGAAATGTTTGGTATGGTTCTTCAAGATACTTGGTTATTTGAAGGCACTATTAAAGAAAATATTAGATTCTCAAAGCCTGATGCTACTGATGAAGAAATAGTAGAAGCTTGTAAGATGGCTCATGTTGATCACTTTATTAGAACTCTAGAGAAGGGCTATGATACTGTTATTTCTGAAGAATCTTCAGGTATTTCTCAAGGTCAAAAGCAATTATTAACGATTGCCAGGGCATTTTTAGCAGATCCAAAGATTTTAATATTAGATGAGGCAACCTCTTCTGTAGATACAAGAACTGAACAATTAATCCAAGATTCAATGGAAAAATTAAGAAAAGGAAGAACAGCCTTTACTATTGCCCATAGATTATCAACTATTAAGAATGCAGATATTATACTTGTTTTGAACGAAGGTGATATAGTTGAAGTAGGGGATCATACTTCGCTAATGGAGAAAAATGGCTTCTATGCCAAACTATATAATTCACAATTCGAGGGTTAAGAAATGGAAATTAAATATAACGAAAATAGAGAAATAGTTGAAAGAATTAGAGAAGGTATTAAAAGAAAAAATGGTCATTGTCCTTGTCGAAGAGAAGAGACAGAAGATACAATGTGCATGTGTAAAGAATTTAGAGATCAAATAGCTGATCCTGAATATGAAGGATATTGTCATTGTATGTTATATTACAAATCTAAATAGGAGTAATTATGGAAGTAACAATAACAAAAGAAAATTTCGAAGAAGAAGTATTACATTCAAATATTCCTGTTATTCTTGATTTCTGGGCAACATGGTGTGGACCTTGCATGATGTTAAGTCCTATCATTGAAGAAATTGCAAAAGAATATGAAGGAAAAATTAAAGTCGGTAAAGTAAATACTGATGAACAAGAAGAATTAGCTGAACAGTTTATGGTTATGGCTATTCCAACTCTATTTTTATTTAAAGATGGAAAAGTTGTTAAACAGTTATCTGGTTACCGCGGAAAAGATGAAATCATAAAAGGATTTGAAATCTAAAATAAAATAGTTCATTACTTAATGTAATGAACTATTTTTTATATAACTCTTTTAAATTACTTGTACGTTTTGTTTTCTTTAATTCTTCATATACTTGTTTTAATTGTTGTTCATAACGATTGTTATTGAACTCAGGAATGAATTCTTTATTTTTTAATTCATCAGGTAAGTATTGAATTTTATGGAAACAATCATAACGATTATAATCATATTGTTCTTCTGGAGCTAATCCAACCGGTGTTAGTCTTAAGTACTTAGGCATATCATATGCTTCGTTTTCAACTTGAGCTAATGCTGCGTGCGCTGCATCTGCACCAGTTCTTGATTTAGGTGATAAACATAAATCAATAATATGTGTGCCAAGTGGAATTATTGCTTCTGGGAATCCAACATGTTCAGCAGCTTGGCATGCTGCTATTGTTCTAGATACTAATTGAGGATTTGCTAAACCAACATCTTCATAAGCAATAACAAGTAGTCTTCTTTCAATTGATTCAACATCACCAGATTGAGCTAATAATGCTAAATAATATAAGGCACCATTAGGATCTGAACCCCTAATAGACTTTTGTAAGCCTGATAATAAATCATAGTGTCCATCTTCTGAACCAAATGATCTTTGATTAGCTACTTTGCATTGTTCTTCAACTTCATCTTTAGTAATTACATTATCTTTAGCTAAAATAGATGATATTTCAAGAACATTTAATGCATATCTAATATCACCATTAACAGTGTTACATATTAAATCTAATGCATCATCATTAATAGTATATTTATTGTCTAATCCATCTTTGTTTTTTAAAGCATTATTAATAGCTTCTTTAATATCTTCATGTGTTAATGCTTTAAATTCAAATAGATGACATCTTGATCTAATTGCAGGATTAATTGAATGATAAGGATTAGCTGTTGTAGCACCAAGTAAGATAATTGATCCATCTTCTACATGTGGTAACAACAAATCTTGTTTATCTTTGTTTAATCTATGAACTTCATCACAAATTAATATTAATTGTCCAGATAATTTTGCTTCTGTAAAAATAGCATCTAAATCTTTTTTATTTCCAGTTACTGCATTAAATTTTCTATATGGTCTTTTTAATGTTTTTGCAATTGCTTCAGCAAGTGTTGTTTTGCCAGTTCCTGGAGGACCAAAGAAAATAGATGAAAAGATAGTATCATTATTAATACACTTTCTAATTACACCATCTTTACCAACTAAGTGTTTTTGACCAATGATGTCATCAATACTTTCTGGTCTTAATCTAAATGCTAGAGGCTCTCTCATATATATCTATTTTATATTATTTATCTGTTTAATTATATTAATAGCTTCATCTAATGAATTAATAACTTTATAAGCTTCTTTTTTGTCTTCTTCAGTTACTTTAGCAATATCAGGAACAAGTATTAAATGGGCTTTTGATGCAATTGCTGCTCTTGCTCCATTATGTCCATCTTCAAATATTAAGACATTATCCTTATTAATATTACCAATAGCTTTATTATAAATATCAGGATAAGGTTTTCCTTTTTCTACTTCTTCTCCTGATATTACTTCATCAAAGTAATTATAGATGTTTAAACTATTAAGCATTTTAATTGCTGTATCTTTTGGAGTTGAAGTAGCAATCTTCATATTAATATTATTAGTTTTTAAAAAGTCTAATAGTTCTAATGATCCTTTCATTAGTTTTAATTGATTATTATTAATCATTTCCTTATTATATTTAAATATCATTTCATAATAAGTATCAATAGGGAATTCTTTTCCATAGTATTCAACAATTAATCTTTTATATTCATCCATAGAAGAACCCATTAAAGAAGTAATTAAATCATAATCAAAAATGTATCCTAGTTCTTCGATAGACCTTTTTTCATTTACTAGCCACATACCTCTTTCTGAATCGATAAGTAGGCCATCCATATCAAATACTATAAGTTCAATTTTTTCCATATTTACCTATATAATTATACCTTCATAATTATGCTAAAATTGAGAGTGGAGGATAAATATTATGGATAATAAATTACTAAAAAAGCATGCTTTAAATATGCGTAAAAACATAGTAGAAATGGTTTATTCTGCACAATCAGGACATCCAGGTGGATCTCTTGGTGCTGCTGATATTCTTGCTATGTTGTATTTAGAGGAAATGAATATTAATAAGAAGAATGTTGCATCAACTAATCGTGATAGATTTGTTCTATCAAAAGGACATTGTTCTCCAGGTTTATATGCAGCATTATATGAAAAAGGATTAATTGAAGAAGATCTTCATACATTTAGACAACTTCATTCTAAACTTCAAGGTCATCCTAATATGAATTATATTGATGGTGTTGATATGTCTACTGGTTCATTAGGACAAGGTATTTCAACAGCTGTAGGTATGGCTATTGCTAACAAGTTAGATAAAAATAAAAATAGAGTTTATGTTCTTGTTGGTGATGGTGAATCTGAAGAAGGGTTAGTATGGGAAGCTATGATGGCAGCTGCTCATTACAAGCTAGATAATCTATGTGTAATTTTTGATCAAAATGGATTACAAATTGATGGTAATGTTGAAGATGTTATTGGTCCGCTTCCTTTAGATAAAAAAGCAAAAGCTTTTGGTTTTAATGTAGTAAAAGCTAATGGAAATGATTTTGATTCATTAAGAAGTGCATTTAAAAATGCTAGAGAAACAAAAGGTATGCCAACTTGTATCGTTGCAAAAACTATAAAAGGTAAAGGTGTATCATTCATGGAAAATAATTATGCTTGGCATGGTGCTGCTCCAAGTAAGGAACAATATGAACAAGCAATGAAAGATCTAAAGGAGGCAAAGTAAGATGGCTCAAGAGACAAGAAATGCTTATGGTGAAAAATTAGCTGAATTAATTGTAAAAAATAAAAATATTGTTGTATTAGATGCTGACCTTACTAAGTCAACTAAAACTATTGAAGCAAAGAAAGTATGTCCTGAAAGACATTTCAATGCTGGTATTGCTGAATGCAATATGATGGGAATGGCTGCAGGTTTAGCTGCAAGTGGTAAAACTGTATTTGCAAGTAGTTTCGCAGTATTTGCTGCAGGTAGAGCATTTGAAATTATTAGAAACTCAATTTGTTATCCAAAACTAAATGTAAAAATTTGTGCAACGCATGCTGGTCTTGCGGTTGGTGAAGATGGAGCTTCTCACCAAGCAATTGAAGATGTTAGCTTAATGAGAACTCTTCCAAATATGAAAGTATTTGTTCCAAGTGATCAATATGAAGCAAAAGCTGTTGTAGAATATATCTCTAAAGTTAACGGACCTTGCTATGCAAGATTTGGTAGAGGAAAAGTTGAAGATGTTTATGATGCAAAACATAAATTTGATTTCACTAAAGTAGATGTTCTACATAAAGGTAAAAAAGTAGTTATCTTTGCAATGGGTCTAATGGTTCAAGAATCATTAAGAGCATTACCTGAATTAAAGAAATTAGGAATTGATGCAACAGTAGTTAATGTGTGTTGCGTAAAACCTATTGATGCTAAAGGTATCTTAAAACTATTAAAAGAAAATGACATTGCTTATGTTTGTGAAGAACATAACGTAATCGGTGGCTTATATTCAGCAATAGCTGAGATTAAGGGTACTACTGATATTAAGTGTCCACTAGTTCCTATCGCAGTAAATGATACATTCGGTGAATCTGGTAAGATGAAAGATGTATTAAAAGCATATGGAATGACAGCTGAAAATATCGTTAAAGTTGTTAAGAAAACATACAAAAAATAAGTAAAAAGTGGTAGAAATACCACTTTTTATTATGTAAAATAAAAGAGCAAAGGAGGGAATATTATGGATGTTCATTTATGTAATGATTATTCAAAGACAGATTTAGATGGATACCCGAGTATTCCTCTAAATGTGTCTTTCTAATTCTTAAAAAGAAGGAGGAAGAAACATGGTAGAAACAGTAAAAGAATATCTACTAAATAAGCAATACAAAGAGCTTAAAGCTTTTTTAAATGATGCTAACGAAGCTGATATCGCTGAATGTTTAAACGATTTAGATCAAGAAGAATTAGCAATTGTTTTTAGATTGTTAAATAAAGATGAAGCAGCTGATATTTTTGCCAGAATGGATGATGACACACAAGAAAGAATGGTAGAAATATTATCTGATAAAGAAGTATCATCAATCATTTCTAAAATGTATGTCGATGATGCTGCTGACTTAATTGAAGAATTACCAGCAAACTTAGTAACAAAGGTATTAAAGAATACTAGTATTGAAAAAAGAAAACAAATCAATGAAATCTTAAAGTATCCTGAAGATTCAGCAGGTTCAATTATGACTACTGAGTACATTGCTCTTGATGAAGATGATACAGTTAAGGATGCTTTTGATAACATTAGAAAAACAGGTTTAAAGAAAGAAACAGTTTATACAGCTTATATTATTGATAAACAAAGACATTTATTAGGTGTTACAACAGTAAAAGATTTGATGATGGAAGATTATTCTTGTTCTATTAAAAATGTAATGGAAGAAAATGTTATAACTGTTAACACTACAGATGACCAAGAAGCTGTTGCTAAGATGTTTGATAAATATGACTTCTTAGCTTTACCAGTAATTGATTCAGAGAATAGACTTGTTGGTATTGTTACAGTCGATGATGCTTTAGATGTTTTATCTGAAGAATCAGAAGAAGACTTCGAGAAAATGGCTGCTATGGCACCATCAGAAGATGAATACTTAAAAGAATCAGTTTGGGATCAATATAAAAACAGAATTGTTTGGTTACTTGTCTTAATGTTGTCTTCAATTGTTACAGGAAAAATAATTTCATCATATGAAAATGCATTTGCTGCTGTTCCAATTCTTGTATCATTTATTCCAATGATTATGGATACAGGCGGAAACTGTGGATCACAAGCATCAACAATGATTATTAGAGCATTAGCAACAGATGAAATATCACCAAAAGATATCTTTAAAGTATGGTGGAAAGAAATAAGAATTGCATTGCTTGTTGGTGCAACTTTAGCAATTGTAAATGGTGGAAGAATTGCTCTTCAATATAACAATATAGTATTAGGCACTGTAATTGGCTTAACGCTAATATTTACTGCTGTTTTAGCTAAATCTCTTGGTTGTATTCTTCCAATATTAGCTAAACAATTGAAATTAGACCCTGCATATATGGCTTCACCAATGATTACAACAATGGTTGATGCATGCAGTTTAGTAATTTTCTTTAATGTTGCATTAGCCTTAATTAATATATAGATAGTAGAATAGAGATATGTTAAAAACACTGATTATTGTTGGAATTATAGGTTGTGTATTAGCTTTATTAGCATTCGCATTAATAAAACCTTTAAGAGAATTTGTAATTGATTTTTGTAAAAAGAATAGAGAATTAGTTACTTATGTAATTGTTGGATGTATGACAACAGTTGTATCTTTTGTAACTTTATTTATATTCCATACTTTAATCAATATGAGAGTAGAAATAGCAAATATCTTTTCATGGATAATTGCTGTACTATTCTCATTTATAATGAATAAATTTGTAGTCTTCGAATCAAAAGAAAAAGATTTAAAGAAACTATTAAAAGAATTCTTTGAGTTTGTTGCTGCAAGAATTGCTTCGTTCTTTGTTGATGAAGGTTTATTAATTTTAGGTTGTGATGTATTACATTGGAATGCATATGTTGTTAAATGTATTTCAGAAGTATTTGTTGTTGCTATTAATTACTTCTTTTCAAAATATGTTGTCTTTAAGAAAAAATAATTATGAGATTAGTTATTCAAAGAGTAAAACATGCATCTTGTACAATTGATAATAATATAACTGGTAAATGTGAAACAGGTTATATGATTTTAGTTGGCATTGGTTTAGATGATGATAAAACTGTTGTTGAAAAATTAGCAACTAAAGTATCTAAACTAAGAATCTTTGAAGATGGAAATGGAAAAATGAATTTATCTATTTTTGATGTAGGTGGAAGTATTTTATCTATTTCTCAATTTACTTTATATGCTGATACATCTAAAGGTAATCGTCCTTCTTTTACAAACGCAGGTGCACCTGAAATTGCAAAAGAATTATATTTATATTTTAATGATTGTTTAAGAAATTTAAATCTTCATGTTGAAGAGGGAATATTTGGTGCCGATATGAAAATTGATTTATTAAATGATGGTCCAGTTACTATTATTATGGATTCAAAGGAAATGTTATGATTGAAAACTACGGATTAAATGATATTGTTCAAATGAAAAAAGATCATCCATGTCGTAAGTCTCATTATTGGAAGATTATAAGAATGGGTGCTGACATTAAGATTAAATGTGAGGGATGTGGATCAGTTGTTATGATGGAGCGAAGAGAATTTGAGAGAAAGTGCAAAAAAATGATTGAAAAAGCTCCTCAAGAAGAAAATAAAGAAATATAAAGCGGTTTATCCGCTTTTTATATTAAAAAGCCTATAAATAAGCCATTATTATTGACTATCTACCTATTATGACTTAAAATAAGACTACACGTTAAAAAAATAGGAAAGAAATATGAAAGTTATATTATTAATCGTATCTATACTACTTATCCTTATATCATTACTTCAAAGTGGTAAATCTGATGGCCTTAGTGCTTTTACAGGTTCTGGAGATTTGGGTCTATTTCAAAATGTTAAAGAAAGAGGTCCAGAAAAAGTTATCTCTTATGTAACTATGGGACTTGGAATTCTATTCTTCGTTCTAGTAATCGTAATTAGAGTAATTGAATAAGGGTTGAGTACAAACCCTTTTTTAAACTTTATGAATAACAAAGATATTAGCGTAAATAAGAAAGCCTTTCACGATTATGAAATTGAAGATCGTTATGAAGCAGGTCTTTCACTCCTTGGATCGGAGATTAAATCTATTAGAAAAGGTAAGGTTCAACTTAAACAAGCTTACATATCTTTTATAAATCAAGAAGCATTTATTAAAGGGATGAATATCTCAAGATGTGAGACAGCAGGAAATTATTTCCAACATGATGAAGAAAGAGACAGAAGATTATTACTTCATAAAAGAGAAATAGTTAAACTTGCAAGTAAAGTTAAGATACAAGGATATACTTGTATTCCATTAAAACTTTATTTAAAAGATGGTAAAGCAAAATTAGAAATTGCTTTAGCAAAAGGAAAATCATTACATGATAAACGTAATGATGAAAAGATTAAATCTATGGAAAGAGCTGCACGTCAAGCAATGAAGCGCTAACCATAGTTTAATATATAACTGGGGGTGTCATGGTTTCGACTAATCTCAGCTGGATTCAAACTGCAGTGGAGTGGTTACCTAATAACCAAACAAAAATATTCGGCAAAAATCAACTTTGCTTTGCTTAATCGTTGAGCGACATTAGCTCCTAAGCAGCTTCTATTGATAAAGCTTGTAGTCAATAGTCGTATACACAAGATAGGTGAAGATAGTTAGCCTTATCTATCCATCCGAAAACCGAAAAGGCAAACTCAATAGTTGGTAGTTTAAGCCGTTCTATTGTTTTATAAAAGTTAAACTAAACTGTAGAAGTTTGAATGTGGGGCTACTTTAGGACACGGGTTCGACTCCCGTCATCTCCACCAAAAACACATTAAGCCATAGAAATATGGCTTTTATTATTTAAAAGATAATTTGATAAAATAAAATCATAAATTAAAAATTGCAATTCGCAAATAATTGAAGTTAAAGGATGATATGGGTTATGAATTACAATAAAAACAATAATAAATTAAATTTACTAACATTCGTTGGTCTTACGATAGCTGGGACTATTAATGCTTTCGGTGTAACTATATTTTTATTTCCAGTAAAACTATATGATAGTGGCATTTCTGGTCTATCAATGTTATTAGATCAGATTACACCTTCATATTTAACTCTTTCACTTTTTCTAATAATAATTAATATTCCTATCTTTTTGTATGGATTAAAAAAACAAGGAAAAGCATTTACGATATATTCAATATATACTGTAATTATTTATTCATTTGTTTCATTCTTAATAATGAATGTTCTTCCTATTGATGTTAATTTTGTTTCACCATTAGCAGGTTCTGATTTATTATTATGTGCAATATTTGGCGGATTAATATCAGGAATAGGAAGTGGTATGACTATTAAATTTGGAGGTGCTATTGATGGAATTGATGTTTTATCAGTAACATTTGCAAAGAAAATAGGAATATCAATTGGTACGTTTGTTTTGATTTTTAATACACTTTTATATATAGTGTGTGGAATAGTAATTAAGAGTTGGGTATTGCCACTATATTCAATAGTTACATATTATATAGGATCAAAGACAGTAGATTTTATTGTTGATGGTTTTGATAGATCTAAATGTGCAATGATAGTAACTACAAAAGCACATGCTATTTCTGATGCATTATCAGATGCTTTTCAAAGCAGTGGTACTATTGTGAATGCAACAGGTGGTTATTCAAAAGAACAAAAGAACATTATTTATTTTGTTATCAACCATTTTCAAATTAATAGATTAAGAGAAATTGTACATGATATAGACAAAGATGCCTTTATATCGTTACATGAGGTATCAGATATTATTAAAAACCACGAAAATAATAATATGTAAATATTTCTTGATTATTTATTATATATAATAAGGAAGATGAAAAAATATATTGAACAAAATAAAACAATAAAGAATATTGAAATAATATCGTTATTTCTATTAATAATAGGATCAATTTGTTCTTTTATTTTCGGTAATAGTAATTCTATATATAATTTAGCTTTATCATTATTAATACTATTTATTGGTGTATTAATAATACTTTTGTATTCTAAATTCTTTTCAACATATGAAAAGATATGGTTTAT
This sequence comes from Erysipelotrichaceae bacterium, assembly GCA_030536265.1. GTDB lineage: Bacteria > Bacillota_I > Bacilli_A > Erysipelotrichales > Erysipelotrichaceae > Colivicinus. The sequence goes on from JAUNQJ010000015.1 coordinate 16,433, forward strand.
ATCAGTATTAGTATTAGCTACAATCTTTTCATGTATCTTCCCAGAAGAAGAGACAAATGGTGTTAATGGAATTATTATTATGTTTTTGTATCTTCTTGATACATTCTTAAATATATTATGTGAATTATTAATATCAAAACAATCTAGATATAACTTCATTGTATCTATACTTGTTGAAATAGTTGAGATAATAACTTGTATTGTCTTGATGTATAGATTTGCAACATTAGCAGTAACATTATTCTTCTGGTTACCGATTGATATTATTAGTTTTATTAATTGGTCAAAACACAAAGATGAGGAAGAAGATGAATTAACAGTAGTAAGAAAACTTAAAGGATATCAAGAACTATTAATAATAATAGGCATTATTGTATGGACTATTGTTGTTGGATATTTGATTAGTGGTTTAAATATTCAAACTGATTTCTTTAAAAATAAAGAACTTGAAACTTTTATTATATATTTAGATGCATGTTCTTCAGCTGTAGGAATAGCTAATGGTTTATTCATTCTATTTAGATTAAAAGAACAATGGTATGCTTGGTATTTATATGCAATTATTGATGCAATAATAAATATTATTTCTGGTCAATATGTATTATTAATTCTAAAACTAGCATATTTAACAAATACAACATATGGTTATATTAAATGGAGCAAATATATTAAAAAACATGAAGCGTAGTTGTTTGATATAGTTATTAGAAATTGGTAAAATAAACTAGTAAATTTTATTAAAGAGGTAATATTATGGCAATTGAAGCAGGCGATTTTAAAACAGGATTAACAGTAATGGTTGATGG
>JAUNQJ010000016.1 GCA_030536265.1 Erysipelotrichaceae bacterium
TTTGATAGTTCTCTAACTCATTCCACGTTTTTCCACGCTAGAATTTAGAGACCCTTTTGTTATGTCTGTTATTTGCATATCATCTATTGAGAATAGGATATCTTCTATTCCTTTATTGTATGTTAATAGAAGGTTCTTATTGTCATCTTCAGTAATATATGCTTGTTTAATATCTATATTGTAATAATTAGATACATTATTTATTATTTCTTCTTTATCATCTGCAGAATAGATTGCGGTAGTTAATCCATCCAATACTCCTGCAAAATCATCTGCTACTAAACTAATTCCTCTATAGTAATTCTCAGGATAACCAGTATATGGATTTAAGATATGGTGTCTTCTTATTCCTTCTTCGTTAATAAAGAATTGTTCCTCATCTCCAGATGAAGACATGGCGATGTTTTTAACACTTATGATGAAACAAGAATCACCAGTGTTAGGGTTCTTTATTCCTATTCTCCACTTTAGATCAGTTTGGCTGTCTTCAACGTATGTTATTATTGATGATCCACCAGCTGTAATAAGGAAACCTGATTTATACTTTAATAATTCTTTATAACACATATCCATAACGTATCCTTTAGAGAATGCGCCTAAATCAATAATTACATTTAAGTCACTATCTTCATATTTTTTAAATGTAACAGTACTGTTTTCTTTATCTAATATGATATAGTCTCTTAATTGTTTATATGGTATTGAAGCAGTTAGGGCATGTGACACTACTTCTTTTTCTGGGTCATTGTTTTTATGTTCTTCATTGAATAGGCCTTTCCAAACATCTGATACTTGACCTATTGTTGGGTTAAAGTATCCGTTTGTAAGTTCTGATAATGTTAGAGCATTATCTATTAATTCTATTAATTCAGAGTTTACTTTTACTGGTTCTAATCCATAGTTATCATTAATAGTTTTTACGTTATTAACTCCTTCAAATTCATGTGCAGGATCTAATAATATATGATACTTAATGATTGTTTCTTCAAATTTATCTTGCATGTACTTTGCTTTATCTTTGTCTGTACATATGATTCCGCATTCAGTACTTAAAGGAATAACCATATTACCATCTTTATCAGCTATTGGATAAACATAGTATGCTACTTGTTTATCTGCTACTGTAGATGGATTGAATGTTTCAGGTTCTTTTTCTTCAATTACTTCATTATTAGATGCATTACATCCACATAATAATAGAACTAGTAATACTGTTAATATCTTTTTCATCATAACTATTATATTATTTTTCTACTAACATTAAATTAACATCTGTCATGCCTTTTAGTGCTACACCACTTATTGAAGCACTTGCGGTATATTGCCACATAGCATAACCAAAGCTTACAGAAGGGTATCCACTATATTGAGCTAGCCAAATAGCTATATCGTTATCATTAAAAGCACTGCAATCATAATAGTTATAAGCCCAATCTAAGTTAGTATATACCATTGGTTTATACCCATTGTTTGCGATACAGTTAGAGAATGATAAAGCATTACTTGTGTATTGTGCATAAAGAAGGTAATCACTTCTCCCATCTCTATCAATAGATGTTTCCATATCATAAGCTACAAACATATTACATTGTTTACCAGCTATTTGATCCAACACAAATTCTGCTTCTTCAATAGCTTCATCATCATTAACAGCTTGAGAGAAGAAGTAATAACCAATATTAAGCCCTGCATTGACAGCTTCCGCATAATAATCTTCAAAATTCTTATCCTTATATATACCGCCTTCAGTAGAACCACGCCATCCAACTCTAAGTATTACAAAGTCAAAGCCTTGCTGCTTCAAACTATAAAAATCAACATATCCATTATATTCAGAAACATCTAATCCAAGAATAGAAGTATAAGTACCATCATCATAACTAATCATCCATCCAGGTTCATCTAAATAAGAAAAATTCATATTATTACAATATACATAATCGCCATTATAAGAAGCATAGTTATTTTGAGGTTTAATATCTTCTTCCTCTTCTTTTTCCTTATCCTCGTCCGCGTCTTCGTCCTCTTCTTCTATTTCTTCCTCTTCTTCTGCTTCTTCATCAACATCTGAATTAGAATCAATAGCTTTATATTCTATAAGCTTTAATATTCTTGCTTTTTCTTTTCTAAGATCATCAACATCTTCTAAAGTATTATCTGTTACTTCTGTTACTTCAGGTTTGTTGTTTACAACATTATTTAATAATTCTTGAGCTTCTTTTTTCTTAAGAGTATTCAAATAAATAGCGCTTATGATAATAAGTGCTACTAATGATCCTAATACTATATATTCTCTTTTTCTTAATTTATCCATGTAACTCTTCTAACTTCACAATACCTTCTAGGTTAGATAAACGATATTTCTTTGAGTCATGTGTAAAGATATCTATGATGACATCAGCTTCATGACTATAGTTATTCAATAATTCTTCTAGATACATTGAGATTTCATGAAAGTTTGCCTTACCAGTTAACTCAAATATGGTTACAAACTTTTCTTGGTTTGTTTTTGTAGCGTCAAAGTCATAAACAACAGTAGAAGGGATATCATTTATGTAATCTTCTACTTCTTTATCTTTAAAGAAGAAATTAATAAAACCATAATTATCTTCCATACTTAAAGATACTAATGATACCTTTAAATATGTTACGGCAGTTAAAGGTAAACTTAGCATATCTTCTTCATTTGGCTCAAAATGAGCCATTTCTGTAAGGGTCATCTTTGGATTTAACATACTACTATATTATATAGTAGAGATAACTAATATTTAGAATATATAATAAACATATAAGGAAGTAAGACTTAATATGCAAGAATTAAAAGATGAAGAATTAGAACAAGTCACAGGTGGTGTTAAATATCCAGATAGCCACGGTTATACGTATGATGGTTATAATGTCGTCAACGTAAATTGGGGATGTGCTTGTAAGAAACTTAGAAATGTTACGTTGCCTAGCGAAGTAAATGATGTACGACTTTGTGGGTATTGCCCATATTATGTACATTTTGGTAGCCCAAAGAAATATATTAATGGTTGGTCAGGCTATTGTACTTGGACTAAAGCTAATGACTAAATAACCTTATTAATTTGAGATTATTAAAATAGCTTATTTCTAGCATATAAAGAAATAAGCTATTTTTATTTGAATTTTTTGTGAAAATGGTTTTCAGGGGCAAACGATTATTATAAAATTAAATTAATCTTTTTATATCAAAGGGAATCATTAATTAGAAATGAAAGGGGAAAAATTAATGAAAGGTATTATTAAGAAATACACTGAAACTAGTCTAATTATTAGAATATTAATTGGTCTAATTATTGGTGCAGTACTTGGTTTAGCTTGTCCAAATCTAACAGGCTTCGCTATTCCTGGTGACATTTTTGTCGGAGCATTAAAAGCAATTGCTCCAGTACTTGTTGCAGTACTTGTTTGTTCATCTGTTGCTAAAGCTGGTGAAGGAATCGGTTCTAGATTTAAAACTGTTATTATCCTTTACCTGGCTACAACATTAATCGCATCTACATTTGCTGTATTTTCAGCAAAACTATTCCCAGTAAAACTTAAATTAGTTGCTGCTGCTACTGATGTAACTCCACCAGATGGTTTAGCTGGCATCTTTAAGAATTTATTAACTGGTATGGTTCAAAACCCAATTAAAGCAGTTGCTGAAGCAAACTATTTAGCAATTCTTTTCTGGGCTATCATTATAGGTCTTGCACTTAAATTATTAGGTAGCAAAGCTACAGTTGATGTAATCGCAACTTTATCAGAAGCATTATCAAAAGTTGTTGGTTGGGTTATCCAATTTGCACCATTTGGTGTTATGGGTATCATGTTCACAAACATCTCAACAAATGGTTTAGTTGTATTTGTTGATTATGGAAAATTAATTCTATTACTAGTTGGTACAATGTTATTTACATCTTTAGTAATCAATCCAATTCTTGTTGCTGTATTACTAAAGAAGAATCCTTATCCACTAGTATTTAAATGTATCAAAACTTCTGGTGTTCCTGCATTCTTCACTAGATCATCTGCTGCTAACATTCCAGTTAACATGGCACTTTGTGAAGAACTAGGCTTAGATAAAGATTTCTATTCTGTATCTATTCCTCTAGGATCTACTATTAATATGGATGGTGCTGCTTCAGTTATTACTATCATGTCATTAACTGCTGCTAACACTTTAGGTATTAATGTACCACTTCCACTTGCAATCGTATTAAGTATCGTTGCTACATTAGGCGCTTGTGGCGCATCTGGTGTTGCTGGTGGTTCATTACTACTAATCCCAATGGCTTGTTCATTATTAGGCATTGGTCAAGATGTTGCTATGCAAGTTGTTGCAGTTGGATTCATCATTGGTGTTATCCAAGACTCAGTTGAAACTGCATTAAACTCTTCTGGTGACGTTATTTTCACAGCTACTGCTGAATTCTACGAAAGAGCAAAAAAAGAAAAAGCTGCAAAATAGTTTTTTAGAGGCATTAAATTGAGAAGTATTAAAACAATATTTAAAATAGGGCAAGGCCCATCAAGTTCTCATACTGTAGGACCATTTTCTGCATCTAATATATTCTTAAATAGATATCCAGAAGCAGATAAGTTTAAAGTTGTTTTATTTGGATCAATGGCTTCTACTGGTGGAGGACATGGAACAATGTCTGCGATTGAAAAAGTATTACCAAACGTAGGAATTGTTATTGATAACGAAACAAAAGATATTCCTCATCCTAATACATTAGATTTCTATGCTTATAAAGATGGTAAAGAAATAGGCATGAACAGAATCTTATCTATAGGTGGCGGAGTGATTGAAATCGTTGGTGAAGATAATCCACTTAGTAATGATGTCTATCCTCAAAAGAATTTCTCTGAAATTCTAGATTATTGTAAGGATAGAAGCATGACTCTTCAAGAATTTGTTTATGAACAAGAAGATTCAGATATTAAAGATTATTTATTAAAGATTTGGAAAGCAATGGAAGATGCTGTTGAAAGAGGGCTAAACGCAGAAGGAGTACTTCCTGGTGGTTTAGGAATCACAAGAAAAGCAAAGATGCTTTATAACACAGTATCTCATGGCGAAAGTGCAGATATTACAATGGAAAGATTAATCTCTGCGTTCTCATATGCAGTTATGGAAGAAAATGCTGACCAAGGAGTTGTTGTTACAGCGCCAACTTGTGGAAGCTGTGGCATTATTCCATCTCTTCTATATTATTTAAAGCATTGTAGAGGTTATAAGGATTCTGAAATCATAGATGCACTTGCTGTATCTGGACTTGTAGGAAATGTTATTGCTACTAATGCTTCTATTTCTGGAGCAGAATGTGGTTGCCAAGCTGAGATAGGCAGTGCATGTTCAATGGCTGCAGCAGGATTAGCCGCATTATTCGGATTAAACTTAGGTCAAATTGAATACTCTGCTGAAGTAGCTATGGAACATAACTTAGGCTTAACTTGTGATCCAGTAAAAGGCTTAGTACAAATTCCTTGTATCGAAAGAAATGCCGTTGCTGCACACCGTGCAATGAACGCTGTTAACTTAGCACGTTTCTTATATACAACAAGAAGAATATCATTCGATGCTGTTGTAGAAACGATGTATAAGACAGGTAAAGATATGAATGAAAAATATCGCGAAACAGCTCACGGTGGTCTTGCACAAATCTATAAAGATAAATAGTATAAAGTGTTGCTCAAAAAGCAACACTTTTTATTAATTGACAATACATCATATATGATGTATTATAGAAACATGGAAATATTTGATTACACAACTTCTGGTGGAAAAAACGTTATTCTTTCTTATATTGATAGTTTACCTATAGAACTAAAAATTGTTGCTTATGGAATAAGAAAGAAAATAAGAGATGACGGTCTTATAGCTTTTCAAGCATTAAACACTAGAAAACTTAAAGGGAAGTTATATGAAATTAAGTTTTCTAATCAAAGAATTATGTATGTAATCAGGGATAGTGATCGAGTATATTTCCTACATATTTGTAAAAAACAAAAAAATAAAGCCGAAAAGAAAGATATCGATTTGGCAATCAAACGTGCTAAAGATGGGGGATTGAGCATTTAGTGCAATAGGAGGTTATTTAGCAATGATGAAGAAATCAAGTAAAAGAAATGAAGAAAAAATACTTAAAGAATTATTAAAAGATTCAAAAGCTAAAAAAGCTTATGAAGCTTTTGATGATGAGTATAATGTTAGAATGATGTTGATTAAAGCAAGAAAAAAAGAAAATATCACTCAAAAAGAATTAAGTGATATTACTGGCCTTTCTCAACAAATGATAAGTAGAGTTGAAACAGGTTCTACCGATACAACATTAAAAACATTAATGAAATATCTTAAAGGTATCGGTTACGATATTAGATTATCTAAAATTAATTACTAGTAACTATAATAAAGTAATTGCGCTATAAATAGCAAAAGATACAATCCAAGCAATGGTACATTGGAATACCACAAGAGTTATGGCTGACTTAAGTCCTAACTCTTTTTTAATTGCGTTCACTGCTGCAATACATGGGGTATATAATAGGCAGAACACAAGTAATGAAATTATTGATTTGATTGGTAATGCTATAGCTATATTTTCAATTGAACCATATAACATTGATAATGTTGCTACTACTGATTCTTTAGCTAAGAAACCAGATATTAGAGAAGTAACAACTTGCCAACTTCCAAATCCTAATGGCTTAAAGATAAAAGAAAGATTACCAGCAATCATTGCTAGCATTGATTCTGAAGGATCGCTTACCATTAATAATTTAGTGTTAAAGCTTTCAAAGAACCATATTACTATAGTTGCAACGAGTATTACAGTAAATGCTCTTTCTAAGAAATCAGCAGCTTTTTGCCACAATAACTGCCCAACGTTTTTAGCACTAGGTAATCTATATGTAGGAAGTTCCATAATAAAAGGAACAGCATCTCCTTTAAAAATAGTATTTTTAAATATTAAGGCAACAAGTATTCCAATAATGATACCAAGAAGGTAAATTGAAATCATAGCTAATGCTTTGTAGTTGGGGAAGAAAGCATTAGCGAAGAAAGCATATATTGGAAGCTTTGCACTACAAGACATAAAAGGTGTTAATAAGATAGTCATTTTTCTGTCTCTTTCTGATGGAAGAGTTCTAGCAGACATTACTGCTGGAACAGTACAACCAAATCCTATTAACATAGGAACTATTGATCTACCAGATAAGCCTATTTTTCTTAATAGCTTATCCATAATGAAGGCAACTCTTGCCATATATCCTGAATCTTCTAATAATGATAAGAAGAAAAACAACACAACAATTAATGGAACAAAAGATAAGATAGAACCAACTCCACCAAATATACCATCAATAACTAAAGAATGAACACCATAAGATACATTAGCTTTAGTTAATAAACCATCAACTAATAGTCTTAATGATTCAATTCCATTAGCTAATATATTTTGAAAGAAAGCACCTATTACTTCAAATGTTAAGAAGAATACTAGTCCCATTATTAAGATAAAAATAGGGATGCCAGTATATTTACCAGTTAGTATTTCATCAATTTTATATGATCTTTGATTTTCAATAGAGTTATCTTTTTTATATACAGTATTTTTAGTACACTTTCTAATAAAGCTATATCTCATATCAGCTATAGCGGCTGATTTATCTAATCCTCTTTCAGCTTCCATTTGAGAAGTGATATGTTCTAGTGTTTCTTTTTCATTTTGATCAAGACCTAGTTTATTAATTATTAATTCATCACCCTCAGCACATTTACTTGCGGCAAATCTTAAAGGCAATTCATTTGCTTTTGCGTGGTCTTCTATTAAGTGCATTATTGAGTGAAGACATCTATGAACTGCACCACCATTATCATCTTTATCACAATAGTCTTTAACAAGAGGTTTTTCTTGATACTTTGCTACGTGAATAGCGTGTTCTATTAATTCATCAACACCTTCATTTTTCGCTGCTGATATAGCAACAACTGGTATACCAAGTTTTGCTTCTAAACCATTTATATCAATATAGCCACCATTATTTTTAACTTCATCCATCATGTTTAAGGCAACAACCATAGGGATATCTAATTCTAATAATTGTGCAGTAAGGTATAATCCTCTTTCTAAAGTAGTAGCATCTACTATATTAATAATTCCTTTTGGTTTTTCATTTAAGACAAAGTCTCTTGATACTAATTCTTCATTTGTGTAAGGGGACATAGAATAGATTCCAGGTAAATCTGTAACTATAGTGTTTTTATGATTTCTGATTTGACCATCTTTTCTATCTACCGTTACACCAGGAAAATTTCCAACATGTTGGTTTGATCCTGTTAATTGATTAAATAGAGTTGTCTTACCAGCGTTTTGATTTCCAACTAAAGCAAAATTAATAACTGTATCACTAGGAAGTGGTTTTTCAGTTTTCTTATCGTGGAATTTACCACCTTCACCTAAACCTGGGTGTTCTTTAATTGAATCTTTTAATGAAATTATTTCTTCATCTTCAATAGCATCTTCTATTTCAATTTTTGAAGCATCATCTTTTCTTAAAGTTAATTCATATCCATTTATTTTAAATTCAATTGGGTCCCCTAAAGGGGCAAACTTAATAAGCTTTATTTTTGCACCAGGGATTAAGCCCATTTCAAGAAGATGTTGTCTATTAGCGCCATCTCCAAGTACAGTTACTATTTTTCCAGTATTGCCAATACTCAATTCGTTTAATTTTTTCATATACTAAAATGTTAGCACTACCTAACATTTTAGTCAAATTGGAAGTTGGTATAATAGTACTAGCATGAAACATTGTATTGATGAATTAAAAAGCAGATATCCTCAAATCTTAATGCCTATTAAAAAGGGTATTAAAGACAGTGAGGAATATAAGAATGTTGTCTTAAGGGGAGAGGATTGCCCATATAAAGATACTTTTTCAAGGAATCCTTTAGATAAACTTGAAAGTGTTATTACGCCAGTTGGGGAAGTTGAAGTACTGTCTTTAATTGATAGAGATGATTTTATTCATGCAGTAAGAGCTTTAGGAAATAAATGTGAACCAGTTGATGTTCCAGATTCTACTGGAGCTGTTGCTATATTTGGTTTAAACAATTGGGAAAAAGTTAGAGCTGGAAAAGATAACTATAAAGATAGTTTCATTATTTTAAGTTCTGGCAATTATTCTAATGTAACATGCGACATGGTTAATGAAATAACGAACAACGATTATTCATTAACAAAAGATTCTTGGAGAGATAAATCTATTACTATTAGAAAGTATCACGAGCTTACTCATTTTGTTATGCGTAAGAAATATCCTGAAGATATTAAAGCTATAAGGGATGAACTTATTGCGGATAGTGTTGGTATTATATCTGCTTTTGGTAAGCTTGATGAACGTTTACTTAAATTATTCTTAGGGGTTGAAAGCGATACTTATCGAAAAGGTGGTAGACTTGAAAACTATGAGGGTGGTAGTATCGAGCATATTCCTGATATTATTAAACAAATAGATCACTTAAAAGAATTATTTAACGATAACAATGATATTGATGATATATGGAATAATATTGAAAGGTATATGTAATGCGTAAACAGAATTTATTTTTACTATTAACAGCTTTTATATGGGGTTTTGATTTTGTAGCCCAACATGTTGCTATGGATTCAATTGGTCCAGCTTTCTTTTGTCTATTAAGATTTATAATAGCTGGAACGATTCTTTTAGTAGTAAATATAATAAGGAAGAAAAAAGATGATAATAAAGACTATATAAGACATGGTATTATTCTTGGTGTTATATTGTTTTTTGGCTCTTACTTTCAACAATATGGTCTAATTACTATTACTCCAGGTAAATCAGGTTTTATTAGTTCGTTGTATATTGTATTTGTACCATTAATGACTTATATACTAAATAAGGAAGAAAAGCCTACTTATCGATTATGGATTGCTGTTATTGTTGCTTTGATTGGCTTATATCTATTAACTTATAAAGGCTCTTCGGCAATTGGTATAGGAGATTTTATCACTGTGTTATCTGCTTTTGTTTATTCTCTTCAAATTATTTATATAGATAAATATGCAGGAACTGTTGATATTTATAAATTAAATTGTGTTCAATTCTATACATGTGCTATTTTATCTTTTATATGTATGCTTATTACAAAAGAATCTCATTCTTTCTTAGCTATTAAAGATTGTTTATGGCCTTTATTATATGTTGGTGTTATTGGAACATGTGTTTCTTATACAACTCAAACTTTAGGTCAAATCGATAATGATCCAACAATATCATCATTAATAATGTCATTAGAATCAGTGTTTGCTGCTTTATCTGGTTTTATTATTTTACATAATGTATTTACAACAAAAGAATTAATTGGATGTATTATTATCTTTTCTGCGATAATATATGTTCAATTACCAGTTAAAAAGAAAAAATAAGATGTCTATAGTAAGACATCTTTTATATATTATCAATTTGCCAATCAATTGGTTTAAGATTATTTTTAGTTAAGAAATTATTTGTTTTTGAAAATGGTTTTGAACCAAAGAAACCATTGTATGCACTTAGTGGTGATGGGTGAGCTGACTCTATTACTAAGTGTTTTTTATTAGTAATGTATTTAGCTTTATCTCTAGCGTTTCTTCCCCATAAAATAAATACTACAGGTTCTTCTTTTTCATTTAGCTTTTGGATGATTGTATCTGTTAATTCTTCCCATCCTTTGCCTTTATGAGAATTAGCTTTATGGGCTTCTACAGTTAAAACAGCATTTAATAATAATATCCCTTGTTTAGCCCACGATACTAGATAACCGTTGTTTGGAATATAAGTTCCTATGTCATCTTTCATTTCCTTATATATATTAACAAGTGATGGAGGTATTTCTACTCCTTTATTTACTGAAAAAGCTAATCCATGTGCTTGATTTGGCTCGTGATATGGATCTTGTCCTAGGATTACTACTTTTGTGTCTTTATATGATGTAAGCTTTAAAGCTGCATAAATATATTGAGGAATAGGGTAGATTGTCTTATTTTTATATTCATTATCAAGAAACTTTCTTAATTCTTGATAATAAGGCTTATCAAATTCATCCTTTAATACATCATCCCAGTCGTTATTAATAAGTTTCATGAAACTATTATATAATAGAGCATGCTTATATATATAAGGAAGAAAAATACGTGAATAACGATAAAATAGTAATCCGCGGAGCTAGAGTAAACAATTTAAAGAATATTAATATTGATTTGCCTAGAAACAAAATGATAGTAATGACAGGTCTTTCAGGTTCTGGAAAGACATCTTTAGCGTTTGATACTATTTATGCTGAAGGTCAAAGAAGATATGTAGAATCATTATCAAGCTATGCAAGACAATTTTTAGGCGGAATTGAGAAGCCTGATGTTGATTCTATTGAAGGATTATCTCCAGCTATCGCAATTGATCAAAAAACAACATCAAATAACCCTAGATCTACAGTTGGTACTATTACGGAAATCTATGACTATTTAAGATTACTATATGCAAGATGTGGTGTAGCATATTGTCCAAACCACAATGAACCAATAGAGGCAATGAGTGCTTCAACTATGGTTAAAAAGGTTTTAACTAGACCAGCTGGTTCAAAAATAGAAATCTTGGCTAATGTTGTAGCAGATAGAAAAGGGACATTTAAAGATCTTTTTGAAAAGCTTAAACAAGATGGCTACGTAAGAGTATATGTTGATAATGAGTTAAAAACATTAGATGAAGAAATAGTATTAGATAAGAATAAAAGACACAACGTTGATGTTGTAGTAGATAGAGTAGTGATTAAAGATAATATCCAAACAAGATTAAACGATTCTATCGAACTTGCTTTAAAGATGTCTCAAGGAACTTGTTTAATAAAAGAAGGTGATGAATATGAAATGTTATCAGCTAACTTTTCATGTCCAAAATGTGGATTCACTGTTCCTAAACTTGAACCAAGACTATTCTCGTTTAATTCACCACTTGGTGCATGCCCTGAATGTAATGGACTTGGTATCACTATGGAAGTAGATTTTGATTTATTGGTTCCAGATGACACACTATCTATTGAAGAAGGTGGAATCAGATATTATAAAAATATTGTTAACACTAGTAATATTGAGTGGCAAAACTTTAATGCTTTATTAAAACATTACAAGATATCTAAAACAAAACCATTAAATAAAATGACTAAAAAAGAATGGGAAATCATTTTATTTGGTTCAGATGAAGAGTTTAGTTACACAATTACTTCAAGCGGTGGCACAACATATAAGAAACAAGGATATGTTGAAGGCGTTAAGTCGTTGATTGAAAGAAGATTTAATGAAACTACTTCTAATATGACTAAAGAATGGTATGGTTCATTCATGGTTGAATCTAAGTGCCGTAAGTGTGACGGCAAACGTTTAACTGAAGAAGTATTATCTGTAAGAGTTGGCGGTAAAAATATAGATGAATTTACAAAGATGTCTATTAAAGAAGCTTATGATTTTGTGGAGAATTTAAAACTTAGTAAATCTCAAGAAGAAATCGCAAGGCTTTTACTTGTTGAATTAAAATCACGTTTAAAATTCTTAAAAGATGTTGGTTTAGATTATTTAACATTAAACAGAAGTGCTGGTACTTTATCAGGTGGTGAAGCTCAACGTATTAGATTAGCTACCCAAATTGGTTCTACTTTAACTGGCGTATTATACGTTCTTGATGAACCATCAATCGGTTTACACCAAAGAGATAATGCGAAGCTAATCTCAACTTTACATCGTATGAGAGATTTAGGAAACACAGTAATCGTTGTTGAACATGATTCAGAGACAATGATGGAATCTGATTATATTGTTGATGTTGGACCAGGTGCTGGAAAAGATGGTGGCGAAATTGTATTCTTTGGTACACCTGAAGAAATACTTCAAGATGATAAATCTATTACTGGCCAATATTTAAGCGGTAAGAAGAAGATTGCTGTTCCTTCAAAAAGAAGAGAAGGAAATGGCAAATCAATAAAGATTATCGGAGCTAAAGAACATAATCTAAAAGATATTGATGTAGAAATACCTTTAGGAAAATTCACTTGTGTAACAGGTGTATCTGGTTCTGGTAAGTCTACACTAGTTAATGAAATATTAACAAAAGCTATTCAAAAGAATTTGGGTTATGTAAGAATTAAACCAGGCGAAGTTAAGAAGGTTAATGGTTTAAATAACATTGATAAGATTGTATATATTGATCAAGATCCAATTGGTAGAACTCCAAGATCTAACCCTGCAACATACACAAGTGTATTTGATGATATAAGAGATTTATTTGCAAGTACTCCAGATGCAAAAGAGAGAGGTTTTGAAAAAGGAAGATTCTCTTTCAATACAATGGGCGGACGATGCGAAGCTTGCCAAGGTGATGGTGTTAAACGTATATCAATGTTGTTTGTTCCTGATGTTTATGTTGAATGTGAAGAATGTCATGGTAAACGTTACAATCAAGAAACACTTGAAGTTAAATATAGAGGAAAAAATATCTATGATGTATTAAAGATGAATGTTAAAGAAGCCTTAGAATTCTTTACAAATCATCCAAAGATTAAAAATAAGCTTCAAACATTATATGATGTTGGACTTGGCTATATTGAGCTTGGTCAAAGCGCTCCTACTTTATCTGGTGGTGAAGCACAACGTGTTAAGTTATCAAGCGAACTTCAAAAGAAAGCTACTGGTAAAACTCTATTTGTACTAGATGAACCATCTACTGGTTTACATAGTGATGATGTAGCAAAACTAATAAGAATTATCGACAGAATCGTTGATAATGGAGATAGCGTAATTGTTATTGAGCATAACTTAGACATAATTAAGTGTGCAGATTATATAATAGATTTAGGACCAGAAGGTGGAGATGAAGGTGGCACTGTTGTTGCTAGCGGTACCCCTGAAGAAGTAAGTAAGATTAAAGAATCTTATACTGGTCAGTATTTAAAGAAAGTATTGAAATGGTGAGAATATGGCTATTAATCAAGAATTAGATAAACGAGTATATGTAAAAGAAATAAAAGAATCATTTAATTTGAAACAAATTACTGGTAATGAAGAATCTTTATTACGTTGGGCTATTGCCCCAGATATTAATAGACCTGGTCTAGAATTATCTGGATATGATGAGCCAACAGAATTAAAGAGAGTTGTTGTTATTGGTAATAAAGAGTATGGATATATCCAAACTTTATCAGAAGAAGAACAAAGAGATAGATTTGGTTTTTTAACTGATTCTTATACTCCTTGTATCATCGTTACTGCTGGACTTAAAACTCCAAAACTATTGGAAGAAATAGCTAATGCTAAAAACTTCCCAGTGTTTGAATACTCAGATAAGACATATATCTTAACTGCAGAGTTAACAGCTTTCTTATCTGAAAAGTTAGCACACACAGAATCTATACATGGCGAAATGCTTAACATTTATGGCATTGGCATTCTTGTTGTTGGTGAATCTGGTATTGGTAAATCTGAGCTTGCTCTAGATTTAATTAAAAGAGGGCATGTATTAATTGCTGATGATGTTGTTGAATATGCTAAAATTCATAACCAAATCATTTGTCGTGCACCAGAAGAATTAAAACAAATGTTAGAAGTAAGAGGATTAGGTATTTTAGATATCACATTAATGTTTGGTGCTCAATGTTACCTAGAATATTCTAATTTAGACTTTATTATTAAATTAGTATCAAAAGAAGATTATAAGAATAATAATAACAATAGATTAGAGCCAACAGAAAAAACAACTGATTTCTTTGGCATCACAAAAACAGTTCTTGAGATTCCGCTTACTGAAGGAAAGACAATGGCTCCAATTATTGAAGCTTCAGTTATCAACTATATCCTAAAGAAGAGAGGAATTGATACTAACGAACGTTTCAAACAAAATATTAGAGAATTAATTCTTAAGAAAAATAGAGGTAATTAGTTTATGGAGTTTTTCCCTAGTCGTACAACATTTTTAAGAGTTGGCCCACTTACAATTCAATGGTACGCAATTTTGATTTTAACTGGTGCCATCGTTGCTTATTTCTTTTCAAAAAAGAATTTAAAACAATACAGAAACATTGATGTTAATGGTTTCTTTGATGATATGTTTATTTATGTTTTATGGGGTGGTGTGATTGGCGCTAGACTTTGGTATTGTTTATTTGATTCAAATTTTAATTATCTTGAAGATCCACTTCAAATTATTAAGATCTGGGATGGTGGAGTAGCTTTCCATGGTTGCTTTGCCGGAGGACTTCTTGTTGCTTTATTATTCTGTAAAAAAAGAAATGTATCATTTGTTAAATTCGCTGATGCTGTTGTTCCTACCGTTTTATTTGCTCAAGCAATGGGTAGATGGGGAAATTTCATTAATCAAGAATGTTATGGTCAAACAGTTAACGAATCATATTATGATGGTATTTTAAGTTTTCTTAAAAGCGGAATGTATATTCATGGAGAATATAGAGAACCAATGTTCTTCTATGAATCTTGTTTATGTTTATTAGGATTTATCCTTATTAATTTTGTATTAAGAAAATTCCAAAATAAACGTGGTGATTTAGCTTGGGCATATTTAATGTGGTATGGCGTAGTTCGTTTCTTTATTGAAGCTAGACGTACTGATTCATTGTTAATGAATATATCTGGATTAAAAACTGCTCAAGTTACATCTGTTATTTATGTGATAATTGGTATTCTAGGATTTGTTGGAGTATTTGATAAATTATTTAAAAAGAAAAAACCAACTCTATTATTTGATTTAGATGGTACTTTAATTGATACAGAAGAGCCTATTCAAATGTCATATAGAGAATTATATAGAAGATATGATGATGAAAAGAACTTTACTGATGAAATTGCTACTGAAGTATTAGGGCCTGGTTTAATGGAAATGTTTGCTAAACTTTTCCCTAATGAAGATCCTAATAAGTTGTTCAAAGAATATAAAGAAATCAATAATTCTTTACTTCCTGACTATTTAAGACCTATGCCTAATGCTATGGAAACATTAGAAATTCTTAAACAAGATGGTTATCATATTGGCGCTGTAACAACTAGAACTCATGATTCTGCTGAACAATGTTTAAAGCTTATTGGTATGGATAAATACATGGAAGATATATGTGGAATTGATGATGTTAAAAAATCTAAGCCAGATCCTGAAGGATATGGAAAAATCATTGATAAGAACAAATGGAATAAATCAGATATTGTTGTTATTGGTGATTCTATTGCTGATATTAATGGTGGCAAGAACTATGGTTGTTTCACTGTTGCCTATATATTCAATAAAAATAAGACTGCTAAGGTTGTTGAATGCGGTCCTGATAGACAAATAAGCGATATTAAAGAGCTTTTAGACATATTAAAGGAAGATATTAATTTTACTTATAATGGTAAATAAGATGCCCCAAGAGGACATCTTTTTTATATAATTATTAACGGGAGAAAAAGAAGGAGAACAATTATGTTAACAGTATTAGATCATCCATTAATTAAACACAAACTTGCAATTATGCGTGATAAGGACGCAAGCACAAAAGAGTTTGCTGAAGAACTAGACGAAATTGCTGGTTTAATGGCTTATGAAATTTCTAGAGATTTACCTACAAAACCAGTAGATGTTGAAACACCAATGGGAATCTGTCATACAGAAAAACTAGGTGCTGATGTAGTTCTTGTACCAATTTTAAGAGCAGGTATGGGAATGGTTAAGGGTATTAGAGATATTATTCCAATTGCTAAAGTAGGTTTCATCGGAATGTATAGAGATGAAGAAACATTAGAGCCAGTTGAATACTTTGCTAAATTCCCTAAAGATTTAGAGAATGCTGTAGTAATGGTACTTGATCCAATGCTAGCAACAGGTGGTTCAGCTTCTGCTGCAATAGATAAAATAAAAGAAAGAGGTGCTAAGAAGATTAAACTTGTTAACCTTGTTGGAGCACCTGAAGGTGTTAAGTATATTGAAGAACATCATCCAGATGTAGACATCTACTTAGCTGCGTTAGATGAAAAACTAAATGATATTGGTTACATCGTTCCAGGTCTTGGCGATGCAGGCGATAGAATATTTGGTACTAAATAATAAATAAAAGTATAAGAAAAGCCATCTAATT
>JAUNQJ010000060.1 GCA_030536265.1 Erysipelotrichaceae bacterium
GCCAGTTAATTTTTCAACTGTATTTTCGCCAATGACATTTTTTTTCATATCGTACCTCTACAATTTTTCTCCGCATTCAGGGCAAAATTTAGGATTTCCATTTATAACAGCACTACATTTAGGACAATTTTTAACTAAAGATTTCCCACATTCAGGGCAAAATTTATTATCGTTAGAAGATAGTTGTGCTCCGCAATGTGGACATTTTTTAGCTAATTCATGGCCACATGCGTTGCACTTTGTACTTCCTTCAGACATATCAGCGCCACATTTAGGACATGGATTATATTGTTTTCCACATTCAGAACAGAATTTTGCTTTTTTGTATTTATTTCCGCATTTACTACATACAATAGAATCATCTTTTTTATCGGCTGCTGAATTTTGAGTATCACATCCGCAATCTGGGCAGAAACGTTTATTTTTAGACATTAATGCGCCACATTTAGGACATACTTTTGTATCTTCAGCATTGGTGTTGATTTGTTTAGAAATGCCGCCCATTTCATTTCCTATTGTTCTGCCAACATTAACGCCCATTCCTAATCCAAGACCAGCACCCATTAAATTAGATGCAGTACCAGGATTCTTTGCAGCGCCTTCCAATGTATTGAATGATCTTTCTTGTTGATAATTGTAACCAATTATATTCATCTCTGCCTTCTTAGCTAAAGCTGCTTTTAATTGAGAAACAGCAGAATCATCTTCAGGAACGCTAATATCATTTATATAGAAATTAACTAAACGAATACCATATTCTTCTAGAACTGGCTCCATTCTTTCTTTAGCGAATGTTGATAATTCATCTATATATGCATTAATTTCCATAATGCTTGTTTCTTTTTTAATCAAATACGAAGATATAGAATCCTTAACTTTTGTTAGATATAAACCTCTAAAATATTTAACTAGACTTGATTGATCAAATACAGGCAAAGTTCCTACCAATTTAACCAAAAACTTTTTAGAATCTTCTATTCTTATTCCAAATTGACCAAAAGCCCTTACTGGAACAAAAACATCATATTTCGGATCTTGAAGTTGAATAGGAGTATTAGTACCCCATTTAACATCAAGCGAATTAACTTTATTTACATACCATACTTCAGCAGTAAAAGGCGACCTGCCTCCAAAAGGTAAATTAATAATTTTGTTTAATAAAGGTATGTTTGCAGTATCTAATGTGTGTCTTCCCGCTTGAAATACATCAAGAGCTTTGCCGCTTTTAAATAAAACTGCTTCTTGTGATTCACTAACTATTAATTGAGTCCATGTGCCTAATTCTTGATTTGGATGCTTCCAAGCAAATACATCTGGACCACCATCATATTTAATTACATTAAAAAGTGCCATAATCTTACTCTCCCCCTATTAAATTTGTGAGTTGTTACTGCTTATAGTAACATTTCTTTCTTTTACTTTTCTTCCTATGGCAGAAATAGTGTCCATAACAGAAGAATAATCATCAGAACTTATATTTATTATATTTTCTAAATCTGCGTCCAGTCTATCTAAAAGCATATTTATTTCAAAATCGCTCTTTTCAGTTTCAGAATTAGTACTAAAATTAGAAAATTTAATATCTTCAAGAAGTAAATCGAATTTTTTCATTAATTCAGTTGAATTCTTAAAATAACTAGCTTTATTTTTAGCTAAATTTACTCTACTAATTATGTTACTGATTTTATTGATTTCATAATTTGTTTTATCGTTTGATTCTTTTGTATGTGATGAAACAGCGTATAAAAGGATAAGTATGATAGCATACAGTGCTAAACAAATAATTTCATAAATTATAAAATTCTTTGTTGTTACTAATAATTCTCCATTTTGATTTAATCCGCCAAACAATAAATCACAAACAATTGTTGCTCCAACATAGATAATTGAAAATAAACCTATAGATATACTAATCGGAAATGAAGATGATGTTTTATTTTCACTTTCAAGTAAAACAATCATAGATAAAAGCATTGAGAAAAGTGTAAAACCAAACCCAATCCAATTATTGGTTGTTTTTACAACTGATGACAGTAAAGAAACTGCCACATATGTTGCCATAACAATAAAATAAATAATAGGAACTACAATTTTCTTTTTCATAAATTAGTCCTCCTTTTTAATTTCGATATTATTAATTGCAAACTCTAAACATAACGAAATAATTTCATTTCTATTTCTTCCAGTATTCTGACAAATTGCATCTATATCCTCAATCATCTTATCTGGTATTCTTGCAGATATAACGGAAGTTTCACCTTTATATTTTTTAGATGAAATTGATAACTTTTTTTCGCTCTTTTCAGGCATTTACAACACCTCCTATTCATAATATCTTTTATCAATTACAATTGTATACTTTTGTATACTAATAGTAAAGTATCTAAAAAATAATCTAAAAATATCTATTGAGGTCAAAAAAGGCTATTTTAAGTTAGAAATAGCCAGTTCTAATTGCATTCTTTCAATGCGACTATTTATTCAATTTCGGGAAAAACCAAGCCATACATAAACTCAGGAAATTCATGGTTTATTACAGCATCCCTAAACTCCTCATCACTTACAGTAATGAATTCTTTTTCAATATCTTTTTCACTATACATTTTTGTCTTTTGTTCCATTTTTATCCCCTTTCTTAAATCTCAAATCCTTTGGTATTACAGGCAACGGAGATGTTGACTGAATTATCATTTCCCAATAGCCCTCTTTAAAATTGCTTCTAACATTCATGTTGAAGAAATAACACAAATCTTCTTCTTCAGCTTGCTTACGCAATTCATCCAAATCATCCCCCCATGCTTCACGATGGTTCACTTTTTTATATTCTTCTTTTAATTCATCGTATTTTTCTCTTATAAGCTGCGCAATTTCATGATCTACTAATTCTTCGTATCTTTTAATTGTGTCATAATTTTTGCAACCAAGTTCTTTCAATATATAGCAATCATCTTTGCACAGATCATCATCTACTAGGTTAAAAACATCATAATATTCAAATTCAACATTATATGGCGTCTGAAATATAGATTGATATAATTCTACTTTCTTATGAGAACCATGTAGATAGTATTTATAATCTATTGGCGTTGATTGTATTACGCAATAACCAGTATGTTCTTTTTTAGGATATAAACCTCTTTTAGCATTCTCCCTTTCTTTAAAAATGCGCAATAAATTTCTGTTACATCTTTTATATGATTCAAGTTCATTTTTGAGTTCTTTATTTTCAAGCTCAAGCGCATCTAGTTTTTCAAAATATGTTAAATTACCCACCTATAGACCTCTAATATAACTTCCCGCAACAATCTCAGGTCTATTGTGGCCAAGAGCTTTAGAACACTTAACCATTGCATCTTTATCTAGTTTCTTTTTAGATTCATCTTTTCGACATGTATAAACACCAGATTGATATTTATTGCCAGTTCCTTTATTAACTTTGTCATAAGGAATCTCACTTATTTCTCTTGCATTATCTTTATACATTTTTGTTGCATATTCTGCTCTATATGAGTGAATGTCAGCATTCTTAGATACATATTCAAATATCTTTTTACTTGCAGGAATTGATTTAATTCTTTCTACAACTTTATCAGCATCTTCTCCTACTATTGGTGCATATCTTTCTCTACCACCTTTACCAGATTTAACATGAATATAATACTTTGCATCAAAATGATTTGTATCTTCTAGTACGTTAAGTCTATTTGCGATAGATACAGTCATAGGTTGTGATTTAAGGTAATCAATTTCATTTAATAAATCTTGTTTAGTAGTTAAATCACCTGCTTTAACATGCATTACTTCTTCTCTTCTAAGTCCTGTACATTTACAAAATGATACTAGGTCATAATTATTAACTTCAGAGAAATGTATATCTCTTTTAGCAGGTCCTCTAGACCTTTTAACATCCACTCTATGTCTTTGAGGAGGATGATAATAATCTTCATCTTCAGGCGTTATACTAAATAGCTTGCCTAGAGCTTTAGCTTCTGTTTGAATAGTCCAAGCAGATAGATTTTGTGATTCTCTAAACTTTAACCATTCAGATATTATTGGTCTACATTTATCTAATGTAGTTATTTCAGGATAATGTTCATTCACATACTTTATGAAGTAATTAGTATGTTTCATATAAGTCTTATATGTATTAAATGAATATATCTTGTCAGTGATGCTGCCCTCCTTCTTTTCTTTTCTTTTTGATTCACCAAATGATTGCATAGCGACTAATCGATCATATGCTTGTTCATGTAGTGACTTAGAGTAATATTTATTATCTCGTCCCATAAATACTCCTTCCTTTAGTTTGTTTAGGCTTTCGCCGAATCAACTATAGAAGATATAAAGCACCTTCCATAGGTGACTCAAACACTTTTTTAAGTCTTATGTGTGACTCCGTAGTAATTTGACTACGGACAAGTGAA
>JAUNQJ010000061.1:0-1349 GCA_030536265.1 Erysipelotrichaceae bacterium
CTATCTTCATCCTTTAATAACCAACCAGTACCGTTTTGTGCAGTAAGTTTTTCATATGAATACTCTTGTTCATAATCAAGGTTATAAAGGGGAAGATTGTCTACTCCCCAATATTGAGGAGTAGACATGACGTTAATGATATAGTCATATGCATTCATTGTTATGGTTTCTTGATTATCGCCAATATGACAACTAGGGCATGGTTCTATCTCTTCTTGAATAGGTGTTGAGTCAACTTTTTCGATTTTCTCTTCTGGCTTTTTATAAGCTAAATAGACTATAGCTAATATCGCCAAGACTCCTATTATTCCTATTAATATCCATTTTTTGTTTTTGCTTTTCATTTTTTTACCCCTTTATTTATTTAGAATTTGTTACAAGTTCATCCAACAATGTAAATATCTCTTCAGATCCTACATATGATGTGTAACTGTTATCTGCTTTTGAGTAGTAGAACATTGTTGGTGTAGATTCGACCTTAAATCTTTCATCATCAAATAATGCTGAAGCTTTCTCTGTTGTAGCAAAATAAATAGGAACGTTATTTTGATATCCAAGAGTAATGTATTGATTCAAAAATACATTAGCTTCTAAACAATAGTGACAAGTATCGGAATGGAAATAAATCATGTAATCTCCATTCTGTCCGATTTGGTCAATATCTGATGAATTTGTTAATTCATAGTCTTTGTAATAAGTCATCGCTGAAATTTGAAGTGTATCTGTTTCAGCTTGAACAGTATTTGAGCCCATAGCTAAACTATTAAATTTGTTATTAAGCTCATTGATTCTTGTTGTTTGAATTGATTGCGTGACAATCATAAAGACAGAGAATATTAAGACATATATACAGAAAACTATTTTTCCTGCTGTCTTTAGTGATTTTTTATTTATTGTTATTACTTCAGTTTCTTCTATTTCTTTTTTTTCCATATATATCTCCAAAAATTCTTGCGACAATCAGGGCATATTGGTCCAAAGTGACTTTTATTAAAGCGCCTTTTACAGATAATACACTCCTTCATGTATTCGCCTAGAAACTCTTTTTCTTCAAATGGTTTTTGTTCTAATGATGGTGAGCCAAACATGGTTTCCTCCTAAGTAAGAGTAGTGAATTAATAATCCACTACTCTTGTAATTCCTGAGTAAGTGTACTGTCTATCATTGTTTAAGAAGGCAAACGAATGATGAAAGCTTACTAGGACTTGGTAACGATAACCTTCGTTCGTATCAATTGGTGTGACTTGAATTGATGTCTTAGTTTTTTTAGCGTAGTCATCAATTGTGTTTTTGTCATATCCAAATATTTCTACATTTTCGATAGTTGAATACATCGTTGATCTTGCGTG
>JAUNQJ010000061.1:1449-4314 GCA_030536265.1 Erysipelotrichaceae bacterium
ATAACAATACCACCGACTTGTTTTACTGCCTCATCCATTAGGGAATCTCCTTTCTCCTTCTTATTAGCTAGATAATTCTTAGCATTATCAGAAGCAACGAAATAACTGCTACAACAATTGATATTTCACCAATTGTAATTGCTAAATCAGCAATCTTTTCGTATTTCGTTCTGATATCAATTTCTTCTTCAATCGTCTCTTCTTCTTGCTTTTGAGGTTTTTCATCAGCAATCTTATTTAGAGATTTCTTGAAGTTTTGCGTCTTTCTAATGTGAGCCATTTCACTGGCTGGCATCTTTAGACGTGCAAATGCGGATACATCATTCCCCTCTTCAATCCCTTTTTTGATTTCATACAGTTGATCTTCGTTGAATCCTTTATCTAAATAGGATTCATAAAGTTCTAATTGTTCATCATTCATAACTTAATAACTCTTAGTGCAACAAGTGCTGCTATGCTTACAAATTGAATAATTATAATGATAAGCATCACTTTTACCCTTTTTTGAAGATTAATAAGTTCGAGTTCATCAACTGGGTTTTGAATAGGTTTTTGTTCAGGCTCTTCTATAACTTGCTGAACATTTAGGGTTTGTGTCTCCTTTTCTTGTTTGCTAATAAGTTGAGATTCTCTAGAAATTACAAGTTGAGTTGCTATTTCAATTTCTTCCTCTGTAGGCCAAATGTATTTTGATCCTTCTTTTGAGTTAAGAAATTTAGTTAGCATCTCCTTATAGCGATCTTGATCACAATGAATAAAGTCTCCATCGGCTGGCGGAAAAGTACGATTCCCATAAAAAACTGTAAATACATACTCTTTCCCTTTATAACTGCCATAAACTTTTCCAATCTCCGTGTCTCCTACTTTCAGGTGGATATTTCTAATGTTTTCTGTATTAGTTTCCATTTTCTTCCTCCTTCCGTAGAAGTTAGGTGTACGGAATTAGTTATTGATTAATTCTTCAAGTGTTATTGGATTTTCTAAAGTCTCATTAACTAACTCTAATAATTCATCAACACTTAGATTTTCAGGCATCCTATTAACAAAATCATTTTTAATTTGTTTTGCTAATTCAGAGTCCTTGTTTTTTGCTGATTCATAATTTGACCAGAAGGCAATAATCTCAGCTTGTCGTGTAGCTTTTAAAGATTCTTGCTCTTGAAGGCCTAAATAACGAACCCCAAATACACCTCCAACCATTGCAAACATTAGTGCGATAGCTAATAAGGTATGTTTGAATTTCTTCTTCATAGTTACCTCCTTTTAGTAAAGTAATAGTAAAGTACTACAATTAAACCTTAACACATAGTAAAGTAATAGTAAAGTAGTCTATTAATTAACTATCGTACTTATACTTTACAGGACGCACAGGTACAAATTAGGTACAGACCGCTTACATTTTTGTATTATTCTGAAAAATTTATTATTTTATCTAAATAAGCAATCCTATTTGTTGCCCATTCATACTCATACATGTATTCGCCATAGTAGCGATTTTGGGCATATTTGTTACCATTTAAAAAATCATATAGATCACATTCAAACCTTGATGTGTCTACTGATAAATATCCTTTTGTACAACACAAAATATCTTCAATACCATATTCTTTTAATGTTGTTCTTAAACTTTCAATATTTTGATGAAGTGAGTTTTGTGTCTTTTTATCATATTGATCTTTATTTAATATTTCAGCAGCTAAGGTTGGACAATCAACTTGAGTACCCTGCTTATGTATTAAAAAAGCTAATATCTCCCTAGATTTTTTTCTTTCAAAACGAATTACTTTATTATTTACAAGAATACAGAAGTTTCCAAAAGTTCTTACTTCTATCTTCTTATTTATATATGGAGCAACTTTTTTAATGTTTTCAATCTCTTCAGTAATTACTTCTGGTTCAATGGGTTTTAATAAAAATCCGATAGCGTGAAGAGTGTATGCAAGCATAGAATCCTCTTTGCTATCGGATATTAAAACAATGAAAGTGGTTTTACCGTAATTTCTAATTCTTTCAACGAGACTAATTTTTTCTTCTTTTTTAGATGTGATGTCAACGAAAATGACATCAATATTATTGAATATTACAAAAGACTCAACCCCATCAATGTCAATAAAGGCTTTAACTAATTCAACGTCTGTGATTGTAGCTGTATTATTAATGACCTTTTTTAATGACAGCACATCATCGCTTATAATGATAGCTTTCATTTTGACCATTCCCCTAATAAACTAATTATCGAAAAAGACGTGTGCAAAAAACTCGACCTTAATTTTGCTTGAGTTTGAGTGTTTTTAATAAAAAATCTGTGATCTAATTTTGCATTCACAGATTTAATTTACAATGTCGATAGGTACAGATTAGGTACAAATTGCTTACAAACTTAATATATTATCTACAATTCCTATAAAATATGCTTCTGGTGACTTTCTTATAAACTTATTATCAATACTTTCTTCATCAAATAATCCGCAGGCTTCTGAATAAAGATTACAAACCTGATCAGATGTTAAATTATCAATAATTGCAGATTTATCAACATACCTTTTGAGATTTAAAGTTTTTAAAAGCAGTTCTTCAGCTTTTTTTGGATATCCTTCAAGATTTCTTAAAGCTGCGGCTAATCTAAATCTATAATCAGCGATATCGCTAAGAACTTTAGAAACATTAAAATTAGCCTTTGAGTATTTTTTTAATAATTCACTATCTTTTGCTTTTTTCATAGCTAAAAGTTCTTTTTCTTCATCTTCTAGAGAATCAAAAGGAATATTTATGTTTATTTCGTCAACAACAATGTTGTTGTTTAATATATTTTTATCTAGATTATTATTTAGATTATTTAAAGATATATTATTAGTACTCAAATTG
>JAUNQJ010000062.1 GCA_030536265.1 Erysipelotrichaceae bacterium
CAAATAAGAATAGACATACTTTAACAGTTGCGTGGAATACTATTTGCATTAAAGCGCCTTTTAAACCAATTTCATTTAATAAGAATAAACCAAATAATACATATGATATTTGAGAAACAGATGAATAAGCTAAACGTTTCTTTAATACTTTTTCTCTATAAGCCATCATTGATCCCATGAAGACTGTGATTAATGATAGTATTAGCCAACCTACTTGTACCCAAGTACCAGCAATAATACTTGTACCAGAAACAAAGTAAATAATTCTTAATATAGCTAATACTCCGGCTTTTGTGATAACACCAGATAAAACAGCACTAGCTGGAGCTGGAGCTACTGGATGGGCTGTAGGTAACCAACCATGTAATGGATACATACCAGCTTTAGCACCAAATCCAATAATACCTACAAATAATGCCCCTAATATAAGCTTTTCGTGGCCTTTTACTAAAGCCATATTTAAATTACCACCCTTAACAAAGTCTAATGTAGTAGTATATTTAGCAAGCACAAAGATTAAGAATAAAGCAAGAAAAGCACCGGCGATTGAATAGAATAAATACTTAAGTGCTGCATTAATAGATTCTTTAGTTTTTTCAAATAATACTAAAGGCATAGACATTAATGTGATCATTTCAAAGAAGAAATACATCGCAATTAAATTCTTAGACATTGCCATACCAACTAATGAACCAAGAGTTAATAAGAAGAATGCATAGAACATTTCTTCTTTAAATGAACCTTCTTTTTCTTCATTCTCTAAATATTTAAAAGCAAAGAATCCTGCACAAGAAAAACCAAGCGCATCAATAAACATAAATAATTTTGAGACATTATCTATTTCAAGTTTTACACAAAGGATGTCACTCATTTTAAATAATGTAAATGCTTTACCACCAGTTAAGATTAAAATTAAAACTAATAAAACATCAAATGCTATAGTAGCACCAACTATTTTAAGTTTCATTTCTCTTTCATTAATCTTAATGAATGGTAGAGCTGCACCAACAATCATTGGTACAAAGATAGCTAAGATCATTAATAATTGCATAACAATTCTCCTTAAAACAAATTCAATCCTTTAAAAATAACGTCTATATAATTCTTTGCAAAGATACCTAAACCAAAGTTAACAATCATAAATAATATTCCAACAATTCTATATTGTAATGAAATATTAAATTTCTTTTCTATATTTTCATCTACTGTAAATAATCTAACAACAGTTTTTGTAAAGTAGATTGTATTTAATATTGTTGAAATAATTAACACAATTAATGTTGCTAACATTTCCCAATTAGTATAATCAAATGCTGACATACCAAATAAATATTTAGTCATAAATCCTGCAGTTAATGGAATACCAACCATTGAGAATGCACCTTGGCTAAAGCATACTGTCGAGAAGAAATCACGTTTATATGATCCTTGTAATGCTTTAAATCTAGATGATCCACCACTGTTTTTAGATAAATGATAACTAGATAAGAATAGTGCTGGTTTAGTAATACAGTGTGCGCAAATTTGGAATAATGATGCAACAATACTTACTGTTGTTGATAAACCTATTCCCATATAGATATAACCAATTTGTGCAGCACTTGAATATGCACACATTCTAAAGATATCATTTTCTCTAATTGCTGAAATAGAACCAACAACGATTCCAAATAACGCTAAGACAAATATAATATTTGATATTCCTGATGCTTTAAATATTTCTATTGTAAAGACATCTTTAATTACTTTTATTAAAAAGAAAATATAAGCTTTTGAAATAATACCTGATAATATTCCAGATGATGCAGGAATAGCTGAGCCATATGTATCTGCCATCCAGAAATGGAATGGGAATAGTCCTGATTTAATTG
The DNA here is from genome assembly GCA_030536265.1 of Erysipelotrichaceae bacterium. Lineage (GTDB taxonomy): Bacteria > Bacillota_I > Bacilli_A > Erysipelotrichales > Erysipelotrichaceae > Colivicinus. The sequence continues at coordinate 1,872 of JAUNQJ010000062.1, forward strand.
CTACACCTACTGAAATAAAACACATTGCTGTTAGTAATGGAAGATAATATTGTTTTGTATTATATAAATTAATAATGCTTTCTTTTAGATTTGGCATTAATAGATTACCAGTAATGTTATATAAGAATACTATTCCAAATAATAGTAATCCAGATCCAATTAATGCAAATACCATATATCTAATAGCTGCTGCTAATGATTTACCGTTTCCTCTTAATACTAATATTCCAGTTGATGCTAATGTACATATTTCAACAAATACATATCCTGTGAAAATATCATTAGTATAAACAAGAACTAATAATGAAGAATTAATTAAGTCACATAATGCATAATATAGGTGTTGTTTACTATCATCTACATATTCTTCAATTGATTCTTTACCACCTAATAATATAAGGAAGAGAACAAGTGAAAATAATGTAGAAATAATAGCTTCTATTGTACTAATCTTTAATTCATTACCCCAAGGATGAGGGAAATGACCCATCATATATGTATAAGATCCACCAGTATTTACTACATATAATAGGATATTTAAATCAAGAATAAAGCATACACCTGTTAATAATAAAGATAGTATTCTAGCTGTTTTTCCCTTTAATAAAGTAGAAATTACTGAACTAGATAGTGATGCAACAATCATAAATAGAGGAAAGTTTAAACAGAAACTCATTTTTCTTTATCCTCCAATTCATGATTAATCTTATATACTTCATTTAAATTTAAAGTATGATATTTTTCATACATTTTATAAGTTAAAGCAAGCATTACTGCAGTTACTGATACACCAACAACGATACTTGTTAAAACAAGTCCTGCAGGTAATGGATTAATATATGTATTCATAGAAGTATCACCATTAACAACAATTGGAGCTGTTTTATTATAAACAAAACCAATAGATGTTAAGAACAAGTTACAAGCACTGTCCATAATGTTGATACCAATTATTTTCTTAATCATATTTGGACTTACTAAAAGTGTTACGTATCCTACCGCAAATAATATAACAGCAACACATTCAATTCGATTATTAAATAATACTTCCAACATTAAATATGTCTCCTTGTAAAGTAACAATAGAATCCATACATTGTAAGTGAAACAACAATACCAACAGCAATGTTAAGTGGAAGAATTAATCCAGCAGATAAAATTGCTCCTGGAGTACCTGTAGTAAATATTGTTTCTAAATGATTTGCTCCACAGAAGAATGAATAACATTTAGCAAATGAGTAGAAACATAAAGCGCTTAAAGTAATAATCTTATATACTTTTGGCGTAATAATTTTCTTTATTCTTTCTGTTCCATAAGCTACAGAATATAGAATTAAACCAGCACCTATTATTGAACCACCAGAGAAACCACCACCTGGTCCTAAGTGTCCACATAAAATTACATAGATACCAAACACTAAAATAATAGGAGTTAAAACTTTTGCAGCTATCTTTAAGATAGGATCTGTTTCCATTATTTCTTTTTCTTTAACATCTTCTTTTTCTTCTTTTTTAGCTAGTAATAATAAAGTTACTACTGTAGCTGCAGTAAATAATACATGTGATTCACCTAGTGTATCAAATGCTCTGTAATCTAAAATAACACCAGCAACAATATTAACAGCACCCGTTTCTTCTAGGCCTGATTCAATATATCTTTTTATTACTTCTGATGAATTGGCTGGAGTATTTGGATCACCAAACATTGGCATCTTTGTTACTGCATATAAAAAGAATGAAATCATAACTAAAGCTAATCCAATAGCAACAACAGGATAAATCATCTCAAAAGATTTATTTTCTTTCTCAACAATTTTTTCTATTGGTTTGAATTTCTTTTCTTTATTTTCTTTTGTATTTATCTTAAAAGACTTAGCTGTCTCTTCAGTTAAATCAAAATTTCCTTCATCCCATTTTTTAAACCAATTACTTTTCATTAGTTTTATCCTTAATCTTTTGAATCATTAATAAAGTAATAAATAATAAAACACTAGAAATACCAGCACCAACTGCTGCTTCAGTAATTGCTAAATCTGGTGCTTCAAGTAATCCCCATACAATAGACATAACAACAGAAAATGACATAAAGATAATAACTGATGTCATTAAATTTTTTGTTAAACATGTTGCTATTCCACAAATTAGTAACATGATAAGTAAAAAGATTTCAATTATATTCATTTTTGTTTTTCCTTTCTTACATGTTTACTAACTTCTTTATCAGTTTCATATTCTAATCTCATAACCATATGTGATGCAATTGGTGAACCAATCCATTGGAATACTAATATTAATAATATATTAATGAAAAAATCATCGTCTAAATCATAGATTAAAAATTTATTAACAAAATACCAAGCAATAAAATAAACAACATAAA
>JAUNQJ010000063.1 GCA_030536265.1 Erysipelotrichaceae bacterium
GCTTGTATGGGTTTAATGCAAAAAGGTGAAGATGAATCAGTAACAACTACTATTAATGGTGGTGGCCAAATTGGAACTATTATGGTCACTGCTAATAATAAAGGAAAAGTTAAAGGGTTTGTTGGTGATCCTCATTGCTATTTAAAATATAATGAAACAGGTAAATTAGCTGTAGGTTTGGTTGTTGGAACTGATGGCTGTTTAAAAGTATTAAAAAATCTAAAACTAAAGCAAAGTTATACATCACAAGTTAAACTACAAACAGGTGAAATAGGTGATGATTTTGCTTATTACTTCCAAGCTTCTGAACAAGTGCCAACTGTAGTATCAGTTGGAGTACTAGTTAATGAAGACTATTCATGTAAAACATCTGGAATATTGCTATTAGAATTATTACCTAATCATACTGAAGAAGATATTGTATATTTAGAAAACTTATTAAAAGATTTAAAACCAATATCTTCAGTGTTAGATGAAGATAGAGATTTGATTAAATACATTAAATCTTTATTTGCTGATGCTAAGATATTAGAAGAACAACCTCTTGAATATAAATGCGATTGTTCTAGAGAAAAATTTATGGCTAATTTATTAACATTACCAACAAGTGATATTAAAGAATTAGCAAACGAAGAATCAGTAGAAGTAAAATGTGAATTCTGTAATTCAACATATAAATACACTAAAGAGGATATGGAAAAAGTATTGTCGTATGCTAACTATAGGGACAATAAAAATAAATAATCCAATAATAATTGCCCCAATGGCAGGAATAACAAATGGAGCTTTTAGAGAGCTTTGTTTTGAGTTTGGTGCAGGTCTTGTTGAAACTGAAATGGTATCTGATAAAGCAATCTTTTATATGAATAAAAAAACTTTAAAGATGCTTGAGATAGATGATAAATATCATCCAGTATCTATGCAACTATTTGGATCTGATCCTGATACTATGGAAATAGCTGCTAAGAAATTATCAGAAGAAACAACGTGTGACATTATTGATATTAATATGGGTTGCCCAGTAATGAAGGTTGTAAAAACTGGAGCTGGTGCAGCACTTATGAAAAATGAAGATTTAGCAGTTGAAATAGTTAAAAGGGTAATTAAAGTTTCTAAAAAACCAGTAACTGTTAAGATGAGACTTGGTTGGGACTCTGAAAATAAAAACTATCTATCCTTAGCTAAGAAACTTGAAGCAGCTGGTGTTCAAGCAATTACTTTACACGCAAGAACACGTGGCCAAATGTATGAAGGCAAAGCTGATTGGAATGCTATTAAAGAATTACATGATAATTTATCTATTCCTGTAATAGGCAATGGTGATATTAAAACAGTTGAAGATTTTATTAAATATAGAGATTATTGTGATGCCATAATGATTGGTAGAGGCGTAGTAGGCAATCCTTTCTTAATAAAAGAAATCAATAATTATTTAAATGGTAAAGAAAACTATGAAGTTACTTATAAAGAAAGAATTAAAGAATGCTTAAATCATACTGAAAAGCTTATAACTTTAAAAGGTGAAAAGGTGGCAATTAGAGAAATGAGAGGCTTAGCACCTCATTATATTCAAGGACTATTTTTAGCTACTAAATATAAAAACCAAATGAGTAAGATTTCAACTTATGAAGAATTAAAAGACTTATTAACTAAATATGAGGAATTATTAGACAAAACTATTGAAAAGTGATTATTAATGGTTTATTATTAATTCATCCAAAGAAAAAGGATAGTAGCTTATCAAAGAGCTCTAGCGAGTCCTGTAGAGTGGAAGAGGACAGTTGATAGATAAGTGAACGCACTTTGAGGATTCTAGAAGAACTAATAGTATTCTAGAACGTATACTCACGTTACGAGTTAAGGCATAAATATAAGGTGGTACCTCGCTATTAGCGACCTTTGGTATCACCTTTTTTGTTTTTATAGGAGAGAAAAGTATGAAAAAATTATTAACAGTATTATTAGTATTAACTTGTATCTTATCATTATGCGGTTGTTCAAAAGCTAATGATGATGCAAACTTACAAGATTGGGAAAAACAATTAGGACAAAAGGGAATTATATCTGTAGGTATTTCTCCCGATTACCCTCCGTTTGAATCTTATGACTCTTCAAACAATTTAATTGGTTTTGATGTTGAATTATTTACAAATGTAATTGCTGAATTAAATAAGTTAAATGGAACAAACTATGAAGTTGAATTTGTACCAATGGAATTTGATACAATCATTTCTGCAATTCAAACAGGGCAAGTAGATTATGGTTGTTCAGGCTTTACTTTTGATGAAGACAGAGTTGGATCAGTATTATTCTCAGATAAATACTTAGCAAGTTCTATCGTAGCTGTTGTTGCTGGAAATAGTGATATTAAATCACTTGATGATTTAACTGGAAAAACTATCGCTGCTCAAACTGGTACAACTTGTGCTGATGCTGCAGCAACTTTCACTGAAAATGTTGAATTAATTAAAGATGTAAATGTTATGATGGAAGCTTTTAAAGCTGGTGCATATGATGCAGTATTACTAGATGAACCAGTTGCTAAAAACTACGAAGATGGAAGTAGCGTAGTAATTCTAGCTGATAAAGTTGAAGATAATGATACTTATGTAATTTGTGCTATTGATAATGATTTATTAAACACAAAGATTTCAGAAGCTATTAATTCATATATGCAAACAGAAGAATATAATTCTTTAGTTGAAAAATGGGGTGTTAAATAGTGCTTATTAATATTTTTTCAGAAGAAAACATATTGTTCTTATTAAACGGATTAAAGATGTCACTTGTTGTGGCAAGTTTATCTTTTGTTTTTGGTACCTTATTAGGAACACTTGGTGCAGCTATGAAGATATCAAAATCAAAAGTATTAAATGTAATTGCTACAGTATATGTTGATATAATTCGTGGAACTCCAATGCTACTTCAAATACTATTCTTATATTTAGGACTTCCTTTAGCTTATAAAACTATTACTGGAAATATTATAAGAATGAATCCTTATATTACTGGTATTGTTGCTATATCTTTTAACTCAGGAGCATATACAACAGAATTGATAAGAGGGGCTATTGGCGCTATTGATAAAGGCCAATGGGAAGCTAGTGAAGTATTAGGCTTTACTTATAAACAAACGATGTCACTTATAATTCTTCCTCAAGCATTTAAGAATATTGTTCCACCACTTGTTTCTGAATTAATAACATTAATCAAAGATTCTTGTTTAATTTCAACAATTGGTGCTACTGAATTACTATATTCATCTCAAATATTAGGTGCTAATTATTACAACTATATAACGCCATTATTATCAGCATCGGTATTATATTTAATAGTAACTTCAATAATATCTAAATTATCTAGCAAGCTAGAGGAAAGGTTGAAACAAAATGATTAAGGCTAAACATTTATATAAAACTTTTGAATCTAGAAATCCTAGTGAAACTTCTAAAAATGTTAAAGCATTAAAAGATGTTTCAATAGATATTAATGATGGGGAAATAGTGTGTTTAGTTGGCCCATCTGGTGGTGGTAAATCGACGCTTATTAGATCATTAGCAGGTATTGAAAAGTGTGATAAGGGAGAAATCTTCATCGATGATGAACCACTAGATTTATCTAACAAAAACCAAAGGAATAAGATTGGATTTGTTTTCCAACATTTCAATTTATTCCCTCATTTAACAGTTATAGAAAATATTACCTTATCACCAATAAAAGTATTTAACGAAGATAAAGAAAGTGCTAATAAGAAAGCATTAGAATTATTAAAACAAGTTGGATTAGAAGATAAGGCAAACAATTATCCAAATCAGTTATCAGGTGGCCAAAAACAACGTGTTGCTATTGCGAGATCTTTAGCACTTAACCCAAAGTATATGTTGTTTGATGAACCAACATCTGCTTTAGATCCTGAAATGGTATGTGAAGTACTTGAAGTTATGCAAGACTTAGCAAAAAAGGGAATGGGTATGATTGTTGTAACACATGAAATGGGATTTGCTAAAAACTTAGCTGATAGAATAGTATTCTTGGAAAATGGAGAAATTGTTGAAGAAGACAAACCTGATAAATTCTTCGATAATCCAGATTCTGAAAGAGTTAAGTCATTCCTTGCAAAAATTAATTATCTAAAATAAAGAGATAACAATTGT
>JAUNQJ010000064.1 GCA_030536265.1 Erysipelotrichaceae bacterium
TATTAAGAAAGGTCTTTTCTTTTTTCTAATGTATATTTTTATATAATAAAGTTATATTAAGTAATATGAAGATTGGTTTATTTACAGATACTTACAAGCCTGATGCTAATGGTTGCGCTCAAAGCGTTGAGGTTTTAGCTAATAATTTAATTAAATTAGGACACGTTGTGTATATCTTTTGTCCTGGTAAAAATTTACTAATTGAAAAAGAAGATAATGTTATTAGAATTCCTGGAATAGAAGTAAAAAAATTATATGGATATAAAATCGCTCAACCAATTCATCCATTAATACAAAAGGAAGTAGATGATTTGAAACTAGATATTATTCACGCTGAAACTGAATTTGGTATTGGTACTTTAGCAAATCTTATCTCTTTTAATCTAAATATACCTCGAGTTAGAACTTATCATACTGACTACGTTGATTATACTCATTACTTTGTGCCTGAAGAATTAGGTCCAATATATGATGGAGCTAAACGTATTGTAACTTTATACAATAAATTCTATGGTGATCATTGTTTAAGATTAATGACTCCTTCAGAAAAGACTAAGAAGGGTTTAATAAATTCGAATATTAAAACTGAAATTACGGTTGTTCCTAATGGAATTGAATTAGATAGATTTAACTCTAATAATACTTCATTAAGCACGATTAAAGATATTAAGAAATCATTAGAATTATTAAATGAAAAAGTATTTATATATGTTGGTATATTGGCTGATGAAAAAAGTGTCGATGTATTAATCAATGCTTTTGTAAAGGTTAAAGAAAACAAATTTAATGGTAAGCTTGTTATTGTTGGGCTAGGTCCTAGTGAAGAAAAATTGCATAAACTTGTTTATAAACTAGATTTAAATGATTATGTAAAATTTACAGGCAAAATTGAACCAGAAATCGTACCTAGTTATTATCATGCCAGTGATTATTTTGTCAGTGCTTCAACATCTGAAACTCAGGGTTTAACTTATATTGAGGCTTTAGCATCAGGACTACCTGTGCTTGCAGCAAATGATGAATGCTCAAGAGATGTTGTGGAAGAAGGATATAATGGTTTCTTCTTTAACGATGTTAATAGCTGTTACGAAGCAATTAAGAAAGCAATTTCTTTAAAGGATGATGAATATTCAGTGTTAAGCACAAATGCTTTAGAATCGGTTAAAAAATATGATGCATTTAAGTTTGCGGAAGATACTTTAAAGATATATGAAGAGGTTATTGAAGAATATAAATCCTCATATAAGATTTATAAGACAAGATTATCTAACGACATAGTAAGAATTAGTTTAAGAAACAAAATGTCTGATGAATTAAAATTGATGCTTAGTGTAGATGATTATGTATCTTATGGCTTTAGAAAAGACTCGTTATTAACTCTTAAAACAATTAATAAGATTAAAGATAATGAAATGGTTGTTTTAGCTTATCGTAACGCATTAAGAAAGCTTTCGATGAAAGACTATTCTAGTAAACAGATGAGAGAATCTTTGCTTAGAAAATATAAATTAACTAATGATCAATTAAACGGAATCATTAATAAGCTTACTCAATTAGATATCCTAAACGATCGAAAGTATACTATTTCCAGAATTAATGTTTTAAAAGAATCGTTTATGTCTAAAAGAGCGATTATTAACAAACTAATTAGAGAAGGCATTTCAAAAGAAACAATTAACGAGTTATATGAAGATGATGCTGAACAAGAATACTTTAATGCTTCTAAAAAAGCATTAAGATATCAAAGCACTATAAGAGGTAAATCATTAAATGCAAAAAAACAAGCAATTCTTACTAAACTTGTTAATGATGGATTTGCTATTGACGATGCAAAAGAGATAGTAAGTAATTTAGATTTTTCTAAAGAATTATTAAAAGAAGATGAACTATTAAAGTCTGAGGCAGAAAAAGCATATAATAAATATAGTAAGAAATATAAGGATTACGAATTAAGAAATCATATATTTAATTATTTAGCTTCAAAAGGATTTAACTTAGAAGCTATATATGCTGTAATAAATGAAATGGAGTATTAATATGAAGAAAATAAAAGATTTTGTAGAAGGTGAAAGAATAGAAACAAATTGTTTAGTTACTGCTTTAACTAAAGGCGTTACTAATTCTGGAGCACCATATCTATCTATTACTTTACAAGATTCAACTAAATCAATTGATGGAAAACTTTGGGATGTTAAACCTGAAATTGAAAAAGAATTAAAGGTTGGAAAAGTTTATCAATTTGAAATGGAAATTAATACATATAGAAACAATCTACAAGCTAAGATATTAAATGTATGCCCAGTAGATGAAGGATCTATTGATATGTCTGAATTTGTTTCTAGCAGTCCTATTTCAAAAGATGAATTAAGATCAACAATTCATAATGCTGTTAATGGTTTATCTAACAAGAACATTGCAACAATTGTTACTGCATTATTAAAACATTATGATGCAGATGTATTTGAATATCCTGCAGCAAGCAAAATTCATCATAATTTTGTTGGTGGTCTTGCAACACATACTTCTGGCATGATTAAGCTTGCTAATGCACTTTGCGATTTATATCCTCAAGTAAATAGAGATTACTTAGTAGCGGGCGCTGTTATTCATGATTTAGGTAAGATTGAAGAATTAACTTCTCCAGTTGTTACTGAATATTCTGTTGAAGGTAAATTAATTGGTCACATTTCAATTCTTGATGCTAGACTTCTTGAAATTGGAAAAGAATTAAAACTAGAAGATTCTGAAGAATTGTTACTTCTTCGCCATATGGTATTATCACATCATGGTGAATATGAATTTGGTTCTCCTGTTAGACCAGAAACAATTGAAGCAGAAATGTTAAGCTTCATTGATAATATTGATGCTAAGATAAATATTTTAGATAAAGCATTATCTGAGATAAAAGAGGGAGAATTTACTCAAAAGATATTCGCTTTAGATAATAGAGTGTTTTATAAGCATAAATAAGGCATATTTTATACAATATTCTAATAAAAAGGCTTGTAATAAGCCTTTTATTAATTGTATAATTGAAAAGCGCGTGGAAGGAGTGCAACTACTCCGTTAACCACACCATAAGGAGGAAAAATATGGCAAAGAAAGTTGCAAAAGTTTGTAAACTACAATTCGAAGCTGGTATGGCTAAACCAGGACCTGCACTAGCTTCTGCTGGAATTAACATGCCTCAATTCTGTACTCAATTTAATGATCAAACAAAAGACAGAAAAGGTGACATCGTTCCAGTTATTATTACTGCATACGAAGACAAATCATTTGATTTCGTATTAAAGACAACACCAGCTGCTTACTTATTAAAGAAAGCTGCTAAGATTGCAAAAGCTTCTGGTAAACCTAACACTGAAAAAGCAGGTACAGTTACTAAGTCTCAAGTTAAAGAGATTGCTGAGTACAAGATGCCTGACTTAAATGCAAATGATGTTGAAGCTGCAATGAAAATTATTGAAGGTACTGCTCGTAACATGGGCATCGAAGTAGTGGAGGGTTAATTAAATGAAACGTTCAAAAGGTTATAATAACGCTCTTGCACTATTAGATGGTACTAAGAGATATTCAGCAAGTGAAGCTTGCGAACTTGCAAAGAAAACAACTACAGTTAAATATGATGCTCCAATTAGAGTTTCATTCCATTTAAATGTAGATCCAAAACAAGCTGATCAACAAATCAGAGGTGCAATGGTTCTTCCAAACGGCACAGGTAAAACTCAAAAAGTATTAGTTGTTACTCAAGGTGCTAAAGTTGAAGAAGCAAAAGCTGCTGGTGCTGATTATGTTGGTGGAAAAGAAATCCTTGATCAAATCAAAGGTGGTTGGTTCGATTTCGATATTATCGTAGCTACTCCTGATATGATGGGTGAACTTGGTAAACTAGGTAAGATCTTAGGTCCTAAAGGTTTAATGCCAAACCCTAAGACTGGTACAGTTACTCCAAACGTAGCTAATGCTATTTCAGAAATTAAAAAAGGTAAAATCGAATATAGAGTTGATAAAGAATCAAATATTAACTGTGTAATCGGAAAAGCTTCATTCGAAGCTAAAGCATTAGAAGAAAACTTCAACGCTTTATATAACACTATCTTAAAAGCTAGACCTGCATCTGTTAAAGGTAACTACATCACTAA
>JAUNQJ010000017.1:0-2462 GCA_030536265.1 Erysipelotrichaceae bacterium
GTATGTAATCATACAGCACCAACTGAAGAATTATTAGAAACGATTATTGGAAGCTCAGTAAAAGAGATAGATTTCTGTGGCAAATTTGCTGGAGCATGGGATGTTGCAGCAGATAAAGTTTGTACAAAACACGAAAACGATGGGAGTAGACCATCAGATTGGTGTGTATTAACTTGTGACATTGTCTTAGACGAAATAATCAATCATATTGTATTAGGCGGTTTGTTTGATGTTGATGATGATTCATTAAAACAAATCATTGTTTATGATGATGAAACATTAAAGGAATTTATTATAAAAAGAGCTGATCAAGAAGCAAAAATAACTCTAGAAGATGATAGATATGCAAGTGAAGAAGAGCAACAAATGTCTGATGAAGAGTTAGAAGAAGTGTTTATAAAAGAAAGACTCGCTAAAGAACGTGTTGAACTAGATTTTCATACAAACAAAAGCAAGGGCGAATATGTAACAGATCCTTACAAAGCTGTATGGTGTGCAAACCGTTTAAGTCTCGCAGGTATAGCTATTTGTGATAATTATTCAGTTCAAGGATATGCTGAAACACAAAGAGAAGTAACTAGAGGTAAGAAAAGATTAAAAGTATTATATGGAGTAAATGTTAATGGAGCTTTTGTAAATAATATAAATGTTATTGCGAAGAATCAAGAAGGCAAAAAAGCAATCTATAAATACTTAACGCACTGTTTTACTTTAGAAGATAAAGATATAACCTTTGAAAAAGATGGTATTACTTGGCAAACTACTGAACTACAAAAGATTATTAGTGATAATAGAGAAAACCTTTTAATTGGTCTAGCATATCACAGCACCGCTATGGCTGAAGCTTTAATGATGGGTAAAGATGCTGATACTAATTTAATAAGAGAAGATATTGCAGATTGTGATTATGTAGAGATTGCCCCAATATGTACTTATAAGAAGTATTATCCTAATAAATCTGATAACGAAATAAAAGACGCTATTAAATTAATTATTGATTCAGCTAAGCAAGAAAACAAACTAGTAGTGGCAACCAGCGCTCCTCAATATGTAAGTAGAGGTGAATATTTAGAATATTCAATTTTATATGAACATAACAATCATAAGAAATTATCGGATGATTATGATGCCCATTTATATACAACAGAAGAAATGAAGTACGCTATGGATTGGCTAGACAATGATAAACTGGTAGAAGAAATTGTTGTAACTAATACACACAAGATTATGGATATGTGTGATGATTTCAAACCTATGGACAACACATTTCATATGCCTTATATCGAAGACGCATATGACAAATTAGAATCAAGAGTAGTTAAAAAGATGACAGAAATCTATGGTACTAATGTAGATAGATTAATTACTTATAGATTAGAAACTGAACTAAAACTAATAGAAGATAACGGCTTTGCACCAATCTATATGCTTGCAGCAGGAATTTGTGATGAATCAAGAGCACAAGGTTACAAATATAGTTATAGAGGCGCAATTGGTGCATCACTTGTTGGATATCTTTTAGGAATCTCAGAATGTAATCCGCTTCCACCCCACACAATTTGTCCTAACTGTCATAGGGTCGTTTGGAATGCAACCGTAGCATCTGGATATGATATTGAACCTCATGAATGTAGAGAATGTGGTCATATCGTAAAAGGTGAAGGCCAGAATATTCCTTATCAAACATTTATGTCTACAGACGGTTCTAGAGTTCCTGATATTGATCTAAACTTAGATCCATTATTTAGAGAAAACATTGTTGATGTAATTAAAAAAGTTGCACCAAACAATGAAGCTTATAGAGCGGGAACAGCAAATACTATCAGATATAAAGATGCAGCAGAAATGGTAAGTGGGTTTGCCGGTGATGATGAAGGTGTAATTGATAATGCTACAAGAGAAGATTTAACAAGAACTATATCTAGTGTTGTAGTAGGCCAAGGCAAACATCCAGGTGGCTATATCATTGTTCCAAAAGATGTTGATATTAATGATATAACCCCATTAACTAAAGTGGATAGCGATATAGTAACTCATCTTGAATATCATGATATCAGTGATAATTTATACAAAGTTGATTGTCTAGAACATGCAGATCCAGCAGCTTTAAGATATATGGAATTATTAGGGCTTAATCTAGATGAAATAGATATCAACGATCCAAAAATTTATGAAATGCTTAATGAAGATAATGGTACCTTAGGTATACCAGAACTTGGAAGTCACTACACATCATTTATTCTAGAAAAGATTAAACCAAAGAAATTTTCTGATTTAGTTAAGATTAGTGGTTTTGCTCATGGCACACACGTTTGGACTACTAATGCAGAAGAATTATTTGAAAAAGGAATGCCTTTAGATGAGTTATTAGCTACTAGAGATGATGTTTATAATGTGCTTCGTTTTAAATATGATTTTGATGAAAATGACGCATATAAAATCATGGAAAGAGTTCGTAAGGG
>JAUNQJ010000017.1:2562-15020 GCA_030536265.1 Erysipelotrichaceae bacterium
TGGCCATTTCGCAGTAAACCCTGAAAACGAAAATGAAGTTCTTTATATAGGTGAATGCTAATAATATAATGAATTTTGGGTAGGTTTTGCCGGGAGGTTTTTCCTACCTTTTTTCGTACACCCAATTACTACGGAATTGTGTCGAGTTTTATGCACATACGTTTTGCTACTATAAAAACAATCAAAGGAGATACATAAATGATAGATGTTTATAAAACAAGTAATAACGAAATTTTAAAAGAATTGCTAAAAGATTATGCAGAAAATCCTAGAGAAGGGAAACATTTTTATATAGATCATTTTTTGCCTATATGTTCACTTTATAGAAAACTTGAGAAAGATGAATGTATTATTAAAGGTAAAAAATATTATGCTTTATACTCAAATCCACAAATTAGTATCAATAATTGGTTTAACTATGGTCAATTAAATATTTATGTAGCTTTAGAAAGAATAAAATATGAAAACAAAAACTATGATTGTAAATATGAAGGAATTGTAATAGACCCAGGAACAGCTAACTATATTCCAATCTTAGAAGATGTGAAGCCTCATCCATGGTATAGTTTCGTAAATCCTTTTATTGAAAAGCCATTAGCTGATAGAGGACTTATTAAGTTGAGTGATAGTGTAAAGAATGTTTTATCACGCTTTGATAATAAAGTTGTAGAAAATGTAACATGCCACGATGGTCCAGTTGCTGAATTAGATATAAAACCAGGTGAGGTCACACTTATTGGTGGAAGGCCAGCTATAGGCAAAACATCATACGCATTAAATTTAATGATAAATGAGGTTGTGAATAGAAAAGGATCAGCATTACTTGTTAATTTGGGCGAATTTGATAGAACCATAGCTGAAAGATTATTAGGAATTATGGCTAATTTAAGAGTGTTTTTAAAAGAAAAAATAACTGATGAAGATTATACAAGGCTATATGTTGCAGCACAATCTCTTAAAAATAAGAAACTATATACAATTACTCATCTATATCCAAACATTGAAGAAATAATTGATTCAGTAAAAGAAAACTATGAAAAAGTAAAACCATCACTAATAGTAATTGATTATTTTCAATTGATACATTATAAAAATCGCTATCCAAAGGATGATACTGAAGTGGCATATATAATAAAACAATTAAAAAAGTTAGCCGTAGAATTAAATACATCAATAGTTGTTATGGGCCAAGTATATAGAGGGGTAGAACGTAGAAAAGACAAACGTCCAAGACTTAACGACTTTGGTGTCAAATTTAAGAAAACAAGAATAGGCGAGTATGCTGACAATGTATATATGTTATATAGAGATGGATACTATAATCCAGAACGTATAAATGGCAAATGTGAGCAATTAGATGTAATTGATGTTAAATCAAAAGATAAGAACACAATCAGTTATATGTTTAATACAGAATCGGGTAGTTTGGAAGTTACGAAGAGCAATAATTAATCCTTAATATATGATATTATTCAACTAGAGAGTGAGAAAACATAATTATGGAAATAATAGGTCAAGAAGTAAGAAGCAAAGCCACTGGTGTTAAATGCGAAATTGAAGGAATTGAAAAAGGCAAAGTTTTAGTTAATGTTGGCTCAGGTAAACCAGTACCAATGCCTTTAGATATGCTACTTATGCCAGATGAATTAAGAGAAGAAGTTCAAAAAGCGTTAAACCCTAAAGGTAGTAAAAAAATGCTTACTGGTATTGCTGGAATAATTGATGTTCGTAGAGCACCTGAAGATATTAAGAATCCAAAAACAGTTACTAATCTTACAAAAGGCGATTGTTTAGGTACAAGAAGTGGTGATATCTATTGGGATATAGTAGATAACGAAAACTTCAAATGGAACCCAGAAGTAGGTGGCAACTTTGGCAGACAAAAAAGATTATATTCAAAGAACGCAACACCTGAAGGATATTCAGTATGGATGTTAGCTCACAGTTCATACAATGGATCAATTGCTAAATCTGAAAAGGTATTTAATAAGATTGAAGATAATGGTGACATAGTAGAAATGTGGAGTGATGATGCGATTGTGCCTGATTATGTTTTAGGAGAAAAAAGAGTAGTGTTTGTTAAAAATGCATGTGACCAATACATTTTCTGGGGTATTGTTGAAACAACAGAAATAAGAAGCGACGCAAGAGAAGTACTTCATAAATATATAAGTGATACATATAGATAATTATGCTTAATAAGAGAAGGGCAAGCGAAAAAGTTTGCTCTTTTTGTATTCAAAAAATCGCATAAATAAATCGTTAAACAACTGATGGTACTATCTTGAATCGAAGAGTTATCTAAAAAGGTAGTGCTATTTTTTAATTTTAGGTTTGTATGGTATTATATATGTGACAACATATCGTAACATACATATACTATGAAAAACACAAAATATTTAATTAGATATAACGGAATAGGAAGCTATGATGAATGGGCAAAGGCTGTAATAAAGAGTGGATATACTCTCTCTATAAAGCAATTACAAGCCATTCTAGACGTATCTGATACATGGATAAGAAATACTCTACTGGCTGAAGAAAACCACATACATCGAGTTGTTTTTGACGATAAATACGTTCAAAAAGGTATGGAAAAAGGTCAATTTAAAGATAGAAGTACACTATATATGTCTTTATATGATGTTGGCGGTTATATTGCTAATAAGGGCTCGTTTAGTGCTCAAACAGAGCTGATTGATCTATATTCATATCTTTATAATGCAAATAAAAAGAAGGCTAGAGAAACCTTAAAACTGTACGAGGATGAGTTTATAGATGGTGAGTTTGGCAACAATAAAGGTACTATTCCTCAAAGAGTTTTAGAGTATATAAATAAAGAATTTATTATTAATTTTAAGCCTAGAAATCTTCGTGTAACAAAGAGAACTGAAGTACCATGGGTAAAGGTCGAACCATTTAATATATTTGAAACTAGCTATTATTTCCCTAAGAAAAATGGAAATAGGGAATTAATATATAGAAATGCA
Organism: Erysipelotrichaceae bacterium; assembly: GCA_030536265.1. GTDB lineage: Bacteria > Bacillota_I > Bacilli_A > Erysipelotrichales > Erysipelotrichaceae > Colivicinus. Next base: position 5,553 of record JAUNQJ010000017.1, read on the forward strand.
TTCCTAAGAGGTGATATAAAAGTTAATCTAGGCTCTAGAAAAACTATATTAATTGAAAGTGGCCAAGATATTAGCAAGATGAAAATGCCGTTTTTAATTAAATTGAATCAATCAATTATTATATACGACCATAAATAATACTTTACTATTACTTTACTTAAAATGATATAATTAATATATGGAAGATAAGAGCTTTAGAACAAAATATAAACACGACTATACAAAATGTGTTCCATCTGTATATTTTTACTATATTAATAATGAAATCGTGTATGTAGGAAAAACAATAAATGGCATTAATAAAAGATTGAGTGAGCATTATCATCAAAATGACGAACTATCAAAACATCTTAACGAGATTCATAGAATTGATTATATGCAACTATCATCTCAAGCAGATATGGACATGTGTGAATTGTTCTACATATACAAATTAAGACCTAGATACAACAAAACCATTAAATCATATACTCAAATGTCTAAAGAATTATATGATTCATTAACAAGTATATTTTCGTTTGATAAAGTTAAAACAGTGTTTAATGTTGGAACAGAGTTCTTTGATGGTGATAACAAACAACAAGAACTTGAAGAGACTTTAAAACACGAAAGATATATCGCTCTTGTATTAGTCGCTGAAGATATATGTGAATGGTGCAGTTATGATATTCATAGAATAAAAGAAGAAATGACAGGCCTAGACCCTTTTATAACAAAATATAGATGCGAATTTAAAACTAGTGATGTAGAAAATTTTATCTATAGTAACATAAACGAATTAAAAGAAGGAAACATGTTGTTGAATTACAATAATGCCGTTCTTAGTGCTATATAAAAAACTCACAAAAAGTGAAAGGAAGAAAATATGAATAAGTTTTCTAAAAAAACAAAGAAAGAATTAGGACACTACGTATATGTATATTCAGACCCAAGAACTGGGAAACCATTTTATATTGGTGAAGGTGAGAACGATAGAGTTTTTGAACATCTATCTGATACATCAGAAAGTAGGAAAGTTGAGTATATAAAAAAACTAAAAGAAAATGGATTAGAACCTAAAATAGATATATTGGTCCATGGTCTTGACTCAACTACTGCCTTTAAAGTTGAATCCGCAGCAATTGATTTAATAGGCTTAAATAACTTAACAAATATTCAACACGGACACGAACACAAGATATATGGAAGAAAAAGCGTTGAAGATATAGAAAATAAATACAACGGAGAAGTACTGAAAGAGAACGATTTTCCCGATATTTCAATCTTATTTAAGATAGGGAAATACTATAACGATGATATGTCAGATGAAGAACTTTATGATATTACAAGAGGATTTTGGAAGATTGATTTGCAGAGAGCAAATAAAGCAAAATATGCATTAACGATTGTTGATGGCCAAGTAATTGAAGTATATGAAATTAATAAATGGGTTAAAGCGGGGGCAACCAAAATAAATAGAAAAGTGGATAGAGAAAACAAAAACAAATGGCAGTTTGATGGAAAAATAGCAGACAATGAAATTAGAAATAAGTATATAAATAAGTCGGTTGTTCCATTATTTAATGGTTGTAGAAGTAGAGATTTTGTTTATGTTGGAGAGGAAAAATAAATTATAATTAAGTTAATAATTCGTGTAAAAAACAGCCGCTATATATGAAGGGAGGAACAAAATATGAGTGATGAGAATATAAAAATAGAGCAAAGATTGGCAAACATGAAGAAGTTTTATACAAAAGCTGGCGAAATAATAGATAATTTGCCTGATGCTATTCCAGAAAAAACAAGAACTATGCTAAAAGATGCAGTGCTTGGTGACAAGGAATTAAAACAACTGATGGATGGAATTGATTCACATAGACCACCAAGAATATTCTTAATAGGAAGAACGGGGGTTGGAAAAAGCAGCTTAATAAATGCTATTTGCGGTTCATATGTTGCAAAAGTAAGTGACACACACAGTTGCACAGAAAGAACTCAAACATACAAGTGTATGGATGGCGATCGTGTTCTAATGGAAATTTGTGATACAAGAGGTATTGCAGAATCCGAATCTATTAACAGTGAAATTTCAGCAGAAGAAATGTTAATTAATGAGATTAACGAATTTTCTCCAGATGTGGCAATAATGATGTTAAATTGTACACACAGAGATGATGTTGATGATGATGTAGAATTTCTAAAGAAATTAGCAAAGTCTTATGCAGAAATTAATAGTGTACGTTTGCCAGTAGTTGTTGTAATTAATAAATGTGATGAAATGGCACCATCAAGATTTAAAGATCCAAAAGAATATCCAACAAATAAAATTGATAAAATCAAAGAGGTTGTTCAATATTACAAGGGCATTATTATTAAGAATGGATTAAAGATTGATGATATTATTGCGGTTTCGTCATTGATTGACTGGAAAACTCCTGATGGAGTAGAAGTTGATGTTGAAAATATAGATAATCTACCCGAAAATGATATAGCAAATTTAGAAATAGCATTTGATGGAAGATATCAAATAGAGGAATTAGAAAATATTTTAGAGAATGCCATTCAAGATTTTGAGGCACAGATGGGATTAAGAATGGCAGCTCGTCTTACTGAAGTTGTACATAGATTGGCGAAACATCTGAATCGTATATTTTCTGGAATAGCTGGAACGATTGCACTAACTCCTATCCCAGTATCTGATATTTATATATTACTCGTTCTCCAAGCTGTGTTAGTAAGCCTTATCGCATCATTAAGTGGAAGAGATATATCGCTTGATACAGCAAAAGAATTTATCTTTAGTATGGGCGGTGTTGCTGGACTAGGCTATGGATTTAAAATAGCAGCACAACAAGCAGTAAAATTTCTAAATACAGTATGGCCTGGAATTGGCTCGGCTGTAAGTTCAGCTATAGCAGCTGCTGGAACGTCTACAATGGGAAGTGCTGCTATCGCATACTATATAGATGGCAAAACAATAGAGTATGCAAAAGAAAAGTTTGAAAGTATAAAAAAACAAGTTCATAACAAAGAAAATGAAGAGGAATAACCTCTTCATTTTTAGTTCTTATTTTGCTAAATAATCGCTAAATTTATGTCGTGTTTTATGTACACGGCATTTTTTATTATTTATATGAATAGAGGAGGGCTAACTATGATTTCGTTTGTTATATTAACGGCTTTATTCATAAGATTTTTAGGTAGATTGTACGATAAATCATGCAAACATAATTTAAAAATCGTTGGCAATTATCTTTATGAAATTATAAGAGCTGCAAATAGGGGGTAAAAATGAAAAACATAATTACAACATTAAATAACACAGAAACAAACAATGTATTCTCACCAGTATCTTTATACTATGCTTTAGGATTACTGTCTCAAGTAACTGATGGTGAAACAAAGAAAGAAATTTTAAATGTTCTTAATTTAAAAGAAGATAAAGCATTAGATAAAATGAATGATATTTATAAAGCATTTAATATTAATAGAGAAGATGGCAGATTAATGTTAAATTCTTCTTTATGGTTTAGTGATCGTTTTAATATCTATAAAGATAAAGCTGATGAAATCGCTAAAGATACTAATTCAGCTATTAGATATGGTCAAATGGGAACAACAGAGTTTGATAATCAAATTCGTAGATGGATTAATGTGAATACTCATAATTTATTAAAAGATAGTGTAGAAAACATCAAAACAACATCAGATGGCATATTAAGTTTAATTTCTACTATTTATTTAAAAGGAAATTGGGATAACAAATTTGAAGAATGTGATACCAAAAACGATATCTTTCATGTTTCTGACAAAGAAGAAGTTAAATGTAAATTCATGAATCAGTATATTAAAGAGGATTTATTAATTGGTAAACGCTTCAAAGCATTATGCATGTACATAAATGGCATAGGCGCAATGGCCTTTATTAAACCTAATGAAGGATTATCATTATCTGATATTTCAAATGATAACGATTTAATTGAATTGCTAAATGGAAACGTTAGAAAACTCGATAGAAAATACTATCTAATTAATTTCTCAGTTCCTAAATTCGATATTACATTAGATAACAGTATTATTGAACAAATTAAAATGCTTGGAGTGAATAAAGCTCTTGATATGAATGAAGCTGATTTCTCGGTTATTACAGATGAAAAACAAGTATATGTAAATGACGCAAAACAAGCAACAAGACTAAAAATTGATGAAGAAGGTGTTGAAGGCGCTGCGTACACATATCTAAGTATGGTTTGTGGCGGAATATGCTTGGATGAGCCAGAAGAAATTGACTTTAAATTAGATAAGCCATTTATGTTTAGTGTATTTAATGATTCCGCACCTATGTTTGTTGGAACAATTGTAGATCCTACGAAGGAATAAAAATTATGCCAGTAAGAACTCAGGTAGAACTAGACTCAACTGGAAGAGGATTTGAATTAAGAGGACAAGTTCGTGATTTTAAGTGTGATTCAAAAGAAGTATTAGATTATTTTGGTAAGCTTACATTTAATGAGGATGGAAGTGTTGAAGAAATAAAACATGATTCAAAATATAAACAGGAATTTATAAATGGTTTATGGATTATTAGCAAAGCTGAGAAAAACAAATGATAATAGCTCTAATATTAACAATACTAATATTTTTAGGATTAAAACGCTTAGGTGATGGAAGCGTTCTTTGTGGAGTAGGATCTATAGTTTTGTTCTTTATAGAAGCATTTTTATTCTTGATTATATTTACTATTTTGGCAGCTATTTTTGCATAAAACGGGAATAGATAATATATGATAGAAACAATTATAATAATATATGTGGTAATAAAAGGATTAAAGCTTTTATTTAGAATTAAATAAACAAGGAATAATAATATGGCTACTAGAATACATTGGAATACAGGAAGCGAAAACCCAAACTTAGATAAGTATACTTGGCATAATTGGGTTGGAAAAGAAATAGAATTACCAATTCCTTACAAAGAAGGGTATGAGTTTTGTGGTTGGTATAATTACAATGCTAACAATCCAAACGAAGTTGAAAAAATAAACAAGATTGAAGAAAATGATCCAAGAGCTTTTGATCTTTATGCGCTTTGGAAAAAAGACGGCGAAATATTAGATTGCTATGAACGAATTAAACCAGAAATATTTAATAATATAGTTCCACAAAGAACAGAGTTTTATTACAATATGTCATTTTATGCTGTTGTTGACGTTAAAACATACTATGATTTTACGCATAAATATAAAATTGGCGAAGAAAGAGACTTGCCAATTCCAGTAAGAGAAGGTTATGTATTTGGTGGCTGGTATGATGCAAAACATCATAGTGATATTCCGTATTTAACTAAAGTTGAAAAAATAGATCATCATATTAAAAAATCTTCTTTATATTTATATGCTAAGTGGATAAACGAAGATGGTGATGTAGATGATTGCTACGATGATGTTCCTGCTGAATTATTTATAAAAGCTGATTTAATTAGAAATAAAATTGATAATAGAAGAAGCAGAGGAAAAGAACGTGATGAATTTGTAAATAAATACATTTATGATAAAGAAACACGTGAACAACATACCGAAATGGAAGCTTGGCTACGTGCAAGATTAATTAATAAGTTAAGAAAAAAATTATTTTTATGTGATTTTGAAAAGGATGATGTAGATTTACTGATGGAAAATGCAAAATATCATACAGATAAAATAGTGGATATAATTGTATGGATTAATAATCATAAAGAGAGTGATACAAAAGAAATATTGTCTGAAATCTCTAAAATATTACAAAATTAGTATTGATTAATGCCTCTAGGACGCTTCGAGAACTTAAAAAGCGGATAATTGTCCGCTTAATTTAATCCTAGAGGCTTTTATTTTTCTATTTTTTAAATAAAGTTGATGATTTTTGTGCAGCAATACGTTTGTGTAGTTCCTTTTTGTCATTAATATAAACAAAGTGATATTTTTTTAGTACTAAGCTATTAGTTCTACATGATTCAGTAATTGTAGAATTGCTTACACCATACTTTGTTGCAGCTTCTGTAGAACCTAAAAATACTTCTCCTGTTTCTCTGCACATAATTGTTTTGGCTTGGCGAATAGCTCTATCTTTATTAGAACATTTTGGGCATTTACTGTTTTTCTTTGTTCTATTAGAAATTATTGCTTTCCACTCATGGCCACAAACACTACATTTCCACCACATACTTTCAGAACTTGCTGAACTAAACATATTAGGTTTTAAATCGCCATTTAAAATTGGATGCCATTCTTTAACTAAATATGGATATTTGTCTGAAAGGGCATTCCTACTATGCTTTTTATAAATAGCTATGATTGTAGCTTTATCTTTTTCAAGGTTTATTTTTGGCTTTGATATGTTTAAATAATCAAACAATCTTATAATAACTTCTTCTGTGTCTTTTAATTTATGCCCGCTAGTTTTTAAAATATGGCAAAATCTGCTATTAAAATCAGGGCATTTATTTTCTCTTATTCTAATTAATTTAATACCATTTTGATAACATTTCTTAGCTTTGTTACTATCTTTAGAAGTGTTTTGATGATATTTAGCACCATCATACTCAATGCCAGTATTTAAAGAAGGGATAAATATATCAATTTCACCAGTGTCTAACCATTTTGGCTTATAGCCATTAATTACAAAAACAGATTGTTTTAAATAATAATAGATTGCTTGCTCCGGAAACGATGTTCTGCTCCATTTAGCGCATTTTGGACAACCAGTATTGTTAGCAGTTCGGTCAACTAATTTGGTGTTCCATTCATTTCCACATTCGTTGCATTTCCAATATATTCTTTTAGTTGACCCATAGACAACATCTGAAGGTTTACATGCGTTTTTCTCATAATCCCAATCAAGCAGAATTTCTTTTCTATTGCTTTGTTTGCACCATGTTTTGAGATCATTAAAACCTTTGCAAACTTTATGATTCGCTAAATATGGATTACTCATATCTCGATTCATTGTTTTTACACTATCTTGCCATTCAAATACAAAACGCTTCTTGGTTTTAGCATCATCATATTTAGATATCCACCATACTTTCTTTTCGCTTCCAGACATCACATCGCATGGTTTAAGATCGCCATTTTTAGTAGGATGCCACATTTTCGCTAAAGTAGGGTTAATTGTTTGCAAATCGTTATATCCTTTATATAATCTATTTCCACCTAATAGGAAAGGACATCTGCAATTACTTCTTTTTGCATTTGTAGTTCTTCTATTTGGTGATTCTTGCCACTTAAAAATAAATTCGGAACCAGTTTTCTTATCTTTGTGGACATAAATCCAATTGTATTTTTTAGTTGAACCAAAAGGAATGTCTTTAGGTAATAATGGAGCGTTGTTCTCTACATCCCATTGTTCTAATAGCCATTTCTTCTTATTTTCTTTACACCATGTTTCTAAATTTTTATACATTATCGCTCTTAAATAAATCTCCAACAGCTTTAGCAGCTTCACGTTTTCTACTATCACTCATTTTTGCGTAGTGTTTGCGTGTTGTTTCAACACTAGAGTGGTGTAGGGCCTCAGCTACTAAAAATATATCATTACTTGATTCATAGACCTGGCTTGCAAATGTTCTTCTTAATGCATGAGGAGTTACTTTCATATTTAATCCAGCTTTTTCTGCATATCCTTTAATCATTAATTCAACGCTACGTACAGTCATGCGTTTATGCTGCATAGAAATGAAAAGGGCGGTCTCGTCTTTTCCATCTAATAAAATGTCCCTATCGTTTTTCGCATAATCTTCTAGTGCTTCTTGAACTTCTGAACCAAAGAATACTTCATCTTCGTCGCCACCTTTACGTGTAATAAATAATGAAGCATTATAAAAATCTATATCTGATAAATCAATTCCAACAAGTTCAGATACACGAATACCAGTGCCAAAAAATAACATCATAATTGCATAATCACGTTTAACAATCTTGCTATGACGTTTAATTTTGCCATCGGTCATACCTGTAGTATCGCTAACTGCATCTAAAATACGTTGTACTTGGTCTTTATCCATTGTGACAATGTTTTTATCTGGAATCTTGGGTAATTCCATTAAATCAGCTAAATTTGTCTTAATTTCGCCAATTTTAAAATAAAACTTATAAAAAGAGCGTAGGGATGAAATTTTTCTCGCTTTAGATGACGGAGAACTCACAATCTCTTTTTCTTTGCCACGTTTATCTATTACTGTATGTATATTTAATGTATCTAAATACTCTTGTATGTCATCATACGTTAATTTATCTAACACATCAGAAGCCGTACATCCATTTAATGATTTGTTTTTAAATCCTGCTGAAGATTGAATATAATCAAAAAATCTTTTTAGATCGTACGCATATTCAACTCGAGTTCTTTCAGACATTCCTTTAGTTTTTAAATCTTTAAAGAATTTCTTTGCGAAATCAGGTAATTGTTTAACCAATTCCTTAGTTTTTTTATCTAAAGATAACTGTAAATCGTTTTGATACTCTTCTGCCATATCTATAGTATATCATATTTTCGTAAAATTGATATTTTGCGAAATTACATATAATAGATTAAAAGTCGTTTTAACACGACTTAATCTAATTAGATCTCCTTCTCTTCATACTCGTATGCATGTTCTTTTGTAAGAAGATTATAGTATTTCTTTAATTCATTAATGGCATTTTGACAGATATCTTTTGAAATATTGCCATATACTGTATTTTCATCAGTATCTTTAATTATGTTGTTGATTATATTAACTACATAATCTAATGACTCTTCCCCTGGCCCACCTGATATATTTAGTGAAATGCCAGTATCAAATATAGAACTATAATTAAGAATACTATTTGCATATTCTCCAGCTTTAACTTCGTTAAATATTAAACGCATCATCAAATTAAATACATTTTTATCTAATTTAGGTTCTTTATCTGGCACAGTGAATCTAATATCTAATGCTGTCATACAAAAACAGTCATTATTATCTACTGTATAGCTTGCGTGAAGCCCTTTTTTAATTTCTCTTGGTGGAATTATAGTGAATTGCATGTTTTTACCTCACTTTTTTATTTTTAATGCCTTTATTGTACATAATCTAACTATACCTTTTTAGGTACACTATTTAATAAAGCTCATAAGTTAAATCATCTAAACATAATGCTATTAATTTTGCGCTTTCAAATGGTGTTGCTAAGCCTCCATCGATATCTATGTAATGTGCATCTTTAATAGTTTGATTGCTTGTTCCAGTTACTTTTTTACGGTCATATACTGGTTCTACTGTTTTGGTGTCATATCCTAAATATTCTTGAACAAACGTATGCCCTGCTACAACTATTTGATTGTCTACTTCAAGTTTGTCCCAAGGAGTTACTCTATCCCATACGTATGAGCCAATTTTAACATCACTATATTCAACATCAGCCATCGTTAATTTGAAATCTGAATGAGGACATGAATGAACTAAATAGAATGTTCTATCCCCTACTTT
>JAUNQJ010000065.1 GCA_030536265.1 Erysipelotrichaceae bacterium
TAAGCACTTCTTTTCTTATCTTCAGTTTTAAATGGACAAGTATCAGCATGATCACAATAAGCACACTTGCCCTTTTTTAATACAATTCGTTTTATCGCAAAAAACATTATTATTCCAATAACAATTAATATAACAATATCAACAATGTGAGCTTTGATAAATTCCATATACCATTATGTTAGTGTAACCTAACATTATTGTCAATTGTATGTTAGAATAAAAATATGAAAAGAAATGAAACACTTGAAAACTATCTAGAAGCTATCCAAATTCTTTCTTTAAATAAGCAAGGCGTTAAAGCAATTGATGTAGCTAACTATTTGCATTTCGCTCGAGCTACTGTCTCTGTTGCTCTTAAGGAGTTTGAAAGAGATGGCTACATTAGATTCGAAAGATACAACATCTTTTTAACTCCAAAAGGCTTAAAGATAGCAAATGCCATGTACGAAAGGCATGAATATATAGCTCAACTATTAATGCACTTCGGAGTTGATGAAAAAACAGCTTATGCAGATTCGTGTATGATTGAACACGATTTATCTCAAAAAAGCTTTGATGCTATTAAAAAAGCTACAGGAAAAATAATAAAAAAATAATGGGCCAAGTTTGGCCCCTTATTATTTAATAATTGATAAAACAATATTACTTATTCCACTAATGAAAATAGTAATAGTCATTATTTCAAGGATTGTTTCGCCATACTCACTTATTATTTCTTTCATCTAGCATAACCTACTATTTCTTCGTTAAATACCCCGCCAAATAATGGAACATCTATTTGATACTTATAAGTTACAAGTACAGTATTATCATCATTTAGTTGAAGTTTGATATTATCATCTTCATAATCGCTTAGTTCTTCATAATTAGAATCGTTTTGAATAGTTTCTACTACTCTAGTATGATAATTTCTCGCAGATACTTCTTGAATTTCAATAGACGTAAAAGTTATAAAAACAAAAGTTACTAGTAACATTATTACCATTGTGCCTGCATATTCAAACATAGATTTCATAGTCCATACATCCTAGATGAAACAAAATTAATAAAACTATCCGCTTTAAATAACGAAAGAACTATCTCGATACCAACTAACATTGAAACATAAGAGAATAGCGTGATTGAATATTCATTTATTATCCTTTTCATTGCATGTACCCTAAATACCTTTCTAATTCATTTTTGTATTCTTTATTTTGTAACCAGATAGAATTACTATCTAGAGAATTAATATCATCAATATACCTATAATCTATATCTACATCCTCAGATAAATGAAGATCTGTTTTCTTAACTTTTGATTCTAAGTATTCACTTATTGTTGATGTTCTTTCAAGTGTTACACTATTTATTTGAACAGTAAACTCTTTATCTTTTATATCGTTTGGCATAACAATTTCAAATAACTTGCAATAACACTTCTCTTCGCTTTTTAAATTCGTAAATGCTTTGTCTCCTCCTTTTCCTGAATTAATAACGTTCACATTATCGTCTTCATCAGTGCATCTAATTTCTATATATGGACCGGCTGAATTTGAGGTTGTAGGTCTAGCTGACTCAGTAGCTGCGATATTCACGTTGTATACATAAGCCCTCATCTTGCCATCAGGGTTATCAGGAAGCGATTTTACTACACCTGCTTTAGTTCCTCTAATTCCTCCAGTTGCCTTAATTTTAGTCACTTTAGAGTTAACATCATATTGAAGGCTTTCTAAATCATCTAGTCCTTCACCTTTTATATCAATAAAGCTTAATAATTCCTTAGTAGGCACATATTTATAACTAGGAACATCAATCTTAACATATATAATTCCTTTGTCTGCGTCACAATCAATATCTAATAAATATAATGAGTCATCATTAACAGCACTTAAGAAACAATTTTTATAATATTCTTCGTATTTATCATCATCAAAGTCATTATTATCAATTAAGTCTAGTTTGTCTTTTATGCTATCTTCAATAGCGATTTGTGTTTGTTTCATGGCTAATGATGAACATTCGTTTAGCTCATTGATGATAATATTTGTATTAACTAAATATATTATGCCAATAGAAACAATAACGCCCATTACGGTTATTCCAAGTATTCTAACAAGTAGTTTCAATTATAACTGTCCTCCTAAAAGATTAAGCATATAATTAAACATTATTATCATTGATATCATCATATGAACAGAAAAGAGAATTGTTGGAAAGTATCCAATAGCTTCAACTCCACCAATTGAATCATAGTTTCTAATTCTTTCTGATTTAGCTAATAATTCTTGGTTACGATCAATAAGTTTAGCTACGCGCCCTTTCATATCTTTTTTAGAAACATTATTAACCGCATATAGAACTCTCATAGATGATTTGACTTCATCTATTCCATATTCATCTAAAAAATCATTATAAGGTTTAATTGAAGTTGGGTTATCTTTTGCGTCCTTAAGAAAATAGCGTATTTCTCTTCTTAAAGCATAAGATGCTGAATCTAAAGAATTCTCAATAGCGTTTAATACAGTTAAATTTCCAAGGGATAAAGAGATTTCTCTAAGCCACATTGGGAATTCGATTGTTAATTGTTTAGTAATATATTTTTTACAAGATATATATTTTCTTCTTTTCTTGCTAATAAATAGAACAGCTATTAAAGCTAATAAATATGTCGCATAACGGACATCTATAATAAAGAAATATGTTCCTAAGGCAATTACTATCAAAAATATAACTATATCGATTGGTTTTAATTTATGATCACCTTTTTTATAATGCCTATATCTTTCTTTTAAAAGATCGTCTTTCCCCTTTTTTCTATCTTCGATAAGCCATTCTCCGTTTAATTTAACAATTAAAATAGCCATAGTAATTAAAACAAATAGAATAAAAGCAAAGGTAGACATTTGATAGTATACATTATCAACAAAGCCTGTAAAAAAGTCATTGCTAACATAAACAAACACGAATAAAACATTCATTACTAGAGTCAATATACACAAAAATAGTATTTTTATTTGTCTGTTATTAATATCTTTTTCAAAGTTATATGTTCTTTTAATCCATTCTTCAATATCTTTATCTAGATTCTCAGCTATATCTTTATATGTCTCTGAATTTGTATTTTCTACGCTTAAAAGAAATTTATGTACTGATTCAACACGGGAATTATTGAATTTATCTTCAATTATTTTTAATCCATTTTTTAATAAATCAGGATCATTTCTAGTAGCATCTATATACTTTATAGCATCACCTATTACATTTTTAACTTCGCCATCACAAATCTCAAATAGTTCTCCTAAAGCAAATCTAATCTTAGTTTTCTGCATAAAAACAGGAATAATATTTGTTAAGTAGTTACAAAGATGTTCAAATTTTGTTAGACTTCTTTTTTGTTTAATCCAGGCTTTAATAATAAAAGGAATTATTGCTATTGATATAACTGAAATAATTATTAAATATGTAAAAGAAAGGTAGCTGCCATATGCAATAGCAACAACTCCTAGTAGCATTGCCAAAGATAGTAATGTGTATCTTAATATTTGTTTCTTCGTAAGTTTTTCTTTTTCCATAATAGTTAAATTTGTGATGATTTTAATATCTCAAGATATGTCTGTAAGAAATCTATTTCTTTATTTTCTTTAAATTTATCTAATATTCTTGATGGAATAGCTTCAATAATAGGTATTCCATCTTTAACAATGATGCTTATGCTGTTTTCTTTATTATTCCTATCAAAGAAGCATATTTGGTCAATAGATCTTTTTACTCCTTCACTAGAATAGTCAGCTTTTACTTTAATAGC
>JAUNQJ010000018.1:0-12753 GCA_030536265.1 Erysipelotrichaceae bacterium
GACTTCTTCTATACTGATGTTTGGTATGGATTATATGAAGCTGAACTTTCTAAAGAAGAAAGAAATCAAATCTTCAAGAAATACCAAGTTAATAGAGAATTAATGGATAAGGGTGCTCTAGGATGCAAATTCTTACACTGCTTACCATGCACAAGAGGCGAAGATGTAACTGATGAAGTTGCTGATTCTGCATCATCTCTATGTTGGGAAGAAGCTTGGAATAGATTAACAGCTATGAGAGGCTTACTTGTTTACTTCACAAGAAATAAGAAACAATTCAGTGAAATCGCTAAGGCTGCTGCTAAAGAAGAATTAGAAACAGTTTTAGATAACATGGGTATTGCACACTAATGGCAAGAATAGTAGTTGCCTTAGGTGGCAATGCTTTAGGAAATACTCCTGAAGAACAATTAGAAAAAGTTACATATGCTGCAAAATCAATTGTTGATTTTGTTAAGCAAGGTCACGAAGTAATTATCGGACATGGCAATGGACCACAAGTTGGAATGATTAATAATGCTATGGATTTTTCTAGTAAAAACGGTGGAAAAACTCCTGCTATGCCATTTCCAGAGTGTGGTGCAATGTCTCAAGGATATATTGGCTATCATCTTCAAAACGCAATATTAAGAGAAGCAAGAAAACAAGGTTTAGATAAAAATGTTGCAACAGTTATTACTCAAGTAGAAGTATCAAAAACTGATAAAGCATTTGAAAATCCTACAAAGCCAATTGGTTCATTTATGAGCGAAGAAGAAGCAAAAGATTTAATGGCTAAAAAACCAGAAATCATTTGTAAAGAAGATGCTGGAAGAGGTTGGAGAAGAGTTGTTCCTTCACCACTTCCAATAGATATCGTTGAAAAAGATGCTATTCTTCAATTAGTAAAAAACGGTAATATCGTTATTGCTTGCGGCGGTGGCGGAATCCCTGTAGTTAAGAATGGCGAAGGTGATTATGAAGGTGTGGCTGCTGTTATCGACAAAGACTTTGCAAGTGAAAAACTTGCTGAATTAGTTGATGCTGATTGTTTATTTATATTAACTGCCATAGATAGAGTATGCATTAACTTTAACAAACCAGACCAAAAAGAATTAAAAGAAATTACTGTAGCAGAAGCTGAAAAGCTTGCTGGTGAAGGACACTTTGCTCCAGGCTCAATGCTTCCAAAAGTAGTTGCTTGTAAAACATTCGCATCATCAAAAGAAGGAAGAAAAGCTATTATCGTATCATTAGAAAAAGCTAATCTTGCTTTAACTGGCGAATCTGGAACAGTCATTGTTAAATAACATAGTTAATCAATAACGAAGAAAGTATTAAATGATGTGTATCCTATTCCTAATAAGGAAAAGGATACACATTTTTATTTTCGTTTCTAATTTTGATGTTACAATATATACACTTATTAAGAATATTATGATTAATAACTTATTTATTATTACTTTTATTTTTATTATTGGAACAGTATTTGGATCTTTTTTATTTTGTATAGCATATAGATACATTAATAAGATATCTATAATAAAAGGAAGAAGTAGATGTGATTATTGTGGCCATGAATTAAATGCTTTTGATTTAATCCCCATTATTAGTTTTGTTATTAATAAAGGAAGATGTAAATACTGTGGACATAAAATAGATTATTCTTATCTAGTAAGCGAAATAGTTACAGGTATTTGTTACTTGTTGTTATATATAAAGTGTGGATTAACTATTAAATTTTTGATGTATGTCATTTTAACTTCAATACTAATTGTTGTTAGTTTTATTGATTATAAAACATACACTATTCCAGATGTACTAGTGGTGTTAGGCGTTACTAATTTGTTTATCTTTAAAGGAATTAACATTAATATCCTGATAAATGGATTATTAATTGGTTCGTTTATGTTTATTATAAGATTTGTAATGAACCACGTATTAAAAGCTCGAAGTAGTGATTCTAATAATAATGAATCAATGGGCTTAGGTGATATTAAACTAATAACAATGCTTGGATGTTATGTTTCTTTATATGGTAGTTTTATAGCAATATTAATTTCATGTATCGTTGGAATTGTTTTTGTTATATTTATGAAAAAGAAAACGATTCCTTTTGGTCCATCTATTTGTATAGGATACTTAATAACTTTGCTATGTGTAATGGTCGTTTGAACATAACTTAAGTTCATATTTAAAAAGTTTGTAATAGAAAAAATATAATAATAAAATTATTTTGTGATGAGCAAAGGAGGATATGACATGCTAATCATAAATAATTTAACAAAGAAATATGATGAAAAAACAGCTGTAAATAATCTAAACCTTCATATTCAAAAAGGTGAGATATATGGTTTTATTGGACATAACGGAGCTGGTAAAACCACTACAATAAAAAGCGTTGTTGGTATATTGGATTTTGATGAGGGAGAAATCTTAATTGATGGAAAATCTATTAAAGATAATCCTTTAGAATGCAAAAAAGAAATTGCTTATATTCCTGATAACCCAGATATATATGAATATATGACAGGTATTCAATATCTTAATTTTGTAAGCGATATATATAACGTCGATGCCCAAAAAAGAAAAGATATTATTAGCAGATTAGCTAGTACTTTTGAAATAGAGGAATCTTTAAATCAATTAATATCTAGTTATTCTCATGGAATGAAACAAAAATTGGCTATTATTTCTGCTTGGGTCCATAGTCCTAAACTTATTATTATGGATGAACCGTTTGTTGGCTTAGATCCTAAAGCTGCATTCACGCTAAAAGGGATGATGAGAGAAGTGTGTGACAATGGTGGAGCAATATTCTTTTCAACACACGTATTAGAAGTAGCTGAAAAGTTATGTGATAAGATTGCTATTATCAAAAATGGTGTTCTTATTAAATCTGGCACAATGGATGAAGTAAAAGGCGATGAGTCTCTTGAAGAAGTATTCTTAGAGTTGGAGCAAAAATAATGTTTAAATTATTATTTAAGAAACAACTATATGAATCTTTTAAAGGTATTTTGATAGACGCTAAAAACGGAAAGCGTAAATCAAAAGGAAAGATAATAGGAATGATAATTTTGTTTATCTTTATTTTCTTTTCTTTAGGTTTCTCGTTCTTTGGAATGTCTATGCTTACTTCTCCAATTATCACATCCGAGTTAAGATGGTTATTCTATGCTTTATTTGGAATCGTGGCTATTATATTGGGAATATTTGTGGATGCATTTAGCGCCTCTGCTTATGTATTTAGAGCAAAAGATAACGAACTATTATTATCAATGCCTGTTAATCCTAAAGATATATTAGCTAGTAGGATGGCTGTTTTATATATTTATGCTTTTGTATATTCCGGATGCTGTTGGCTTCCTATTTGTTTAAATACGTGGATCAATGGTGCTTCAGCGTTGTCTATTATTTATGACATTTTATTATTATTTATTATTAGTTTTTTAATTACTGGTTTTTCATGCGTTGTTGGTTATATATTTGCTGAAATTAGTAAAAAAGCTAAGAACAAAAGTTTGATTACTATACTATCAAGTTTATTAATAATTGGTATTTATTACTTTACATCATTTAAAATGCAAAGTGCTTTTGAAAGCTTTGTGGCAAATGCTGGTACTACTGCTAAAGATATGAAGGCATATGCTGTATTATTTTACTTTTTAGGAAAGGGTGCAGCAGGCGATACCGTTAATTTCTTAATATTTACTTTAATATCTTTAGGTACTTTTGCTGTTGTTTATTATGCTTTATCAAAGAACTTTATTAAATTTTCTACTTCAAGCAGCGTAGGACCAAAAGTATCTAAGGTTGTAAAATACGAAAAACAAAGTAGTTCTAAATCTGCTTTATTAAGAAAAGAATTAAAGCATTTCTTTTCTTCACCAGCTTATTTTATAAACACGACGCTTGGGGCATTAATTACACTAGTTTTAGCTATATTTGCGATTATTAAATCTAGTCAAATAGGTGAAGTATATGATTTATTAAATAGCATTTCTCCAGAACTATTAAGATATTTACCAATAATAGTTATTTCTTCTATTTCTATGATGGTTGGAATGGACTTTGTTACAGCTCCATCTATTTCTTTAGAAGGCAAGAATCTATGGATTCTTAAGATACTTCCTGTTAACACTTATGACATATTTGAATCTAAAGAAAGATTACATATTTTAGTAAACGGAATACCAGCTATTATTGCTACTATTGTTATTTGTATGTGCTTCGGTTTAGATACTTATTTAACTATCTATGCTGTAGTATGTGTATTCTTACTTGTTGAAGTAAACGCCTTGTCTGGTTTAATAATCAGCATTCTTCGTCCTAATTTTGATTGGACTAATGAAGCTCAACCAATTAAACAAAGCTTAAATGGCGTACTTGCAATGCTAATTGCTATAGTTATTTCGTTGGTATTTGCTGCAGGTTCTTATTTAACTAGAAATACTATGACTTTAGATAATTATCTGTATGCTTGTATAATCGTTCTTATTATTCTTGTTGTATATATGCGTAGATGGCTAAGATCTAAAGGGGTTGAATTATTTAATAAACTATAAAAATAAAAGCTCGTAATTATTACGAGCTTTTATAATTTACATGCGTTGTTGTCACAACCCGAATCATTATTTTGAGTATTTGTTTTAACTATCTCAACATCAATATATTCATTAATCCAATTAGATAGGTTTTCAGTGCTATGATATTTATCTTTATCAACATCTCCAACTGGATTTAAGTAAGATAACAATTTTCCATCTTTGAATATAAATAGGGAAGGTGTGTAACTAATGCTTTGTTTAATAATGTTATCAGTTTCTTTAATAACTTTATAGTTAAGTTGATATACTGGAACATCATTGATTTCCATGAATTCTTCTACAATTGGTTTAAACGATGCACAGCTTACACATCCTGGAAGATATACATATAATAGGAAGGATTTGTTGTTATTGATTAGTGAGTTGAAATCTTGCAAAGTATCAATTTGAATCATAATATCTGATTTCGGCTCTTCATCTACTTCTTTTGAACTTTCTGGTTTGTATCCAGCTACTGGTGTTAAGGCATCAAAATCGATATCGTGGTATTTTACTAAGTCGAAATCATATTCTTCGTTTCCATTAACTGTTTTTTTGATTTCGACTTTATTATTTCCTTCATAGTACCAATATCCGCCGACATTATATATTTTGTTTTCATCGTAGCCTAAAGATATTAGTAGATTTTTCATCATTCCGGCATATCCACCACCGCCACACATTAGAAAAAGTGTTTTATCTTTTGGAAATAGGGTATTTACTATTAATAGCGCTTCTTCATAATTTTGTTTATATTCACCATTTTCATATGTAAATAATGCTTCGCCTGTATAACCTGTTCCAACTTCTTCTGGAAGTCCTACAGGATTACATATATAAGGATAAGGAACGACTTCAAATCCATTAATAAATCCAGATAAGTAAGAATCCCCGCCAATTGCCTCATAATTAGCTTCATCTTTTAACATTCTAAGATCAATGTAAACAGTATCTTCTCTACCTAAATAGTTATCAATTGTTGACTCGTTGATATTTTTATCAATTCCTAGTTCTCCTCTAATACCTGATTCGATAGAAGGCTTAGGTAAAGAGCTACAACCAGTAAGTGTTAATAATAATATAGTAGATACTATAATAAGCTTTTTCATACTCATTAATTATATTACATATGAATATTAGAAACTAAACAGCGAAAATATATTAAATTGTGTGAAGCGATAAATAGAGGCATGTTAAATGATAAAATATTAATGTATGAAAAATAAAAGCGTACTAAGACTTACTATTACAGCAATTATGATAGCTTTATGCTATGTATCTTTTGCTGTACTTAAGATCACTATTCCAACACCTTTAGGATATACATCATTTCACTTAGGAAATGTAATGTGTGTTGTTGCTTCTTTATTATTAGGAGGCGTTACCGGTGGATTAGTTGGCGCAATAGGCATGGGCATAGGCGATATTTTAGATCCTGTTTATATTATGATTGCCCCAAAAACCATCATTCTTAAAATGATGATAGGTTTAGTTGTAGGCGCTGTTTCACACAAACTTTTTAAAATTAATAAGCTTGAAGGCAAAAAGCTAAATATAGCTGTTATTATTTCTAGTGCATCAGGTATGCTTGCAAATATGATAGGTGAACCTCTATTTGGTTACTTCTACTATAAATACGTATTAAATGCACCAGAAAAAGCATTAAAAGCATTACTTGGTTATAACTTAGTATCAACAAGTATCAACGCTGTTTTGACAGTATTACTTGCTACTGTAATATATTTAGTAATAAGAAAAAGATTAAAGAATATCTATAATAATTTAAATGACTGAAGAAATAATTGAAAAACTTGCGACATTAGTAGACAAAGAAGGTGGCAAAGCATATTACGTTGGAGGATATGTTAGAGACCTTCTTTTAGGTAAGAAATCTAAAGATATTGATATTGAAGTTCATGGGGTTAGTGAAAATACTTTAAAAGAAATATTAAGAAAAGTTGGAAAACCTTTAGAATATGGAAAGGATTTCGGTATCTATTCTCTTGAAGGAACAAACATTGATATAGCTTTGCCAAGAGTAGAAACAAAAACCGGTGAAGGCCATAGAGATTTTGAAGTAGAAGTAAAACCTGATATTTCTTTGAAGGATGCTTGTAGAAGAAGAGATTTTACTATTAATTCTATGATGATAGATATTTTAACTAATGAACTAATAGATCCATTTAATGGTGAAGAAGATTTAAATGATAGAATACTTAAACACATAGATGACGAAACTTTTGTTGAAGATCCTTTAAGAGTATTTAGAGCTGCACAATTTGCTAGTAGATTTAATTTAAAAATAGACGACGCTACTATTGAACTTTGTAAAACAATGGATGAAACTAAATTATCAAAAGAAAGGGTTGAAGAAGAACTTAAAAAAGCACTGCTTCAATCTGAAAAGCCATCTATTTTCTTTGAATATTTAGCCAAAATGAATAAACTAGATTATTGGTTTAAAGAAGTAAAAGAATGCATTGGCTATGAGCAAAATCCTAACAAGCATCCAGAAGGTGATGTTTTTACACACACAATGATGGCACTTGATGAAGGTGCACTATACAGAAACATGGTTAGTGATAGTTATTATTTTATGCTTCTATTATTAGTCCATGATTTTGGTAAACTAAGAACAAAAGTAATGACCGAAGAAGGAATACATTTCTATGGTCACGAAAACTATCTAGATGATATTAAAATATTCTTAGATAGACTTATATCTAGTAACGATACTAAGGAATATGTACTAGAGATGGTGCCTAAGCATATGAGAGGGCATAAAATATTTTCATACAAATTAAACGAATATGAGTCTAACTTGTGGTTTTCAAATGTTAAGCATCCAAAAGATTTAGTCTATATAGCAACAAGTGATAAGTCTAATCATCGAGACCCTAATAGAATCGCATTCTTATTAAATAGATATACTATATTTGAATATATTAATAGTAAGGAACAAGTTACAGGAAAAGACTTAATAAACAATGGTATAAAACCAGGTGATAGATTCTCTGAATATTTAGATTATGCTTATGATCTAAAACTTCAAGGAATTGAAAAAGAAGATGCTTTAAAAGCAACGCTACAATATATCAAAGAAAATTGAAGCTCATCAAAATGATGAGCTTATTTTTTTAAATATCTATATATTGTAGGAATAGAAACAAACAGTTGTTTAGATGCTTCTTCTACAGCGCCTTTAATTTTAAGAACGCCATTTTCGTTTAGTTTCTTAACTATTAATGCTTTTTCTTTAGCGTTTAATCTTTCAGGGTCAACTCCACTTAATCCAATGATTTGAGCAATTCTAGTTTCAACATAATCTTCTACTTTTGAATCTAAATTTTCATGATATGCAGTTCTATCTGGTACTGCAAGGTTGTGGTGTTCGAGGAAAGAAATTAATCCTCCAATCATTTCTCTCGATGCAGATACGTTTCTATTGAAACATAACATGCCGATTAATCTTCCTTCGTTTTTAATAAAATATGTTGAAGATAAAAAATTAATATTTTTTGCACTTCCATCATAATTAGCAATAAAGTTTTCTTTAGTGTGCAATCCTCTTTCAACAATTTCTTTTGCTAAGTCAGTCATCGGACTTCCTAACGCTCTTCCTGATAATGGATTTGCAATTGCTACTAAAGATCTTTTAGGATGAGTTACATCATGGACAACAACTTCTGTTCCATCACCTAATACTTTGGAAAGAAAGGGAACCAAATCTATATATGCTTGTAGCACTTCATTGTCTTTCATAGTATTATCATTTTCCTTTCAAAAACATTGTATACGATAAAAAGTTTATCACAATAATAAAAAATAATCTATTTATGATAAAAAAAGTATCATAAATAGGCATTTTCTATATTTTTTGTTGATATAATTTAAATAAAGTAAGCGGTTGCATAAATCGCAAGTGAAGGGAGAAAAAAATGAAAGAGTGTATCAAAGCGGTTCATTTTGAACGTAAGACTTCAGGTTTATCCGATTGTCATCGTTTTGGACCCGAGAATGCTGATAAGGTTAGAGCATTCCACAAGAGTTTCCCAGAGTATAAAGAAACTCCACTAGCTAATTTAAAAAATCTAGCTAAAGAATTAGGCGTTGCTAGTATTCATGTAAAAGATGAAAGCTACAGATTTGGTCTAAACGCATTCAAAGTATTAGGAGGCAGCTACGCAATTGGTAGCTACATCGCTAAAAAACTTGGTATGGATATTTCTGAACTTCCATACGACAAGATGACTTCTGAAGAAATCAAAGCAAAATTAGGTGACACAACATTTGTTACTGCAACTGATGGTAACCATGGTCGTGGTGTTGCATGGACTGCAAACAGATTAAAACAACATTCAGTTGTTTATATGCCAAAGGGATCTTCATTAGAAAGATTAAACAACATCAAAGCTTTAGGTTCAGATGCTTCTATTACAGATATGAACTATGATGATGCTGTTCGTCTTGCTTATAAAGGTGAACTTGAAAAAGGTTGGGTACTTGTTCAAGATACAGCTTGGGAAGGCTACACAGATATTCCAGGTTGGATTATGGAAGGTTACACAACTATGGCTCACGAAGCTGTTGAACAATTAAACGGTGAAAAACCAACTCACATCTTCTTACAAGCAGGTGTTGGTGCTATGTCTGGTGGTATCACTGGTTACTTCGCAGATTTATATGGTGATAAAGATCGTCCTATTATCACTATCGTTGAACCAAACAAAGCTGATTGTATCTACCGTACAGCAAAAGCTAATGATGGAAAACTTCATTTCGTTACTGGCGATATGAATTCTATTATGGCTGGACTATGCTGTGGTGAACCATGTACAATTGGTTGGGATGTATTAAGAGATCATGCTGATAACTTCGTATCTATGCCTGACTATGTTGCAGCTAAAGGTATGAGAGTACTAGGTAACCCAATTGGAGATGATCCAAGAGTTATATCTGGTGAATCAGGTGCATCTACTCTAGGCTTCGTTGCAGAATTAATGCAAAATGAAAGTTTAGATTGGTTAAGAGAAGAGTTAAAGATTGATGAAAACTCTCGTATTCTATGCTTCTCTACTGAAGGTGATACTGATAGAGAAAACTATAGAAGAATTGTTGAAGATGGTTTATATCCAAGCTTCTAATGCTTCAGGATATTTATCATAAATTAAAAAAGAAAGAGGGATAAAAAAGTATTATGTTCCAAGCTATTTATGATTTTACTGATATGCTATGGGGCTGGCCACTATTTATTCTAGTAGCTGGTACAGGTCTATTCTTATCAATTAAAACAGGCTTCTTCCAAATTACAGGTATTAAAACTTGGTGGAAGAAAACAATCGTTGAAGCTCTATCAAAAGAGAAAAACGATAATGCTGGCGAAGGTGAATTAACTCCTTGGCAAGCAATCACTACAGTACTTGGTGGTACAGTAGGTTCTGGAAATATCGCTGGTGTTGCTACTGCTTTATATAGTGGTGGTCCTGGTGCTATCTTCTGGATGTGGTTAATCGCAATTCTTGGTATGTTAACTAAGATGGCTGAAGTTACTCTATCTGTTAACTTCCGTAAGAAGGGCGAAGACGGCGAATACTACGGTGGTCCAATGCACTACATGAGAACTGCACTTGGCAAAACTGGTAAAGTATTAGCTGGTATTTATGGTGTTGCTTTATTCTTAGATATCGCAACTGATGCTTGTGCTATTCAAGTTTCTACATTAGCTGATGCAGTTAACGATGTATTTGGTGTTGCACCAATGATCTCTGCTGCAGTAGTTGTTGCTCTATCATTAGCTATCATTTTATCTGGTGGTGTTAAACAAGTTGGTAAGATCTCTTCTATGATCGTTCCACCAATGGTTATTATTTACTTCATCGGATGTATGGGCGTTATTATCGCTAACATCGGTAATCTTCCATCTGCATTACGCGACATCTTCGCATGTGCATTTGGTTTCCAACCAGTAATGGGTGGTGTTGCAGGTTACACTGTAACTGCTGCTATTTCTAAAGGTGTTGCTCGTGGTATCTTCTCAAACGAAGCTGGTATGGGTACTGCTGCTACAGTACATGCTACTGCTCAAACTGATCACCCAGCTCACCAAGGTATGTACGGTATTTTCGAAATCTTTATCGATACTATCGTTGTATGTACTTTAACTGGTTTAACAGTATTATGTGCAAACATTCTTCCAACAGCTACAGAAGAATTAGCTGGTGTTCCAATGGTTATGGAAGCATTCAGAGGTACATGGGGTAACTTTGGTGCTATCATTCTTTGTATCGCAGTTGTATTATTCTGCTACTCTGGATATCTTGGATTCTTCGTTGAATTCAGAACTTGTACAGAATGGTTATTCGGTCTAAAGGCTTCTAAAGTCGTTAACGCATTATTCTTCATTCTTCCACTATTAGCAACTATGCTATCAACTCTAGAAGTTTGGGGTCTATGTGATATCGTTGTAGGTCTTGTAATTATTCCAAACTTAATCGCTTTAATTATGTTAAGTCCTAAGTTTGTTGAATTATTCAAAGAATACAAAGCTAAAATTGCTGAATAATTAAATCAACAATTAATCATAAACAGTCCTATCATTTGATAGGGCTGTTTTTTATTCACTTCATAAAAGAGTTATAATATTTTTTGTAGGTAATTAAATATGAGTAAAGAAAATAAAGCAAATTTAGTATCAGCCATTATTATACTAGCTTGTGCTATAGGATTCTTTGTAAGAGGTAGATATATCTTAGGAGCAATTGGAGCAGTTGTAGCAGCTATATACATAGTGATGGTATTTACAGGAAAGAAAAAATAGAAGTGCGATATCGCACTTTTTATTTGATAAAATTAAGTCATGCCTGATAATAAATTCCTAGACACTAGAGATATGAATGGGGAATACGAAGGAAAGGTTGATAATTTCTTAGTTAAAAAGGCTTTTAATAATGCATATCCTCAAGAAAAAGATGCTTACGTGCCTAAAAATAAACAAGAATCAAAACCTGATGATTACTATAATAAACCATCTTGTTTTGTCGTGGATGGCTATAATTTGATGCACTCTATAGAAGAATTAAATGAAATCTCTAAAACAGACTTAATGAGCGCTAGAGATAAAGTGATAGATTTATTATGCGATTATAAAGCTATTATGAAAACTAGATTAATAGTTGTTTTCGATGCTTATCAAGTTGATACTGGAAAAGAAGATTATACATATGATGGAATCAATGTCGTATTTACAAAGCAAGGCGAATTAGCTGACACTTACATAGAAAGATTAGTATTAGATTTAGTAAAAGATTATAAAGTAACTGTTGTTACATCAGACGCACTAGAGCAAGCTTTGGTATTTGCTCACGGAGCATTAAGAATGAGCAGTGATCAATTTATTGCTATAACAAACGAAAAGTTAGAAAGTGCATATCATAAACATGTTGAAGAGGCTAGCAATTCATATAAGAATAGGCCACTAGAAGAATTAGCTAATTTAAACAAAGAAGAACAATAACTTTTTAATTAGATATTATTTTGTTATCATTATATTCATGAATAATAAGAAAGAGTTGATTATCAAACCTTTTAATAAAGTATATATTGGACTGTTTTTATTTAATGTTGCATTAACGATAGTCGGCTATTTTTGTGTTAAGCGTATCACACGTTTTGATACAAGAAAGATCGTAATTGCTGTTAGCTATATTAATTTCTTGCTGTTCTTTTTCTATCGTTTATCAATGAAGGATGATAAAGAATATATTGATTTAATATATTCTGATTATGGGAAGATTAACTGGTATAATGAACTTCCTTTATATCCTTGTAATGTTATGATGATGGTTAATCCTATTAATCTAATATTTGGTAAAAGATATATGCTGGCATTCTCGTTTTTCTTTTCGCTTATTGCTCCAATTCCTGCGCTTTTATCCCCATGCACTGGTTTTGAAAACTACGATTTAAAGAAACCTAGAATGTTTGGCTATTATGGTACGCATTATTTATGTATTATTAATAGCTTGTTACTAGTGTTTTCTGGTATATATGTTCCAAGATATAGCGATATTGTTCCAGCTTGTTTGATATTTTTAGGCGCATCATTGATAATTACTTTATTCAATGTTTATTTAATTAAAACAGAGAAGAATCCTGAAGCTAATTATTTCTTCACAATGAATCCAAA
>JAUNQJ010000018.1:12853-14576 GCA_030536265.1 Erysipelotrichaceae bacterium
AATCCCTCATCTTCGATAGTGTAAGTCGCGTTGTTGCTAGTAATTTCTATATATTTAGATTCATCAAAGCTGTTTAATACATACGTTGATATAACGCTTATTATCAAAACAATAATTATTATGATTTTATGTGTTCTTTTTTCAAATAACACTTCGCACAACATTATAGAAGACACTATACAAAATAAAGAGCTTAATAAATGATTAGGAAAACTATATATTGCTGATCTAGCATAAGTTGCCGCCATGTAGCCAAGAAATGCCACAGCAACGCTTAATATAAATACACTTATTAGGTTTTTACGTTTTAGTTGATAGGCTATTATTGAACCAGGAATTGTAAGTAATGTCCAAATAAACCAATAACCATAGTGTCTAAATATATTGAAGTCTTCAATAGAAAAAGGTACTTGGATTAAATAGATTAATGGTTGGCTTATTAAAAAGAATAGGAAAGTATATAAGATTGCTTTCTTGGTTGACTTTGAATTATTGATAATAAAAATTGCTAATACTATCCAACACTCAAAATTAATTCCGATATCTCTAAAAGAAGTATCTTTTGTAAAGGGGATAATGCACATAATTGCCGTATAGATAGCTGATAATACAGCAAGACCTATTACTTTCTTAAGAGTTAAATCATAATTATTAAATAAACTTTTTATTTTTTTCATTTTATTCCTCTGTATGTTCTATTCCTTGAAGAAGAATGTTGTATACATGTTTATCACTCAATTTATAATAGACAGTTTTTCCTTCTTTTCTATTACTTACAAGTTTAGAGGATTTAAGTATTCTTAATTGATGAGATACGGCGGATTGGCCCATTGATATTTCGTCAACTATTTGACTAACAGACTTTTCGCCTTCAAGAAGGGCATATAATATTCTTATTCTTGTTGAATCAGAAAAGTTTTTAAATAACTCAGCGGTTTCATATAGAGAATTTTCTGACTTGATTTTTAGTGTTTTCATTTTTATAGTTCCTTTACTGCTAAAGCTCTAATTGAATTTAGCACGTCGATAACCATAACACCAACATCAGCAAAAATAGCTAACCACATATTTGCGATGCCAAATGCTCCTAAGATTAGACAAATTGCTTTGATACCTATTGCGAAACAGATGTTTTCATTAACGATTCTCATTGTTTTCTTAGAGATGTTTATTGCTTTTGCTATTTTTAAAGGATCATCATCCATTAACACAATATCTGCAGCTTCGATTGCAGCATCTGAGCCTAAAGCACCCATAGCTATTCCTACATCAGATAAAGCTAAAGTTGGTGCATCATTTATTCCATCTCCTACAAAAGCCAATATCTCTTTTTCGTTTTTATTATTTAATAATTCTTTTACTTTATTAACTTTATCTTGAGGTAGCAATTCTGAATATATTTCATCTATGTTTAACTTATTTCCGACTTTATCAGCAACTTCTTTATTATCACCAGTTAACATTGCTATCTTATTAATACCCATATTTTTCAGTTTATTAATAGCTTCTATTGATGTTGGCTTAATGATGTCACCAATATGAATATGTCCTTTATATTTGCCATTAATAGCTAGGTGAACTATTGTTCCTTCATCGCTACATGGAATAATTTTTATATTTTCTTCTTGCATTAATTTATCATTACCAACTAGAACATTATCATTATCAATAATAGCTTTAATGCCTTTTCCACTAATTTCTTTTATAGAAGAAATACGTGATT
>JAUNQJ010000066.1 GCA_030536265.1 Erysipelotrichaceae bacterium
ATTAGAAATAATTGATGTTGCTAAACGTATCGGAACATACGAAACATCAATTCTTCCATTTGAAGATTGCTGCACAATATTTGATCCAAAAAACCCAGTAACAAAGCCAAAAGAAAAAGAATGCCTATTCTTTGAATCAAAATTTGATTATAATAGTTTAGTTGAAGAATGTATAAATAACGATGAGATTATTAAAGTATCTTATCGTGATAAACAAGATGATATTTTTTAGGAGGCTAATATGAACCTATATTCTAAAAGAAGAGAAATGTTATTAAAAAATCTAGGACCAAATTCAGTTGTTATCCTTTTCTCTAGCGATGCAGAAACTGAAGAAGGTAGATTTAAAATTAATCGTAATTTCTATTATTTAACTGGTATTGATAAAAAACAAATGATACTAGTATTGATGGATAAAGCTGGAGTAACAAGTGAATCATTATTTATTCTTCCATATGATGAAACAGAAGCGTTATGGGTTGGTGGAAGAATTAGTGCACAAGAAGCTAGTGAAACAGCAGATATTAAAGATATCTTAAACTATAATGATTTTGATTCATTTATGGAATCAACATTATCTCGTTTTAGAGGACTTGATTTAAAAGTATATTTAGATAGTTTTGTTGATGAAAATGGAAACGTTTCTAAATCTAGTGAATATGCAAATGAACTATTAACAAAATACCCTCATTTAACTATTAAAGATTTATTTCCATACACAACAAGAATGCGTTTAATAAAGGATGATTATGAAATTACTTGTATAAAACAAGCAAACAACATCACAA
Source organism: Erysipelotrichaceae bacterium (assembly GCA_030536265.1). GTDB lineage: Bacteria > Bacillota_I > Bacilli_A > Erysipelotrichales > Erysipelotrichaceae > Colivicinus. Next base: position 789 of record JAUNQJ010000066.1, read on the forward strand.
AACAAGGCATTCAAGCTATGATGAAATCTATTAAGCCTGGTCTTAATGAAATGACTATGGAAGGTGTATTTACGTTCTCTTGTAATCAAAATGTATGCAATGAATTTGCTTTCAAAACAATTGCTGCATCAGGTCCAAGAGCAACAACTCTTCACTATTCTGATAATAATCAAATCATGCAAGATGGTGAATTATTCTTACAAGATTTAGGCGCAACATTTAAACACTATTGTGCAGATGTAACAAGAACTTATCCAGTAAATGGAAAATTTACAGAAAGACAAAAAGAACTATACCAAATAGTATTAAATGTTCAAAAATTAGTTGAACAAAACGCAAGAGTAGGTGTAAAAATTAGAGATTTAAATAGACTTGTTATTCAATACTATAAACAAGAATTACCAAAACATGGTTTAACAAAAGATGTAAGTGAATACTATTATCATAATATTTCACATCACCTAGGACTTGATTGTCATGATGCAGACGGAGGCTTAGGTGCAATACTTGAAGCTGGGAATGTAATTTCTAATGAACCAGGTTTATATGTTGCTGATGAAGGCATTGGTATTAGAATCGAAGATGATCTATTAATTACTGGTACAGGCGCAATAAACCTATCAAAAGATATTATTAAAGAAATTGATGATATTGAAAACTTTATGAATAATTAGTTTGCTTCTAGTTTATAGAAAACTACTTCAGCATCCGCAAATAAGCGGATGCTTTTATTTGTTAAACCTGAACCATTAGTAATATCTAATGTTGCATTATTAGAATGATGTTTTCCTCTAAAATATTTTTCACATCCATAAGGTCTATAGAATATATTAATTAAAGGAAGATATACTTGTCCGCCGTGTGAATGAGCTGATAATACATAATCAGTTATTGTTGTATCTATATTGTTAAAAATGTCAGGACAATGAGAAACAGCAATTGTATAATTGCCGTCTGCTATTCCTTCATATGCACTTGCAATATCAGGTGTTCCACAAAGCATAGAATCAATACCAATTAAGTTTATACATTTATCAGTTCCATTTGATATTTGAACATTTGTATTTTCTATTACTTTAAACCCAGCATTAGTTAATATTTTATTTACTTCATCTTTTGCTGGCTGAACGTCTTCATCGTGATTACCAAGAACAGCATACTTATCAATCTTAGCTTCTATATTACTTAATTTATCTGATAATATTTCTCTTTGTTCAACTGGTATTGGATGTTGAGAGAATCTATCAATAAGATCACCACCAAATATAACAACATCAGGATTAATAATATTGATAGTATCAATTAACTTATCAATATCATCATCATTGATGAAATTGCCATAATGAACATCACTAAAAAATGCAATTGTTAATCCATCTAATGATTTATCAAATTTATCACTTTTTAGTGTTTCTTCTCTAATAGTTAGTTTATGCGGAGCAACACATATGGCGTTATAAGTAATTAGTCCTACTACTAATAGTAGTGAAATAAGGCATAAAATAAGCTTTTTATATTTCATAACAATAATTTTAGCATTATTTACTCACACAATTTTACATATTTAAGACATAATTAATAGAATGTTTTTTCTTAATATATAGTTGTAAGGTAAATAAAACCTTACCGGTGTTTCCCCTTATAATTGACACTGAAAACTTTATCCCCTTAAAAAAGAAGAAGGCCGAAAGGCCTTTTTTCTTTTATAATAATATTTAGAAGGTGACAAGTATGAAATTTGTAAGAAAAAATGTAAACACAAGTAAATATGTTGATAACGTATTTGCAGTATCAAATTTAGCAAAACAAGATCCAGATGGAATTAATGCTACTACTGGATGCTTATATGGAGAAGATGGAAAGTTACTAACATATAGTACTGTTTTTGATAATGAAAGTAATATTACAAATATTCAAAATGCTTCTTATGCTTCACCTGAAGGAAATAAAGAATATTTAGAATTAATTGGAAAACATGTATTAGAAGGAAAAGTATCTAAGAAATATAAAACACTTGCAACATCTGGTGGAACAGGTGCAATTTATCTTTCTGTTAAATCTTGTTTAAATGAAGGGGATACTATTATTCTTCCTGAAGTTGCTTGGGGCAACTACAAAGTAATTGCTCAAGAATTAAATTTAAATGTTGTTAATTATGATGTTTATAATTTAGATTCATTATTAAAAGCAATTGATACAGTAAATGAGAAAGTATTTGTTGTTATTAATAGTCCAAGCCATAATCCATGTGGACATGCATATACATATGAAGAATGGGAAAAAATAATTAATAAACTTAACAGTGTAAATAAAGAAGTAATATTATTAAATGATATTGCTTATATTGATTATGCTCCAAATAACAAGAAAGAGTATTTTAAATTATTTAATACTCTTACAAATAATGTATTAGTAATCTTAGCATATTCATGTTCTAAATCTTTCTCATATTATGGAAAAAGATTAGGAGCATTTATTGCTATCAATGATGATGAAGAATTCTTAGATCATTATATTAATATGTGTGCAAGACTTGCTAGAACTACTTGGTCTAATTGTAATAATGGTGCGATGTTAAATATTGTTTCATTATTAAAAGATAATTATGATTCATATATAAAGGAAAGAGATGAATCTATTAAGATGTTAGCTGATCGTGCAAGTTTATTTATTAAACAAGCTAACGAAAATAATCTTCCTTTATATCCATATACTAGTGGATTCTTTGTATCATTAAAAATTGAAGACTTAGATTTAAGAGATAAAGTACATCAAAGATTAATTGATAATCATATTTATACAGTTAAAGTTAATAAAGGTATTAGAATTGGCATTTGTTCTTTACCTATGAATAAAGTTGATGGCTTAGCTAGTAAGATAAAAGAAACTTGTAAGGATTTGTTATAGATAAATGAAAAGGGAATTAGG
>JAUNQJ010000067.1 GCA_030536265.1 Erysipelotrichaceae bacterium
CCAATAATTAATGCAAAAGGAATGATCTTTAATGCAGTGATTACTGTTTGGAATGTGCCGCCGACTTCAACTGATCTTAAGTGCAAACACATAAAGATTAATACGAATACAACAGCAACAATTTTTAATGCAAAATCACTCATTGGAACAAAGAATGCTAAGTGATTAACGATGGCTAATGCCATGATAGAAATTGATGGAGGATCTGTTGCCCAGAAGCTAATCCATCCACACATGAACGCAAGTAGACGTGATCCAGCTTCACGGAAGTAAACATATTGACCTCCATCCTCTGGATATGCAGAAGCAAGTTCAGCATAACAGAAATTTGCAGGAATTTGTAGAAGACCACCAATGACGAAAGCTAAGAATAAGAACAACATACTTCCAGATGCATTAGCAACTTCTGACAAAGATGAGAAAATACCTGAGCCTACAGTTGTACCAACACCAAGTGCGATAACGGCTCCAAGGCCAAGCTTCCTACCAAGCTCGTTTGAATTTGTTTGGGTTTCCATTATTCCCCTCCTTATTATTTGAATCGGTTTTGTAAACTAAAGCGTTTACATTTCCCCACTCTTACTTAAATGATATTATTACTACAAAAAATAGTCAAGTTATCAATTTTTGATACAAAATCAGCATATAAAACTTATATCTTGTTTAAAAACGGATTAAAATTAGGCAAAATAGGCCATTTTTACGTCAAATTTCGGCTATAAAACAAAAAAAACATATAAACAACTACATTGATTATTAGACAATAATATGCTATTTTTATCTTATCTTATATAGTTTTTTTAATAAAAAGGAGGAAAACTATGTCAAATCAAGGTAATTTTATTATCAAGTCTGACTGTATTTTTACAGCAACCGACACTTCACCTATTAATGGTTATGTTAAGGTGGAAAACGACAAAATCAGTGCAGTAGGTCAAGGAGAAATTCCAAGTAATCTATTATCAGCTGACACAAAAGTATATAACTATACCGGAAAAACAGTAAGCCCTGGTTTTGTTGATGTTCATTGTTTCTTCACAGGATATGTTGTTAGATTTTTAGGATGTGATCTAGCAAATTGTTCAAGTGAGAGTGAAGTAATTGAAACAGCTAAAAAACACATGGCCACTATTTCAAATGATTATCCAATTCTTGGACATAATTTAAAAGTTGAAGTTAGCGAAGAATTATTAAACAAAGAATTTGGTGATCGTCCTGTTGTATTATTCATGGAAGGACAAGAAACTTGTGCAATGAACACAAGTGCAATTCAAAAATATAATTTTAATCCAAACAGATGCTGGCCAGAAGCATATGTTAAAATCTTCCCTTACATCCTTGGAGACAAGAAATTTATCAAGCCAGAATTCATTAAATATATGAAGATGATGAATAGTCATGGTATCACTTCTATAAAAGAAATGGGCTTTGATGATTTCTACACATTCACAGATGTTCTTGAAGAATTAGAAAAAGAAAATGCTCTAACTGTTAGAGTTAACTTCATGAGCCAACCAGTAGATAAACCAATGAATATTGAATATGGTAAAAAGATGCGTGATAAATTCAAAGGTGAATTTGTTAGATTCTCTGGATATAATCAAATGACAGATGGATCAGTTAGTGAATTCAACGCTGATATTAAAAAACCATACAACAATACAGATACTTGCTGCAAACAAGACATCAACTGGAAACAACTTGGAGATGATGCACATACAGCAGATAAAAATGACTTTAGATTCTCATTACACTGTCAAGGTGATGCAGCTATTGCTAAAACTCTTGATATCTATGAAACATGCAAAAGAGATGCTAATGGCAAAATGGTTAATAGACATGCAATCACAGACCTAGAATTCTCAGATCCTCAAGATTTAGAAAGAATGGGAAAAATGGGTGTAATTGCTGAAGTATATCCTCAAATTCAATCAATAGCAAACCGTGAGGGTAAATTAAAAATGATTGAAGAAAAAATAGGTCTTGAAAGAGGAAAGAATTATTGGAATAGAAGAAAGATGCAAGATTCAGGAGTAACAATAAGTTGTGGTACTGATTTACCTCTATTGATAGATAATATCCCAGAATCTGTATACCATGCAGTTGGAGGATTCTTCCCTGAAGGTGGAGAACCATTTAATACTCAAAATATGTTAAAAACAAACGAACTATTGAAAGCTTGGACACATGGTGGAGCATATAATCTAGGAGACGAAAAAACACTTGGAACTTTAGAGGTTGGCAAAAAAGCGGATATAGCAGTATTATCTGGAAATTTATTTACAACACCAATAGAAAATATAAGAGAATTAAAAGTAGATATGACCGTAGTAAACGGTAACATAGTATATGAAGGAGAATGATATTATGAGTAAAGCTTATTTTATGGGGATTGATACTGGAACAAATTCCAGTAAAGGTGTGTTAATTGATGAAGAAGGAAGAATAATTGCAGAACATCAAACTGAACACGCTATGACAAATCCAGCACCAGGACATTATGAACATGACGCTGAAAAAGATTGGTGGGGAGATTTCTGCATCATTTCAAATGAGCTAATTAAAAAAAGTGGTGTTAATAAAGACGACATCAAAGCAATCGGAACAAGTGCACTAGGTGCAGATTGCCTTCCTGTTGATGAAAACTGTAAGCCATTAAGAAAAGCAATTTTATATGGTATTGATGCTCGTGCAACAGATGAAATGGAAGAATTGACAAAAATGTATGGACCAGAACAAATTAAAAAATGGTATGGTCGCCCTCTTTGTTCAAGTGATGTAATGCCAAAAATTTTATGGATTAAAAATAAAGAACCAGAAGTATATGCAAAAGCACATAAATTCATTACAGCTTCAACTTACTTAACTGCTAAACTTACTGGCAATTATGTAGTAGATAAATTCTTAGGACTAGCAAGCTTCAATCCGTTGTATGGAGCTGATTGGAAACCAAATGAGGAATACTGCAAACCAATTTGTAGACCAGATCAATTAGCTGAAATACATGATGCTACAGATGTTGTAGGTTATGTTACTGCAAAAGCAAGTGAAGAAACAGGCTTAAAAGAAGGTACTCCAGTATTGACTGGTACTGATGATTCAGGTGCAGAAGCAATTTCGGTTGGCGTTGTATCTCCTGGCAAAATGATGGTTCAAATGGGTTCATCAATTTATATGATTCTCGGAACAAAAGAACTTATAGATGATGATAGATTATGGCGTGAAGAATTCATCGTTCCTGGACTTTGTGATATATCTGCCGGAACAAATGCTGCTGGTTCATTAACTAAGTGGTATCGTGATACATTATTTATTGACGCTGTTGAAAAACAAAAAGCTGGTGGACCAAATGCATATGCTAGTATGATGGAAGGTGTTGATAAGATACCAGCAGGATCTGAAGGACTTGTTACCCTACCTTATTGGGCTGGTGAAAGAACACCTATCAACGATCCACAAGCTAAAGGTATTCTATTTGGATTAACATTAAGTCATACAAGAGCTCATATGTATCGCAGCGCTTTAGAAGGCGTAGCATTCTCAATAAATCAGCAATTAATGCTAATGAAAGCACATGATGTAGCAATTGATCAAATATTTGTTACAGGTGGTGGTGCTCAAAATGATCTTTGGATGCAAAT
>JAUNQJ010000068.1 GCA_030536265.1 Erysipelotrichaceae bacterium
TAATAATCACCATATGCTCCTACTAGATAACCAGCATCAACTTTTTCTTGAAGAGCAACTGTTTCATCATATACAACTTCATAATAGTCATTAAAATTCAATACTTTTGGAATTTCTATGACTGGCTCTTCAATTAGTAATATTTTGTTTTCTTCTTGTGATTCTTCTATAATTTCTTCTTTAGTTTCTTTATTTGTTGATTTATAAACACCAAATCCAATAACGCCAACTAAAGCCAAGCATAAAATAATAATTATTAATAAATACGATTTTTTCATATCAATATATTATCATTAAAAACGATTTAAGTCTTTGTAATAAGAAAAACACCTCTAGGTGTTTTTCATAATAATCTATTTCTTAATTGCTTTTTTTGCAGCAGCTACTTTTTTTGTAACTTTCTTTGCATCAGCTTTAGCTTTACAGCAAGCTTTCTTAGCATCAGCTTTTACTTCTTTTGCTTTGCAGCAAGCTTTCTTAGTTGCTGCTTTAACTGCTTTCTTAGTTTCTTTTTTCATTTAGTGTTTTTACACTCCTTTATAATTTCATTGTAACTCTTTTTACAAAAAGAGATTCAAAAAAATAAAAAGGAAATTCATTAAGAATTTCCTTTTAAGTTAACTTTTGTTTAGTTAATTATTTGTTCATTGCTTCAGCAACTGCTACTGCTACTGCAACTGATGCACCAACCATTGGGTTGTTACCCATACCGATTAAGCCCATCATTTCAACGTGTGCAGGAACTGAAGAAGAACCAGCGAATTGTGCATCTGAGTGCATTCTTCCCATAGTATCAGTCATACCGTAAGAAGCTGGACCAGCTGCCATATTATCTGGGTGAAGTGTTCTTCCTGTACCACCACCTGATGCTACAGAGAAGTATTTCTTACCTAATTCGATACATTCTTTCTTATATGTACCAGCTACTGGATGTTGGAATCTAGTAGGGTTAGTTGAGTTACCTGTAATAGATACATCAACACCTTCTAAATGCATGATAGCAACACCTTCTCTAACATCATCAGCACCATAACATCTAACTGCTAATCTATCAGGGTTGTCACCATATTTAGTTTCTTTAATAACATTAACTTTGCCTGTGAAATAATCAAATTGAGTTTCAACAAGAGTAAATCCATTAATTCTAGAAATAATCTTAGCAGCATCTTTACCAAGACCGTTTAAGATAACTCTTAATGGTTCTTTACGAGCTTTGTTTGCAGATTTAGCAATACCGATTGCACCTTCTGCAGCAGCAAATGATTCATGTCCTGCTAAGAATGCGAAACATTTAGTTTCATCATTTAATAACATAGCAGCTAGATTGCCATGACCTAAACCAACTTTTCTATCTTCAGCAACTGAACCAGGAATACAGAATGCTTGTAAACCTTCACCAATTGATTTAGCTACATCATAAGCTGTCTTATCACCTTTTTTAACAGCGATAGCTGCACCAGTGATATATGCCCAACATGCATTTTCGAAACAGATTGGTTGAATACCTTTTACGATGTTATAAACATCAACGCCTGTTTCATCAACAATTTTCTTTGCTTCTTCGATAGAAGAAATACCATACTTATTTAATACTGTATTGATTTTTTCAATACGTCTTTCGTAACCTTCAAATAGTGCCATACTTCTCCTACTCCTTTCTTGGATCAATATACTTAGCAGCATCTTTAAATCTACCGTAAGTCTTGATCTCTGCCTTTAGAGCTTCATCAGGATTTTTACCAGCTTTTACTGCATCCATGAATTTGCCCATATTAACATATTCATAACCAATGATTTCATCATTAGCATCTAATGCGATCTTTGTGATGTAACCTTCAGCTAATTCTAAGTATCTAGGACCTTTTGCTTTTGTTGCATAGCAAGTACCAACTTGAGATCTTGTTCCTTTACCTAAATCTTCAAGACCAGCACCAACAACTAAACCACCTTCAGAGAAAGCAGATTGAGTTCTACCATAAACGATTTGTAAGAATAGTTCTCTCATTGCAGTGTTGATAGCATCACATACTAAGTCAGTATTTAATGCTTCAAGTAATGTTTTACCAACTAGAGCTTCAGATGCCATAGCAGCTGAGTGAGTCATACCTGAACATCCAAGTGTTTCTACTAGAGCTTCTTCAATAATACCTTCCTTAACATTAAGAGTTAATTTACAAGCTCCTTGTTGTGGTGCACACCAACCAATACCATGTGTTAGGCCAGAAATATCTTTGATTTCTTTTGAATAAACCCATTTGCCTTCTTCAGGAATTGGAGCACAACCGTGACTAGCGCCACATTTTACTGTGCACATGTTTTCAACTTCTTTAGAATAAATCATGATTCCCCCTTCTAAAAATTATTTAAAGCTAATAGTTCAAATGAAACTATTAGCATACATTATGTATGGGATAGCTTCATTCCCGTATTAATTTTATCATATAGAAATATACCTAAACATTAAAAATGCCCTTTATTTAAGGGCATTTGTACATGATTGTCTATTTTTTCACAAAGTTACTTCTTATAATAATTATCCAAATATGTTTTAAAGAAATTTATGTCTCTCATTATTTCAGGATGATACTGAACACATAATATATTGTCTTTTTCTATAGCTTCAATAGTTCCATCATCGCTAGTGGCAATAACCTTAAAGTTTGGTGCAACTTCTTTAATAGATTGATGATGGAAAGAATTAACAACCATACTTTTATTCTTATATATTTGGTACAAGAAAGAATCTTCTACTATATTAATAGAATGCATAACACCACTACCATGATTTTCTATTCTTTGATTTAAAGTCCCACCAAAATATACATTAATTTCTTGATGACCTCCACAAATTCCTAGTATTGGTTTATTTTTCCTTTCAAATTTAGAAATAACCAATGAATCAAATTTATATTCATCAACATCATATGTTTTATCTTTTAATGGTTCTTCATTATAGTATCTAGGATTTGTATCAGAAAAACTTCCTGGAACAATTAATCCATCACAAATATCAACTATTTCATCTAATCCACTCTCTGAAACAATTGGGATTAATGCAACATCTAATTCATCAAAAATATTTTTAAACTCACCAGGAATGTATAATCTATCCATTCTTCCTGTTGGGCCTTCTGCATAACGATATGTAATTCCTATTTTCATATTAGTCTATTATTTCTATTCTTCCTAATCCTCTTGTTTCACGATAATTATTTGATTCAAGTTTTTCATATAAAGTTTCTTGATCAGATGAACTAATTTGTTTTATTTCACCATTAGCTTCAACTTCTTCTTTTTTAAATCCAAAACATTCTTCAAAATTTGATAGTGGATATTTCTGTAGACCTACTATATTTATTTTTTCATCCTGGATATCTTCATCAGCAAGACTAAACTCTAATAATTCATGTTTTGATTTACTGTATTTGATATGTACACCTTGAGATACTTGATAAAATTCAGTATGTTCTCCATTCCATGTTTCATCTCTAAATACATATTTAAACATTTGTTTTAATTGTTTACCTTTAACTTTAATAGCATATGTTGCAGCATTATAAGGAAATGCAGTTAAATAATCTTGATATGTTACAATTGGTCCTAATTCTTTTTCTCT